>DASTVV010000011.1:0-3244 GCA_035758925.1 Gemmatimonadaceae bacterium
GGCAGGATCGCGTCTCCAGCACATCGCAATCCCGATTATCCCGAGCATGATGGCAAGAACGCCGGGAAACAGCACTTCTCCCATCCGCCATCCCAGTTGCCGGGCAAGACCGAGGATCGGTCGGTGGAGATGCGCGGGCGAGGCGAGATAGCTCTGCCACGTTGCCGAGTATCTCCGCGCATCGTCCAGCGACCGTACGAAGCCACCTTCCTGCAGTTCCAGGTAGGGCAGAAGAAATGGAAAGACAATCACGCCAGCGACGACGACTGCGATGCCGATCGCAATCCAGAACGCGGTCGCGCGCCATAAGCCTCGGCGAAGCGCGAAGAACAACACGCCATACCCGACCATGAGTCCGGCGAAGATTCCGTAGTAGGCGCAGGCGAGCGCTTGCGCCGCGAGTGCGGCGCCAAGCGCGGCGCCGCGCTGCAGAGACGGCGCATCAGCGAGCCGGTGCAGCGCAAGCATGGACAGCGGGATACCACCCGCCATCAACAGCTGAACGTGGGCGCTGTGCGAGTAGAAGTAAGGACAGAACGCGAAAAGAATCGCCGCGGCGGCTGCGGTATCGGTGCGTCCGGATAAATACCGTGCGAGCACCCACATGCCCAGGAACGTCGAGGCAAACGCGAAGAGCAGTGCGCTGTTATGCGCAGCATACGCATTGCCGGTGAGGAGCCACGCAGGGACTCCAATCACGCCCGCCACGATGTTGGCCTCGGAGTACGCGAGCGTGCTCCGATGCGGATAAAAAATGTTGGCGTCGAAGAGCGACCCGGGATCGGTGACGATCGTGCGACTGACCCAGCCGACGTTCCAGATCCCGTAGAGGCCGTCCATGTTGGTCGTGCGGCCGAGGCGTCCGAGGCCCGACGCGAGCGGCCACGTCATGAGCACGGCGAGCACGAGCGCAAGGCCGCATGCGATCGCAGCACCACGCGCGCGTGCCGCGATGGTATCCGGGCGTGCCTCCATGTAGAATGCGACATTCTACCGCCGAATTCGGCCGTTCCTTCTGTGTCTCGCCTGACGCTCGTTGTCGCACTTTTCGGTACCGCGCTTGCCGCCTGGTTGTCGCAGGGCACACTGGCGCTGACCTCCGACGGCGCATCGTGGGTCGCGCTGCTTCCTCTCTCGATCGGATCGGGAATTCTCGTCGCGCTCGCGCTGGCGGGCGTGTGGGCTGGGTGGCGATCTGGCGCGTCACTCGCATCGGTGTGGTTGCTCACTCTCCTCGCATTGCCGTGGCTGTCACCATCGCTTCCGGCGGCACTGCGGGTATGGTCGGGTCATCTTGCACTTGTCGTGTGGCTGGGGGTTGGCGTCGCGCTCGCTTCGTCCTCCTCTTCCGCCATCGCCGCAATCCGAGGGCGATTGGGAGCAGTCGCGATCTTCAAGCGCCCTGCCCTGGTTGCAGGTGCACTTGCGTTTGCGATCTACACGGTTGCTGCGTTCGAGACGCGGCCGTCGATCCCGGGAGGCGACGAGCCGCACTACCTGATCATCACGCAGAGCCTGCTGAAGGATCGCGATCTCCGCATCGAGAACAACCACCGGAATGGCGACTATCGCGCGTATTACGCGGGTGAGTTGCCGAAGCCGGACTATCGCCGTCGCGGACGGAATGGGGAGATCTACTCGATTCACGCGCCAGGATTGCCAGCGTTGATCGCACCGGCATTCGCGATTGCCGGGTACCGCGGCGTCGTGGTGTTCCTGATTCTCATCTCCTCGGCAGGTAGCGCTCTCTCGTGGTGGCTCACATCCGTCGTGACTCGCCGCTCCGACGCCGCGTGGTTTGGCTGGGCGGCAGTAACGCTTTCAGTCAGTACGATCTTTCACAGCTTCAGCGTGTATCCCGACGGTCCAGGTGGGGTGATCGCATTGACCGGAGTGTGGGCGCTATTGCGAACGGAACGCGAGCGCGAGACTCGCGACGAGCGCATTGGACCGTGGTGGCTGCACGGCGCGGCGCTGGCACTCCTTCCATGGATTCACACTCGCTTTGCGCTGATTGCCGGCAGCCTTGGAGCGCTCATCATCCTGCGACTCTCCACGACGAGGAATTCCGCGGGCAAAGCGGTTGCGTTCCTGACGATTCCTGCGATCAGCGCCGTCTGCTGGATTGGCTTTTTCATTGGTGTCTACGGCACGCCCGATCCGTCGGCTCCGTACGCGAATGAAGAAGGCTCAGCTTCTTTCATCCCCGGAGGGTTGGTCGGGCTGTTCTTCGATCAGCGTTTTGGCCTGCTGGCGTATGCGCCAGTGCTCGTCGCTGCATTCAGCGGGCTGGTCTGCATGTGCCTGGACCGCCGCTGGCGACGACTTGGTCTCGAGTTGCTATTCGTGCTCGTGCCGTACCTTCTGGCAGTGACGCACTTCGCGATGTGGTGGGGTGGACACAGCGCGCCGGCGCGCTTTTTCGTTCCGATGCTTCCCCTGCTGGCGATTCCCGCGGGTGTTGCCTGGACTCGAATTCGTCATCGCGCCACGCGCGCGACGGTGCTCGCCGCCCTCGCCGTGACGGTATTCATCTCATCGGCACTGGTGTTCGTCGACGGTGGGCGCCTTGCGTTCAACGTGCGCGAGACCTACGCGGCGTGGTTCGAATGGCTGAACAACGGAACCGATCTCGCGCTCGGCGTGCCGGCGTGGTGGCGCGATCGTGAGGCGCTTCTGTATCGCGACGTCGCCATCTGGGTGATGTCCCTGGGGGCGTCCTGGGCAGTGTTGCGCGCCATCGAAGGGAAGGCCTGGGTACGCACGCGCGGAGCACTGGCCGCCGCAGCTGGCCTTGCGTATGCCGTCGCCGCGATGGTCGCCCTGACGATCGTCTGGGCGCTGTCCGGTGTTGATGGACGAAACATCGCGCCCGCGCAACTCGATCTGCTCCGTCGCCTCGGCTCGGACCGGCATGTGCTGTTGCTCGCGTTACCGGCTCTGCATCGACTCACGCCCGATCAGGTGCCCCCCCTCGTTCGGATGCAGCCGCGGCCGTCGGACGCGCCAGGGGGCGCTGGGCCGAACGATCGACCGCTATATCAAGTGGCGGCTGTCCCGGCGGGGCGGTATCGCCTACAACCCCGTGGCCCTGCACCCGCCGGATGGCTAATGGTGGGCATCGGACGGGATCAGTTCTCGTTGCGAAGCGGGCCGCTGACGAACCCACCGCAGGCGATCGAGATCGACTTTCCGGTGGACGTGCGGGCGATCGTGGTACGCGGTGACGAACAGGCGCGCCGCA
>DASTVV010000051.1:0-19994 GCA_035758925.1 Gemmatimonadaceae bacterium
CGTTCTCGCCCTCGCGGTAGTCGCGTGCCGCGCTGCGGCTCCCCCGTCGCCAGCGCCCGCCACCGCTCCGGTCAGCGCCGATCCATCAACCGCGATCGGCACGCACGGCATGGTGGCGTCGGACGCGCCGCTCGCGAGCCAGGCCGGCGTGGAGATCATGAAGGCGGGGGGCAACGCGGTGGACGCCGCGGTGGCCGTCGGCTTCGCACTCGCGGTCGTGTACCCGGAGGCGGGTAACCTGGGCGGTGGCGGTTTCACGCTGATCCGGATGGCCAACGGACGCGTCGCCGCCATCGACTATCGCGAGGTCGCGCCGGCGGCAGCGACCCGCGACATGTTCCTGGACGACAGCGGCCGAACCACGCGCAAGAGCGTTGTCGGGCCGCTCGCGTCCGGAGTGCCGGGCAGCGTCGCGGGACTCGTGGGCCAGCACCAGCGCTTCGGCGTGCTGCCACTCGCGCGTGTCATGGCACCCGCCATTCGACTGGCGGAACAGGGGTTCGTGGTGGACTCGCTGCTCGCGGGATCGCTCACGCGGCACGCGAAGCTCATCGGCGAGTTCGCCGGCGCGTCGGTGTTCCTGCCCAATGGTCAGCCGCTGGCGGCAGGCGCGACGCTCAGGCAGCCCGCGCTCGCGCAGACGCTGCGTGCGATCGCGGACAGCGGCACGGCCGGCTTCTACACCGGGTCCAGAGGCCGGTCCATGGCGGAGGACCTGCGTGCGGCGGGCGCGATCATCACGGCGGAGGATCTCGCGGCATACAAGGTGGAATGGCGCGAGCCGCTGCGCTCCATGTACCGCGGACACACGCTGGTGACGATGCCGCCGCCATCGTCAGGCGTGACGATGATCGAGGCGCTCAACATCCTCGCCGGGTTCGACCTTCCCGCGACCGCGGGCAGCGCGCGCGAAGCGCATCTGGTGGCGTCGGCGCTGCAGCGCGCGTTCGTCGACCGCAACGCGCTCCTCGCGGATCCCGCGTTCGTGAAGGTTCCGGTGGACCTGCTGTCGAGCATGTCGTACGCCGCCAAGCTGCGCGCGAGCATCGGCACGACCGCGACACGAACGACGACACTGACGGATGCGCTGGGCGCCGCGGAGCGCGGACAGACGACACCCTACGCGGTGGTCGACGCCGCCGGCAACGCGGTGTCCACGACGACGACGATCAACGATCTGTACGGCTCGGGCGTGTACCTGCCGACGATCGGCATCTTCATGAACGACGAGATGGACGACTTCGCGGCGAACCCTGGCAAGCCGAACATGTTCGGGCTGGTACAGGGCGAGCAGAACGCGATACAGCCGGGAAAGCGCATGCTGAGCTCGATGCTGCCGAGCGTGGTGCTGGATCGCGCAGGCAAGCCGCTGCTGCTGATCGGCGGACGCGGGGGCCCGCGGATCATCTCCGGCGTGATGCAGTCGATCATCAATGTCATCGACCATCAGGCGTCGCTGCCGGACGCGATCGGCGCACCGCGAATCCATCATCAGGCGCTGCCCGACACGTTGTTCTACGAGGACAAGGTTCCGACGGCGGTCCTGGACACCCTGCGAGCGTGGGGCTACGGGACGAAGACTGTGTCGGCGGTTGCGTCCGTGAACGGCATTGTGCGTACGCCGGCGGGCTGGGAGGGGTATTCGGATTGGCGATCCGGGGGACGGCCAGCGGGCTACTAGGATTTTGAGCTGTCAGCCAAAAGCTCACAGCTTACAGCCGAGAGCTATATCGGGACGATCTCTGGCTCTATAGCTATCGGCTGACTGCTCTCAGCCGTTAGCTGACAGCTGGCCAAAAAAAACGGGCGCGGATTGCTCCGCGCCCGCCTTCGTCTTTAAGAAGATCTTCTTACAACGTGACCGTCACCGGACCAGTCAGCGTCACCACGATGCTGGCGCCAGAGTTGACGCAGCCCTCGTAGTTCGCGGTCGCTGCCGCGGCCGCGGCACCCGCCGCCGCACCAGCTGCCGCACCGATCACCGTCGACTTGGTGTTCTTGCCGAGGAGTTGGCCAGCGATCGCGCCCACCGCCGCGCCGCCGACGACCTTCTTCGCATCAGCGCTCTTCGGCTGATTGCGCACACGATCGATCGCGGCGTTGCTCACGTTCGCCTCGAGCGCGTAGGTCTTGCCGTTGTACTCGACGCTGTTGACGGCGAACTCCATGATGATCTTGTCGTTCACGTTCTCGCTGCGCTTGAGCGCGGTGACCGTGAGGCTCACCGTCGCGCCCGCAGGAATCGTGGCGCCATTGGAGCCAGACACAGCATCGCTGAGCGTCGCGGTGAACTTGTCGCCGACCTTGTTGGTGTTCGTGCAGATCTTCGAGTTCGACGTCAGGCTGAGCGTCGTGCCCGCGGCGATCTGACCAGTGCGCGTGGCGGTGCCCGTCGGACGCGTGGTGGTGTTGCCGCTCGCCGTCTTGGTCGACGTGGACTTCGTGGACGTCCTCGGCGTCGTCTTCGTCGCGGGCGCCTTGGTGCTCGGCTCCTTCGGGACGTCGGTCAGCTGTGGCTGCGCCGCGGTGTCCTTGCCCGCCAGCGCGAGATCGCGGTTGAGCGACGTGTCGGCGGCCAGCGCGGTGTCCGCCCGATTCTTGTCGCCGGAGCAGGCCGCGAATAGCACCATGGCTCCCACGATCACCGGCATATTCATGCGACTCGTGAACTTTGACATGGGGGTTCCTTGTATGAGGATATGTAAGCTGCGGGCCAGTGGCGACTTAACTCGGCG
This sequence comes from Gemmatimonadaceae bacterium, assembly GCA_035758925.1. Taxonomy (GTDB): domain Bacteria; phylum Gemmatimonadota; class Gemmatimonadetes; order Gemmatimonadales; family Gemmatimonadaceae; genus DASPMP01. Next base: position 2,736 of record DASTVV010000051.1, read on the forward strand.
ACGACATCAGCCAGCTTGCATCGTATGCATATCGAACAGGCAAGACAAGTGCCTTACACGAGGCCGCTAATGGCCCGGCGGCACACTGCTCGTTTCCCCGCCCTCAATGGCGTTCGGGACGTTCCTGTCTTGTATGCGCTTCGCGCCCTGGTGTTCCACATTTCAGCTTTATCGTCGCGTACCGGACACTGCCGCTCTGGTGACGGACGACACCGACGCAAGTAACTGGTTTCGCGATTTTGGGCGCCGGAACGGATGCCAGGGGGGCACCCCCGTCCTCCTGCAACGACGCCCTCAGGCATCGTTCCATTCGCCAAATCCGTAGGAGAACGGGGGGGGCGGCCGACGTTGGCAGAACTCGAGACGATCGGTACTATTTGGAACATGAGTCTGGCGGGGATGACGCCGGCTGAACGCCGGTCAGGTCCGCACATGGACGAGGACTCGCGGCTTGTCGCCGTGGAGCAACTGTACCAGCAGGCAGTTGCTGAAATTGCGGACATGCGAGGACGGGACGCGCTCAAGACGCAGTTCCTGGCCAACATCTCGCACGACCTGCGCACGCCCTTGACGGCCGTGATCACGCACGCCGAGATCCTTCGCGATGGGATGCTCGGCAAGCTTAACAACCGGCAGATGGAGAGCATCAAGGGCATCATCGCGGGCGGACGCCAGCTGCTGGAGCAGGTCGGCGAGATCCTCACGTACGCGCGTGCGGCGGGCAACCAGCTGACGCTGTCGCCGTCGACCTTCCATTTCGGTGAGGTGGTCTCGCAGGTCACGCAGATCAACGAGTCGCTGTTGGCGAAGAAGCGCCTTCAGTTGCACCTCCACGTGCCGGAGGATTTGCCGCCGTTGTTCGCCGACCGGGAGAAAGTCGCGCACATCCTCGGCAACCTGGTGGGTAACGCCATCGGCTTCACGCCGCCGGATGGGAGAGTGTGGGTGCGCGCCGTTGCCGAGAATCGAGAGCTCACCGCTGAAGTCGGTGACACGGGAATCGGCATCGCGCCGGAATATCACGACCTCATTTTCGAGGAGTTCGCACAGGTGGATTCGACCGCGTCGCGACAGCACCATGGCACGGGACTTGGTCTGACTATCGCCAGAAAACTCGTCGAACTCCATGGCGGCCGCATCTGGGTCGAAAGCGAGCTTGGCGGTGGGAGCAGATTTTATTTCACAATCCCGTATTCGGGAAACGCGACCTAGGTCGAGCAAAGCCCACGTGCTCATTGTCGAAGACAACGAGCTCGTGACCGGCGCACTGCGCATCCTTTTCGAGGAGACCGGCCGTCGTGTGACAGTGGCTCACTCCGTGGCCGAGGGAGTCGCGGCGGGCGAGAACGATCCGCCCGACCTGCTGCTTCTCGACCTGTCGCTGCCGGACGGCGATGGGCTCGATGTTGCGAGCCGCCTCGCAAAGCTGGGCGTGTCGCCGCGCGCAACCGTCGCGCTGACCGGCCGCGACGATCCAGCGTCGCTCCAGCGCTGCAGTAATGCCGGCGTCACCGAGGTCATGGTGAAGCCGGTGCCGACGGCCGAGCTGTTGACCAAAGCCACGCAGTGGCTCGCGGCCCGCTAGCGCGGGGTAGACGCGCGCTGTAACGTGGCGCGCGTGATTCGGCACTTTTCCTTGCTCCTCGCGCTCGCCCCGCTGCCCGCGCGACTCCTCGCTCAAAAACAAGCGCTCACCTCTGCCGACTCGGCGCTCGTCGGCCGTGTGCTCCTCGCCGAGGACCGGAGAGACTCGACGGACCGCGCGCTGTCGGACGGTGCGCGTCATGCCGACGGACGCATTCGCACGCTGGCGCTGCGCGCATTGGCCCGTATTCGCGACCCGCGCTTCGCCGCGCGCGACTCGTTCCCTCGTTTGCCCGCGCCGCGCGCGTGGCCCGAACCTGCCTGGCGACTGCGCTTCCGCGCGCTGGCTGGGCAGAAGGAGAACTGCAGCGCCCTCCGCACGGCGCTCGCTGACGGCACATGGCAGGTGCGTCTCCGCGCCGCAGACCTCGTGACGCCGGCGTGCGCCGCCGACGACAGCATCGTGGGAACCGTGCGCGAGTGGGTCGTGATGCTGCCGACCGACGCGTCGCGCCGATCGGCCGGGAACGTGTCGTGGCATGCAGGCGCGCACGGCATCGTGGCGCTGGCTCGCTTGCGTCCCAGAGAGGCAGGGCCGCTCGTGCGCTGGATGGCAACGTACCGACAATGGCAGGCGCGCATGTACGCCGCACGCGCCGCGGCCGTGCTGTCCGACACCACGACGCTTCGCACCCTGGTCCGCGACGCCGACGACAACGTGAAGGAAGCCGCAATCGAGGCGCTGTCCAAGCTGACGGGACACGCTGACGACGCGCTGTTCCTCGCCGCGCTGAACGCGCAGGGCGCCCAGGCGGTGCGCGCCGCAGCGCTGGCGCTCAAGGGGTCGCCCAGGCCGGATGTGGCCGCCGCGGCGAGTGGCGTGTTCGAGCGCTGGGTTGCTCGCGGCAACGATTCCGAACGCGACGCGCGCGTCGCGCTACTCGACGCAGCGGGCCGGCCCGCCAGCGACGACCGCGTGTTCAGGGTTCGCGTCGTTGGCGTCATCAGTGACGCCGCGGACAGCGGCTTGCCGCCGCACGCCGTAGCGCTGGCGCTCGGTGAGGATGTGCGGCTGCGGGTGACGATGTCGCCTGCAAGCGGCGGTGGCTCATTCGTGGTCAAGCTGCGCGGCGACGTCGCGCCGATGATGGCGGCGCGCGTGCTCGCGCTCGCCAGCACTCGCTACTACAACGGCGGCAATTGGCACCGCGTGGAGCCCGACTTCGTCATCCAGGGCGCCGGACCTGGCACCAACGAGTACGTCGGCTACAAGTACTACTTCCGCGACGAGCTGGGAACCGTGCCCCACGTGCGCGGTACGCTCGGCATGAGCACGCGCTCGCACGACACGGGAGATGCGCAGTGGTTCGTGAACCTCAAGGACAACCTGCGTCTGGGGCGCGACTACACCGTCTTCGCCGAGGTGGTGGACGGCATCGAGGTTGTCGACGGGATTCTCGAGGGCGACAGGATCGCGACCGTCACCGTCGAAAAGCCGTGAAGCGCGGCAGCACCGCATACAGCGAGTGAAGCGACGCGAGTTCCTTCAACGCGGAGCGATTGGCGCGACGCTCACCGCCGCAGGACTCGTCGGATACACGATCGGCATCGAGCCGCACTGGCTGGAGATCGTGCGTCGCGACCTTCCGGTCGACGCGCTTCCGCCGGAACTGCATGGGCGCACACTGGGACAGATCAGCGACCTGCACGTCGGCCCCAGAGTCAGCGACAGCTATCTCGCTGAATCGTTCGACCGCTTTCGGGCGCTCGAGCCGGACATCGTCGTCATCACGGGCGATTTCATCACGTATCGTGTGGGTCGCGGCGATGCGCAGTTCGAGCAGCTCCGATCGGTGCTCACCCATCTGCCTCGCGGCCGGCTGGCCACGGTCGGCGTACTCGGCAACCACGACTACGGGCGCGGCTGGCGCGAACCGGCCGTGGCGGAGCGGGTGATCGCCGAGGCGCAGCGCGCGGGCGTCACGGTCCTGCGCAACGCGGTGCACACCGTGAGGGGGGGACTCGACATCATCGGCATCGACGACCTGTGGGCCGGGCGATCGGACACCGCTCGAGCCTTTGCCGCCCGACAGAGCCGAGCAGGAATTGCGCTTTGTCACAACCCTGACGGCCTCGACGAACTGTCCTGGGCGGGTTACCGCGGATGGGTGCTGGCCGGGCACACGCACGGTGGTCAATGCAAACCGCCATTCCTGCCGCCGCCGCTGCTCCCGGTGCGCAACCGGCGCTACGTGTCTGGTGTCGTTGAGGTGGACCGCGACCGCACGTTGTACATCAGCAAGGGCATCGGGCACCTGATCCGGGCGCGATTCAACGTCCGTCCCGAGCTCACGCTCTTCACGCTGAGGACGGGTTAGGGGCTGGAGCGCGGAGCCAGATACTCCTTCGCGATCATCATGTGGACACCGACGTTCCCGTCCACGAGCTGCGTGATCCGCAGGTCCGCCGCCATGGATGCCGCCTGATACGCCTGCGTCTGCGTGATGCCCTTGGTCTGCTGGAGGAACTTCACCATCTCCCGGATCGCGGTCTTCGTCGCGACGACAAGAGACGTGTCCGTGCCCATCGTGATCCAGTGGGTTGGGGTTTCGCCACGGGGCCAGTCGAGCTTCATGTCCTTGCGCACGATGAACTGAAGTCGGCCCTCGAGGTTCGTCTCGATCGCGGTCTGGTCCACCTCGCCATCGCCCTGTGCGGCATGGCCGTCACCGACCTCGAAGAGCGCGCCCTTCACGAACACGGGGATGTAGAGCGTCGTTCCGGCGACGAGCTCCTTGTTGTCGAGATTCCCGGCGTGCATGCTGGGCGGGTTGCTGCTCACCCGTCCCAGCGCGGGGGCGGGGGCGACGCCCATGGAGCCGAAGAACGGCCGCAGCGGCACGACGATGCCCGGCGCGACTTCGGCGCGCATCCGCTCGCGATCCAGCTGGATCAGGCGGCTGCCGCGTTGCTCGCAGAGCTCGCGCATGAAGCCGCTGCATCCGTTGTACGCGTAAGGGATGGGCAACGAAATGGAGAGAACACGAACCTCGAGCACGTCACCGGAGTCCGCGCCTTCGACGTAGATCGGGCCAGTCAGGATGTGTCCACCCGGACCCTTGAGCGAGCCGGTGTCCTGGGTGACGATGTCGCGGAGGTTCTGCGGGATGTCCGCGGGCTTCACGCCAATGCGTTCGAGGCCGGCCGGAGTGTTGGTGAGCATCGTCTCCACCTCGACGACGTCACCCGATTTGATGCGCAGCGCGGGTTTCGCTTCCGACCAGTAGTAGCCGTAGGCGACGGTGGTCGGTGTCGCGGGCAGGCGATGGTTTGGTGTTGGAGACGTCTGGGGCTTTGCGCAGGCACACAGCGCGACGCAGAGTACGGTTCGGCGCATCGAGGATCCGGTGACGTTGGGGGCTTCGGGGCCGGCTTCGTCTCGCAAAGGCTCCCGGGCTGGCTTGGTCTCGCAAGGCTGCCCCGGGGTTGGCTTTGTCTCGCAAGGGCCACGTACTGCCGAATCCTGATTCTACAGATGCATCCGGATCTTTCAATGCACGAAACACAGTTCATCGCGCCTGGCGTGATGGACTTTGTTATGTGCGATTCAGGCTCAGGGTGAATCCGGTGAATCCGGATCCTATACGTGGCCCCGCGCGAAGGACCCGGGATGGCCACCGGAATGCCGCGAATGGCTCGGACCCGAGACTCTAACCAACCCGCGGTTCGTGGAATAGGATTCGGAATGGAACGACGCCAAGTAGTGCGACTCCTCGGCTCCGCGCTCGCCCTTCCTCTGCTGCCGCGCAGCGCCGACGCCGCCCTCGACCTCGCCGACAAGTTCCATCGCCGGCTCGCCAGCACCGAGGTCCCGTTCCGGACGCTGAACGCCGACCAGCAGAAACTCGTGACGCTGATCTCGGAGATGGTCATCCCCGAGACCGACACGCCCGGCGCGACGAGCGTCAAGGTACCCGAGTTCATCGATCTGCTCCTGAGCGAGTGGGCGAGCGATGACGAGAAGAAGGGATTCCTTACTGGGCTCACCGACATCGATGCGAAAGCCGCTGCGCTTTCGGCAGCGTCCACGCAGCAGGCGCGCGTGTCGAAATTCGTCGAGCTGGATCAGGCGCAGCGCGTGGAGCTCCTCAAGACGCTCGATGCCGCCCGCGGCGACAGGGCTGGCGCCGGCCTCGCATTCGGCCGACTCAAGCAGCTCACGGTGTACGGCTACTTCACGTCTCAGGTTGTCCAGCAGAAGATCCTGAAGACGCGGATGTACTTCGACAGCTATCAGGGCAACGTCCCCTTCACGCCGGCGGTCTGACATGCCACCACTCACCTACGACGCGATCGTCGTCGGCTCAGGCATCTCGGGCGGTTGGGCGGCGAAAGAGCTCACCGAGAAGGGGCTGCGCACCATCGTGCTCGAGGCGGGGCGTCCCATCAATCCCGCCGTGGACTACGTGGAGCACGTGCCGCCTTACGAGCTGCGCTACCGCGGCATGGGCGACCGGAACCGCATCGAGCGTTATCAGCCCATCCAGCGCCAATGCGGCGCCTGCAACGAGTACTCGGGAAAGTTCTTCGTCAACGATCTGGACAACCCCTACTCGTTCCCTGAAGACAAGCCCTTCTCGTGGATTCGCGGGCGGCAGGTGGGCGGGCGCTCCATCATGTGGGGACGCTGCGTCTTCCGCTGGAGTGACCTCGATTACGAAGCGAACCTGAAGGAAGGCGTTGGGGTCGACTGGCCCATTCGCTACGCGGACATGGCGCCCTGGTGGAGCCACGTCGAGCGGTTCGTGGGCGTGCAGGGAAAGAAGGAGGGACTGGCGCACCTTCCCGATGGCGAGTTCCTCGAGCCGTGGCCGATGAACATCGCCGAGCAGAAAGCCAGGGAGGCGCTGCTGCGGAAGTTCAACGGCGAGCGTCTCATCACCAACATGCGCTTGGCGGTGCTGAGCCAGGATCACGGCGGACGCGCCAAGTGTCACCTCTGCGGCCACTGCGAGCGGGGCTGCTCGACCTTCTCGTACTTCAGCAGTCTCAACGCGACGCTGCCGGCGGCCCAGAAGACGGGCCGGCTGACGGTGCGCCCCTTCAGCGTGGTGCACAGCGTCATCTACGATCCGAAGACGCGCCTCGCGAAGGGCGTGCGCTTCGTCGACGCGAACACCCGGAAGATGCAGGAGGTGTACGCGAAGATCGTCTTCCTCAACGCCTCCGCGCTGGAGAGCGCGCGCATCCTGCTCAACTCGGCGACGCCGGAATTCCCCGCGGGGCTGGGCAACTCGAGCGGCGAGCTGGGACACAACGTGATGGATCACATCATGGGCGGCGGCGCGACTGGGACGCTTCCGTGGGCGCGCGACCGGCGTGAGCTGGGGAATCGTCCGGACGCGATCTATGTCCCGCGCTTCCGGAACGTGAAGACCAAGCACCCCGACTTCGTGCGCGGCTACGGCTTCGAGGGACGCGCCGAACGCGAGGGCTGGCAGCGCGGAATGTGGTCCGACGGATTCGGCACGGGATTCAAGAAGTCCCTCATCGGCGACCTCGGTCCGTGGGAGCTGTCGCTCTACGGCTTCGGTGAGATGCTGCCGAGGCACGAGAACCGGATCGAGATCGATCCGCACCTTGTGGACGCGTGGGGGATTCCCGCGCTTCGCATAACGGTGGCGTACGGCGAGAACGAGAAGAAGCTGTTCGAGGACATGATCGTGACCGCGCAGGAGATGCTGGAGGCGATCGGGGCGACGAACATCCGCCCGACGCGGGACGACAATCCGCCGGGGCTCGTGATCCACGAGATGGGGACGGCGCGCATGGGACGTGACCCGAAGACGTCGGTGCTGAACGCGCACAACCAGCTGTGGGACGTGAAGAACGTGTTTATGACCGATGGGGCGTGCATGGCGTCGACGGCGAATCAGAATCCGAGCATTACGTACATGGCATTGACGGCGCGTGCGGCGGATTACGCGGTGCGACAGTTGAATCGGCGCGAGCTCTAGGCAATTGGTATTTGGGTGGTGGCGGTGCGGGTGGGGTTCCCGCAGCGGAATACGCTGCGCTCCTCGTCGCTCTCGCTCCGTCACTACGCTCCTACGCTCCGCTCCTACGCTCCGCTCCTACGCTCCGCTCCTGCGGTGCTCGCTGGCCTCGCCGGCCGCGCATATGGCGCGGCTCGGCTCGGACATTCCGCTTGCTGGGAACCCCACCCCCACCGACCCACACCCAAGTGCAATGCCTAGCCTCACACACCTTACACCGCTAACCCAACACCTCTAACCGTCCGCGGCTGACACCACACCCATCATACCTCACCTCCAACCCCAATCTCTTGCCGTCACCGCGTATTCTCAGATCGCTCTTGGCCACGGCCGTCCTGGCAGCCGGTGCGGCGTGCGCCCGGGAAACGCCGGCGCGTGACCCCGCGGCAGCGCCGCTGCTCTTCCTTACGGATTTTGGCATGAAGGACGGCGCGGTCGCGGTGTGCAAGGGCGTCATGCTCGGAATCGCCCCAAACCTGCGCATCGTGGATCTCACGCACGAGACGCCGGCGTACGACATCGAGACGGCCGGCGAGGTGATCGAGCAGGCGCTTCCCTTCTATCCGCCGGGCACCGTCGTGGTCGCGGTGGTCGATCCGGGCGTTGGCAGTGAGCGCAAGCCGATGGCGGCCCTGACGAAGAAGGGCCACCTGCTCGTCGGGCCGGACAACGGGATCTTCACGCTCGCGCTCGCGACCGAGGGATTGGATCGCGCGGTCGAGCTGACGAAGGCGAAGTATTTCCGACAGGCGGACAAGTCATTCACGTTCCACGGCCGCGACATCTTCTCGCCCGTCGGCGCGCATCTCGCCGCTGGGACACCGATCGACTCACTTGGACCGGCATTGGTGCCGGTGAAGCTGGATGTCCAGCCTGCACGGCTGTCCGCTGGAGCGATCGCCGGAATCGTGCGCTACATCGAGGACCCGTACGGCAACGTGGTCACGAACATCCCGGCCGCAATGCTGGACTCCGTGGCCCGCATGGGCGACCGGCTGGACGTCCGCATCGGGCCAAAATCGTATCGCCTGCCGTGGCGGAACACGTTCAGCGATGTTTCAGTCGGGTCACCGCTGGCGGTGATGCAGTCGCGCGGCGTCCTGTCGTTCTCGATCAATCAGGGCGACTTCGCGAAACGATACAACATCAAGCGCCACGACGTCGTCACGGTGCGACGCGTGGCTCCGTAACACCGGAGGTGTCGGATGAAGTTCTTGTTGCTCATCTACAACGATCCCAACCTGCTGGAGACGATGCCCGCCTCGGAGTTCGACGCGGACATGCGCCACTGTCTGGCGAACGCGGACGATCTGCGCGCGGAAGGTCGCTTGCTCGACTCGCAGATGCTACAGAAGCCCGCGACCGCGAAGTCGCTGCGCGTCCGCAACGGACGCACGACGATCAGCGACGGACCGTTCGCGGAAGCAAAGGAGTTCCTCGGCGGCTTCAACCTCATCGAGGCGCAGGACATGGACGAGGCCCTGCGCATCGCGGCGCAGTTCCCCTGGGCCAAGAGCGGTTGTGTCGAGGTCAGGCCGGTCGAGGACATCGAGCGCGTGCGGCAACGGGTCAACGGGGTGAGCTCGGCCGTGCACGCGTAGCCCGCGCGCCTGCGACGCTAGAGTCTTTCTCTGAGAAAGTCAGGTGTCAGCGACTGCAGTGTGCCCGTGAGCAACGGCAGATAGCCGGTCACCATCAGCACTCCCAGCGCGAGCACCAGCACACCGGAGAGTCGCGAGACCCATACGAGGTGCTTGCTGTACGCGCGGGTGAGCTCGATGAGCCGTTCCACCGCGACGGCCGACAGCACAAACGGGATCGCAAGTCCGAGCGCGTAGATGAACAGGAGTCCCACGCCGACCGAGAGATCGGCCCGCGTCGCCGTATAGGTGAGAATCCCGCCCAGAATGGGACCGATGCACGGCGTCCATCCCGCTCCGAACGCAACGCCCACCAGCACGCTGCCGAGATAGCCCACCGGCTTGTCGCTGAGGTGCACGCGTCGCTCGCGTCCGAACGGCGTGACGTTGAGCACGCCGAGCAGGTAGAGGCCGAAGATGATGACCAGGACGCCGCCGATCCGCGTGAGCCACACGCGCTGGTGGATGAGCAGCCGTCCGACGGCCGTCGCGGTCGCGCCCAACAGGATGAACACGATCGTGAAGCCCAGGATGAAGAGCAGCGCATGCACCAGCGACGAGCGGCGCGCGCGCTGCACGTCGTCCAGCGACATCCCGGTCACGAACGTGAGATAGCTCGGGACGAGGGGCAGGACACACGGCGAGAGGAAGCTGAGCAGCCCCGCCGTGAAGGCCGCGAGAACGATCAGACGGCCTGGCCCTGGACGACTTCTTTCGGCGGCAGGAGCGCGCGGAACTCATCGCCGCTCAACTTCCGCGGCTCCTCGGCGTCGCCCGACCGCCGTTGCACGCCTTGCACGACCCTGTCGACCGTAATGAGTGGCGCGTCGGCCTCGGCGTGGATGTCGAACGTCCATTTGCCGCGCTCGGGGCCCTTGAGCGTCAGTCGATACTTCGCCGTGTATACCGCCAATCGCTCGTCAGCCGCTATCGAAGCGTTCTCGGCGGCCTCCGCAACGTCTGAATCGGCGGCCGCGTTGAGCTGCGCGCGAAGGTGCTGTGGCGCGCTCGCTCGCCGTTGGCTCTCGGCGTCGCCTTCGGCGCCGGTGGGGACCGCGAGATCGTTGGCGACGTGCTCGGTGGCGCCTTCGGTGCCAGTCGCGTCAGGATCACTGACAAAGCCGGCTTCCGCGACCGCGGCATCCTTGCGTTCGCGAACGGCCAGAACGGCGACGCCGCTCTCGAGCCCGCCCGCCTTCATCGGGTGGAAGAGATGCACTTCCGCTACGTCCTCGGGATTCACCTTGTCCGCGATGGCGGAAACGAACCGCTCGCGGGTGATGTCGCGCTCGTTCATCGGGCGGCTGCTCGCAGGGGTTGGGTGGGAGTGCGCTTGCCGGCGTCGAGCTCGCGCTCGACGTACAGCCGAAGGATGTGCATGAAGTCCTGCGCGTTCGTGACGACGCCGAACGCCTGGTGGGTGCCGCGGTCCTTGAGCTTGCTGACCACGAACTCGGACGAATCGACGCAGATGGTCGCGAGCTCGCGCATCGTGCCGTCCTCCTCGGTGACGAAGGCCGGCAGCATGTTGCCCGTGGCGATCGCGTGCAACGCGGTGGCGATGAGCACCGCCATCGTCGCCTTCACGGTGTGGCCGCGCATCGCGTCCTGCGCCTGCTCCATGTCGGTGATCACGTCGGGCAACGGCCCGTCATCGCGAATGGAACCGGTGAGCACGAACGGCACGTTGCTCACCACGCATGCGTGCATGATGCCGTCGGTGATGATGCCCTGCTTCACGGCGTTGGCGATGGAGCCGGCCGCGCGGACCATGTTGATGGCGCGCATGTGCAGGCCGTGTCCGCCCTGCGCGATCTCGCCGGTGCGGGTCATGCCCAGCGTCGTCCCGTAGATCGACGCCTCGATGTCGTGCACGGCTACGGCGTTGCCCGCCAGCAGCGCGCCGACGAATCCGTTCGAGACGAACCAGCTCATGTCGTTGCGCGCGCGCGAATGCACCAGCGCGGGACCGGTGACCCAGATGGGATACCCGCCGCGATCGCGCTCGGCCACGAGCAGCCGCGCCATGAGGGCGTAATCGATCGGCTTCTCGCGCGAGACCTCGCTGCTCATGAACTTGAACTCGCCCTCGGCTTCGCCGAAGAACGGCGCCGAGTGGACGAAGATGCCTTCCGTGCCGTCCTCGGCGGCCCCGATGGCGACCAGCTGTCCCTTGCGGACGCGACGCCCCTCGCGGGCCCAGAGCTCCCCCTTCTCGTCCAGCATCAGTCCGGCATCCATCCGCGGCTCGTGCGGCATCTTCCACTGCCCTTTCACCTTCACATACGTGGGCAGGTTGGTGCTCGAGAAGAAGTTGTCCGGGAACACGCCGTCTGCCGGTGCGGCGGCAAATCGCGCGTCCGGCGCCGCGCGCAGGGGCGCAGCGGTCAGATCCGGGGGCGAGATTCTCACGCCCTAAAGCTAACTTCTCGCGCGTGAGCCAGACGAACGGTGCAGCCTGGCACGCGCGACGCCAGGCAATTAGGGGAAGCAGGGGAAGCAGGCCGGCGTTGGTGCGGCTGGTCATCGGTTCGGCCGTTGCCCTTGTTGGGGCATCGAGGCCGGCCCTGTCGCAGTCCGGCGCGCTCAGGGGTAGGGTCGTCGCGGTCGACGGCGGCACGCCGCTGCCGCACGCCGTGGTCACGATCCCGACCCTCGGCCGGGAGCTCTTTGCGGACGCCGAGGGCAGGTTTTATCTGTCGAACCTCCCGCCCGGCGCTGTGATCCTGCGCGTTCGCCGGCTGGGGTACGTCTCGACGGACGTCGCGGCGACGGTTCGCGAGGGCACGACCGACAGCGTCGTGGTCCGACTCACGCGCGTGGCGCTGCAGTTGGCCGTGGTCAACGTGCACGCGTACGAGGAGTGCCGTCATCCGGGACCGCCTCACCCCGACGGCGACACCGCCGTGGCCGGCATCTTCACGCAGCTCCTGGACAATGCCGAACAACTCCGGCTGCTGTCCCGGAGCTACCCTTTCTCGTATCTCGTGACGACCGTGCGCGGGGACAGCCAACCGAACGCGCCGTCGCGGCTCGGCCGAGTCGATACGATCAGGTACGAGAGCGATGACCCGTGGCGCTATCGACCCGGCCGGATCATCACCCGCATCGCGACGCGCGGCGGCCGCGACAGCCTGGTGATGCACGTCCCGACACTCGTGGATTTTGCCGACTCCGCGTTCGTGCACAACCACTGCTTTCACAACGCGGGCGTCGCGATGGTAGACAGCGTCCCGATGTACCGCCTGGACCTGCTGGCCGCGGCACGCATCAGGTCCCCGGATATCGAGGGTTCGATCTTCCTGGACACTGCCACCTATCAGATTCGACGGACGGAGCTGCGACTGACGCGCATGCCGCCAGACGTGCGGGGCATGAAGTCCATGCACGTCGTCACGGATTTCGAGGAGACGATGCCGTCGATTCCGATCATATACCGGGTGATGGCGCGTCAGTCCTTCGACCCTCGGATCACACGCGGCGTCGAAGCGACATTCGAGGAACAGCGGCTGATACGGATGTGGTTCCACGGATCCAAGCCAGGGGAGCCCTGACAGAGATCCGGGGCCGAAACCTGCTCCTCACGGACGAGACGGGATTGGACAGGAGCACACGGATACTGCCATTGCTTGGTTGGCGTGGCGCGACGGACTTTCCCGCGCTACGAAACAACCAAATCATCGCTGGTTGCATGGCGCGAGAGACTCTCGCGCCACGAGAGAACAACCAAAGCCGTTGCAGTATCTGTGTGCTCCGTTCGATCCCGTCTCGTCCGTGATAGGCTGTTTGTTGGTCTGAGAGCGCCCGCCGCGTGAGTGGGGGTTAGAGAAGAGAGACGGGGTCTCGGTCGACAACGATGCGAAGCTGCCCCTTCGACGGCACGGGAATCCGCTCCGCGATGTAGCGCGCGACGCGCGTGAGCTGAGCCGCGTTGCGCGACTTGAGCATGAAGTGCCAGCGCCAGCGATTCTTGATCCGCTCGATGGGACACTTGGATGGTCCGACGATCGTGATGTCCGGGTCGCCTTTGCGTTCCAGCAGCGCGCGCAAACGGTCCGCCGTCTCGGTGGCGAGACGCGCCGTGTCCTCCTCGCGCGTGCCGCTGAACACGACGTTCGCCAGACGAATCGCGGGCGGATACGGCGGGTCGCTGCGGCCCTCCAGCTCCTTGTTGACGAATCGATCGTAGTCGTGCGCCACGGCGCAGACCACGGCGTGGTGTCCCGGCACTCGCGTCTGGATGAACACCTCCCCACCCTTCGGACCGCGTCCGGCACGTCCGGCCACCTGGCTCAGTAACTGGAAGCAGCGCTCCGACGCGCGAAAATCCGGCAGGTTGATGCCGACGTCCGCGTCCACGACGCCGACGAGCGTCACGTTGGGGAAATCGAGGCCCTTCGCGATCATCTGCGTTCCCAGCAGGACGTCGACGTCCCCGCGCGCGACGCGATCGAGGATGTCGGCGTGCGCCCACTTGCCCGACGTGGTGTCGACGTCCATGCGCGCGATGCGCGAGCTGGGCATCCGCTCCGCCAGAATGCGCTCCACCTGCTGCGTCCCCAGCCCGCGTTGCTTGAGCACCGAGCCCCCGCAGCGTTGGCAGCGCTGCCGCGGCGCCTCCGCGTGCTGGCAGTAGTGGCAGATGAGCCGCTCGGGAGCGCGGTGGTACGTGAGCGTGATGCTGCAGTTGGGGCAGACGTCCACCTCGCCGCATTGTGCGCACTGCACGAATGACGCGTACCCGCGCCGGTTGAGCAGCAGAATGGATTGCTCGCGACGCTCCAGGCGGGCGCGCAGCGCGGTCTCGAGCTCTTCGCTCAGCACCAGGCGCGCCAGCGATTCAGATGTCGTGGCGTGCGGCGAGATTTTCTGATCCTTGGGCACGCGCATGTCCACGACGCGTACGCTCGGAAGACGTCCGCCTCCGACGCGATCCGGGAGGGACAACAGCCGGTACTTACCGGAGCGAGCATTGGACCAGCTCTCCAGACTTGGAGTCGCGCTCCCAAGCACCACGACCGCGCCTTGTGCCCTGGCACGCACCATGGCCACTTCGCGCGCGTGATACCGCGGCGCCTCTCCCTGCTTGTAGCTGGTTTCATGCTCCTCGTCCACGACGATCGCGCCGAGGTTCTCCAGTGGCGCGAAGATCGCCGAGCGTGCCCCGACGGCAATGCGCTTGTCGCCGCGCTTGAGGGCGAGCCAGGCGTCGTAGCGCTCTCCGTCGCTCAGCGCGCTGTGCAGCACGGCCACCTTGTTGCCGAACACCGCGCGAAACCGGCTCACCGTCTGGGGCGTGAGCGCGATCTCCGGCACGAGCACGATGGCCGTCCGGCCGCGATCGTTCACGACGGTGCGGAGAAAATCGAGATAGACGAGCGTCTTGCCGCTTCCGGTCACGCCGTGCAGCAGGAACACGCCCCCGGGTTTGCCAGCGCCGAGGGCGTCGATTGCCTGCTGCTGCGCCAGCGTGGGGGCGTGCCGTGGGTCGGCAGCACTCGCGCGCGAGGCGAAGGGATCGCGCGCCACCACCTCTTCGCCAATGGCGACGAGCCCGCGTTCCTCCAGTCCCTTGAGGACCGTCGGCGAGAACGACATCCGTTCGACCAGCAACTCAACCGGCGCGCTGCCGCCGAGCGACTCGATGAGCTCGAACAGCTCGCGCTGCTTTTTCGCGCGCGCGAACGTGCGATCGCGCTCGAGCAGGGTCGGCAGTTCCGTCGTGAGCGTGGCGACTCGGCGCGTCTTGACGCTTGGCTCGGGCGACTCGGCGCCGGTGAGCGCGGCAGGCAGCGCAGTGCGAAGCACGACGCCGAGTGGCGCGACATAGTATGCCGCGATCCACCGGCACACGTCGATCAACGAGGTGGTGAGAACCGGTTGGGCGTCCGGCGCCTCGGCGATCGGCTTGGGAGACACGACAGCCGCCGCGCCTGGAGAGTCGCCGTTCCCGACGACAATGCCCATCTCCCGGCGGCCGCGGACCGGCACCACCACCCGACTCCCGACCGCGACACGCGCTGCCAGCGCGTCGGGCACCAGGTAGGTGAGCGGCTTGAAGAACGGGAGTGGGACTGCTACCGAGACCAGCCCTTTCATGCGAACAGGCGTCGTACGGCTGGATGCACTCCAGCATACGTCATGCGCCATGCGTCAGCATACGTCATGCGCCATGCGTCACGCATGCTCACGTATGGCGAATATCGCATGCTGAAGTATGGCGAATATCGCATGCTGAAGTATGGCGAATGACGCATCCTGACTCCTGACTCAGGACGCTTGACGCGTGGTGACTCCGAGCCCCGGCTCCCCAGGCAAGCGAACCATCCCGTCGAGAATGGTCGCGCCGATGAACGGATCATCGCGCAACAGGAGCGCGCCGTCGAGATCCGCGTACTGCGTCAGCGGCGCGACCTGCGCGGCCGCGGTGATGCCGAGGCTCGACTCCACCATGCACCCGATCATCACGCGCATCTCGCGACGACGGGCCTCGAGTGCCATGCGCCGGGCCTCAGCCAGTCCGCCACACTTCGACAGCTTGATGTTGATCCCGTGCACCACGCCGTCGAGCCGCGGAATGTCGGACGCGCTCACGCACGACTCGTCGGCGATGATCGGGATGGGCGAGCGCGCCTTCAACTGGCGCAAACCGTCGAGGTCGTCCTTCGGCAGCGGCTGTTCCAGGAACTCGAACCCGTTGTCCGCGAGGAGTCGCGCCATCGTCGTCGCACGATCCAGGTCCCAGGCCGCGTTCGCGTCGGCGCGCAGCAGCTTGTTCGGCGCCGCCCGACACACGGTGCGAACGATCCATTCGTCGCGATCGCTTCCGAGCTTCACCTTGAGGATGGGAAATGGCCTGGCCTCCGCCACGCGCGCGAGCAGCTCGCCCTCGTCCGGCGTGATGACGATGGTGTAGCTCGATGGCGGGCACGTCATCGGGTCGAGCCCGAACATCTGCCAGACGGGCGCTCCGGTGCGCTTGCCCAACAGATCGTGCGCGGCCGCGCTCACCGCGGAACGCGCCGAGGCGTCGCCTCTGAGCGACGTCCGCATCTGCTCCTCGAGCGAGTCGATCTCTTCGAGCGACTCGATGGTCGGCCGTTTGGCGGCGATCGCGGCAAGCCGGGGAACCGCGGCGACGACGGTGTCGGCGCTCTCGCCGTAGAATGCGTTGGGCGCGGCCTCACCCCACCCTTCCACGCCCGCGTCGTCCAGCAGCCGGATGCGCACGCGCTCGTACGACGCGGTGCTGCCCCGCGCGATCGCGAACGCTACCCGAGGACGAATCGTGTAGCGGTCGAACAGCAGCTTCATTGCCCGGCGCGGACGGCCTGTCTGGCCGTCCAGGCCGCGCGGAGCGGTTCCGCCGTATTCTCCGTCGTGCGAAGCCAGGCGATGAGGGCATCGGCCAGGTCGTTGCCGCGCGCAAAGCGATCGGCGGCCGGCTTTGCCAGGCAGCGCATGACGATGTCGGCGATGGCTGCGGGGACCTGTGAGTTCACCTGCTGCGGGCTCACCGCGGGCTCGTGCACCTGCTTGTAGCCCACCGCGAACGCGTCAGGCCCGTCGAACGGCGGGAAGCCCACCAGCCCCTCGTACATCACGATGCCCAGCGAATACACGTCGGCGCGGCCATCCACGAGCTTGCCCATCGCCTGCTCGGGCGACATGTAATGCGGCGTTCCCATCGCGCGCCCGCTGGCGGTCAGCCGGCCCTGGGAGCGCGTCTCTGCGATGCCGAAATCCGTCACCAGCGCGTGGCCGTCCTCGTCGAACAGCACGTTGTCCGGCTTCACGTCCCGGTGCACGATGCCCCGCCTGTGCGCGTAGTCCAGCGCGCAGGCCGCCTGGGCAACGATGGTCGCGACTTCGACGGCTGGCTGTGGCCCGTTCGCGATGCGGTCGGCGAACGAGCCGCCTGGCAAGTACGGCATGACCGTGAACATCACCCCGTCACTTTCGCCGGAGTCGATGATGGG
>DASTVV010000080.1:0-14697 GCA_035758925.1 Gemmatimonadaceae bacterium
GCCCCCGCAACCAACTTTATTTGGACCAAGAGGTCGCCTGTTTCCGGCGACCTCTTGCTGTCTCTGGCCGCGCTCAGCATTCCTGCCAGGTCACCCTTCAACGTGATCTTCAGCTGGTCCCCCTCGGGTTCGAGCATGATCGCTTCGATCAAAGCGCGAATCGCTTCCACGGCGCTTGTGCGGCTCTCCTCGTTCTCAAGGGCGAGACACAGGCTTCCGACCGTCTGGCGATAGACCTCCGCCATTCGCGGGTGCAGCAGCTCCGGCATCTCCGGGGCCTCGAGCCGCGATTGCAGTTGTGCCTTCCGAGATTCGAGTGACAGGAGCTCATCCTTGATGGATAGAGCGGGCACGCCGTCCTTGATCGCTTGAACGAGCTTGTGAATCTCGCGTTCGACCCCGGCGAGTTCGGTCCGGCCATGCGAGATGCTCGCGCGATGTTCTATTCGCAACCGGTTCAACTCCCGCACGTACTCGCGACAGAACTCCTCGAACAGGTCGCGCCGCATCAGCTTGTCGCGGAGCGCTACGAGCACCCGTTCTTCAACTTCTTTGCGGCTAATCGTGTGGCGATTCGTGCACGTGCCTCGCGAGCGAGCGGCGAAGCAGGCCAGGCGATTGTGCCAGTAGATGACGTACCCGCCGCCGCACTCGCCGCATTTCGTCAGCCCCGAGAACAGGAACTTCGGTCGCCTACCGCGATTGAATCGCGAGGGATCGCCGTGTGACGTGATTCGGCGCATCGCCGCCTGGCGTGCCTTGACCTCGTTCCACAGCTCGTCATCCACGACTCGCAAATCCGGAACGCTGGTCGTTACCCACTGCGACGGTGGGTTCGGACGTGAAACGGCCTTGCCGGTATCTGGGTCTTTCGCGTAGCGCAGGCGATTCCATACGAGGCGGCCGACGTAGAGCTCGTTGTTGAGCACGCCCGTGCCGCGCGCTGGGTTCCCATGGATCGTGCTCGGATTCCATGACGCGCCACCGGGGCCAGGGACGTGATCGGCATTCAGCCGCTTGGCCAGCGCCATCGGAGAGACGCCTGCGGCATAGTCGCGGAAGATCCGCCGAATCACTTCGGCCTGGACTAGGACGATCTCGCGATCGCCTGTCGCCGTCGGCTCGCCGGGACTTGTTACTCGCCTTACCTGGTAGCCATAGCAAAGACCGCCACCAGACTTCCCGAGCTCGACGCGCCCTCGGAGGCCGCGTCGCGTCTTATCCGCGAGGTCCTTCAAGAACAGCGCGTTCATCGTGCCTTTCAGGCCGACATGCAGGTGTGTGATGTCTCCTTCGGCGAGCGTAACGATGTTCACGCCGGCGAACGTCAATCGCTTGAAGAGCCCAGCCGTGTCTTCCTGATCACGGCTGAATCGATCCAATGCTTCCGCGAGGACGACGTCGAAACGCCCATCCAGAGCATCACGCATTAGTGCTTGGAATCCCGCACGCAGGAGGGTCGCGCCAGACACAGCGTGATCGGTGAATTCCTCAGCCACTGTCCACTCTTGGCGCGCGGCATATTCGCGGCACACGCGCAGCTGGTCGGCGATCGAGGCGTCGCGCTGGTTGTCTGACGAATACCGCGCGTAGATGGCGACCTTCAACTTCTGATCCTCACTGAATCGTTTGCGAGCGAGCCTTCACTCGCCTCAAAGACCTCGCGCGCGGCCTGACGCGCGAGCGTGCGGACGAGGGCACGCAGGCGATGATCGATCGGATCATTGGTCGCCCGGCGACCAGGCCTGTCTGCTTGTCCTCGCCGCCCACGTCGTGTTCGTCGTCGTTCGGCCATGATACGCCTGCCCCAATCGAGCGTCGAATCCCGGCTGGCATACTCGTTCACTGGAATTGGCGGCACTGAGTGCGGCTCCGAACGCATCACCACCGACAGGCGAATGGCCGTGGCAGCGGGACGACCTGCGATACAACTTTCGAAACGTCCACCGTAGAATCTTCGGCAGAGTCATGATTCGCGCGCCTTTGCGTCGCGAATCGGACGACCAGGGAAGTGAATCCAGGAGAAACGAATCGTGACCTGAGGCCGCCGATTCGTTTGCTTCGCATCGGGCGACGCGAAGAAAGCTGCGCGTAGCAGCCGTCGATGAGACTTCGAGAGTAGCGCCGTCGCCGCGCGTCGTCAACAGCATCTCTGCGGACCGTCGATAATTGCGATCCGAGGTTCGCGGCTGGCGCGGTCAAGGCCGATATCCGCGCGCAGCGCGGGCGTAGCGAAGCGGAGCGCCTTGAGCGCGTCAACGCGAACCTAACAATGGAAAGCGACGGCCCGCCAAACCGTGCAACTTTCAAGGTCAATGTTGCCCGCGAACAACGCTGCGAATCGCGCCGGAACTAGGCGCAGAAGTCCACCGACTTCTGTACGCCCTGGTCGCGATCGACTTCAGTTCGGAGCAGAGACAGCATGGCGTGAGCGACCACGGTCCGTGGCCGCAGGCGTGATCGGCACCCCGGTCAGATCGCGTGGTCGCTCACGCCACGGCACTTGCTCTAAGCATGCGGCGGAACGCGTCTGTCGTACGCAGGCGGCAAAGAGCGCCGCCCTCCCGGACGATCGTCAACTGGCTGCTCCCGTTGAAGTTGTCAAAACCTTGTGCGGTGTCAGGTCGCGTGCGCACTGACCGCGTGTGTGTCAGATCAACGCGGAGTAGAGGGGGAACACCCCGCGCAAGGCCCTGTTCCCCTCCCTGTTCCCCCTCTTCGAGCTAAAGTTGAGTCGGAAAGTGAGTTCCTGTGACGTCCCTGGGTACTCGAACAATGCCTGAGTCCCGATCTGCTTACCAGGCTCGCCGAATCGTCGCGCGGGCGGCCGCTGATCTGGGCCGAACGGGGCCTCTGAGTCGCCGCACAACGGCCGCCGGTGGTCTCACTGGAACGAACAGGTCGGACGGGTACACGTAGTCCTCGCCGGACTCGTCGACGACGCGGATGTAACCCTCACGTGCAGCTTCACGGTCAGGGAGAATCTGATAAACCTTTCGGGCCTCCAGATCTTCCATCCCACCGTCCTCCACGCTCTTTTTCGACGCGGCCCTGTGCCGAAGCGATGGTCGCCAACAAGAACACTGGAAGCAGAACGCGAATGGCTGCGGTCATCACATCACCTCGCTGGAGGCAAGGCTCACTGATATTCAATTCGCGGGCACACGACGTTTCAGATCTTCGAACCAGTTCAGCACCACGGCGATGTTTGATGGCGTCCCGCTGCTTTCCGTCTGGGTATCGCGGAGGATGAAGAACCGTCCATCGCGGGCGACGTCATAGGGCCAAGGGCCAACTCCGCCTATGGATAATCCCGCTTCGAACAACACCTGCGGGCGCCCGGCGTCGAGGGTCGTCGCACTACTCCTCATTGGAACCGCGAGCAACTGCCTGCCGTCCAGGCTGAGGAAGAACAGCTCCCGGCCGTCATGCGACCAGAGCGGCCGTGTGCCGCCGTCCGTCGAGATCCGTTGCCGATGTCCAAGCTGCGGATACCGCTCGACGTAAATCTCGGCCCGGTCGGACGCCTCCGACATGTAGGCTATCCACTGTCCATCTGGCGAGAGGGCTGGAAAGCTGAGTCTGGATTCGTTCCGCAGCAGCACCTCCCCTTCGGATCGTTGCGCGATCGCCATCCGCGAGATCGCGTTCTGACCGTTCGATGATACCTCGCTGAACAGGAGCTGTTTGCCGTCCGGCGACCAGCTGCTGGCGAGCACATCGAGGAACTCCCTGGACCGTGCGAACAGCCGTTCATCGTCGCCCGAGCCGTCC
Source organism: Gemmatimonadaceae bacterium (assembly GCA_035758925.1). Classification (GTDB taxonomy): domain Bacteria; phylum Gemmatimonadota; class Gemmatimonadetes; order Gemmatimonadales; family Gemmatimonadaceae; genus DASPMP01. The sequence continues at coordinate 3,775 of DASTVV010000080.1, forward strand.
GCGGACCGCCAGAACAGCTCCGGGTAACCCGCTCGGGTCGACGTGAAGATGATCCGCTGTCCGTCGGGCGTCCAGAGCGGGCTGCGGTTCTGCGCTGCGTTAGTCGTCAACCGGTTCCGTGTGCGGCGCGCGGCATCGTACGTCCACACATCGGTCGGAGTGGCCAGGGCCAGCCGCGCGCCATCGGGCGACAGGCGCACGTCGCGGTACGAATCGGCCGGCAGGCCAGGGAGCGGCGACGCGCGGCCCTCTCGATTCACCGAGACGACGGTGCGCTGTCCTCTGGCAGCGGCGGAGCCGGGAACGTAAACCAGCGAGCCATTGGCGGCGACTGCCGCGTTCGCCGCGCCGATACCGGTCGTTGCCACTCCTTCCAGCACGGGTACAGGAGTAGAGACAACCTCCAAACGTCGGAGGTCGAAGGCGACGGCGCGCAACGTCCCGCTGACGCCGTAGACCAGATGGCCGGACCTCGCATACTGCGCGTGACTTCCGCCCCTGATGAGCACCTTCGACCTGCCGGTCCGCAGATCCAGCACCGCGATGTCGGTGTTCTCGATGCCGCCGGCGCCGGACCTGATCGTGAAGAGCAACGCTTCGCCGCCCGGCAGGAACTCGGGCCACCAGTGATCGCGTTCCCCACGCTCGCGATCGGGTCGCGTCAGCACGGTGGGCTCGCCTCCAAGATGCGACACACGCTGCAGGCCGGTTCCCGGTGCGAAGGTAGCGAAGACGATGGTGCCATCCGGACCCCACGTCGCACCGCGCGGTTGTCCGTCGGTGGTCGCAATTCTCACAGCCGGACCACCGGTGATCGCGACTCTCTGCATCGCTGGTCCCGTGAAGAACCCGACCCACTGTCCGTCAGGCGAAACGAAGATGCCGCGCGCGGCACCGGAACCGCTCGGCCCGCCAAAAGCCGTCAGAACGGCCGGCTCGAACTGGTCCAGCCCGCGCACGAGCAACTGATTGCTGCCGCCATACACGATCCGTGATCCGTCCGGTGTGATCGCCACGTCGCGATCGATGCGCGACGGCGTCAGCGCGCTCCCCCCGGATGTCGTAATCGCAAAGCGCACTACCTGGAGCGCCGGTGACGGCTTCAGGATCCAGACCGCGTAACCGACGATTGCGCTAGTCGCCACAATGGCCACCGCCGCCGGCCATCGGCGACGCCGGGCGTGCGTTCCGACTGTGGCGCCAGACGGCATGCCGGCATCAGCATGGTGGTTCAGGATGTACGTGACAGCAGCGATGTCCGAAATTCGCCGCCGGCGATCCCTGGCCAGGCACGCGCGCAGCATCGTAACGATTGCGGGGGGCGCAGACGAAGGCAGTACCGACCAGTCCGGCTCACCCTTGATGATCGCCGCCAGGGTGTCGCTGACGTCATCTTCATGGAACGCTCGCTTGCCGGTGAGCATCTCGAAGAGCACGCAGCCGAACGCCCAGATGTCGCTGCGCTTGTCCGCCGGCTTCCCCTTCGCTTGCTCAGGCGACAAATACGCCGCCGTCCCGAGGATCACGCCAATCGCAGTGACCGCCGGGCTCATGATCGTCGGCGACACGGTGTTCGGGACGTTCAGCCCGTGCGGACCCGTCGGATCACTCGAGGTCGGCGCGGCGTGCGGCCGACCGGCCGGCCTGGCGAGGCCGAAGTCCAGCACCTTGACTGTGCCGTCGTCGCGCACCTTGATGTTGGCCGGCTTGAGATCGCGATGGACGATGCCCGCTTCGTGCGCCGCCTCGAGCGCATCGGCGATCTGCCGTGCGATCGCCAGCGCTTCGTCGACCGGCAGCGGGCCCTGCGCGATCCGATCGGCAAGCGTAGGGCCCTCGACCAGTTCCAGAACTAACGCATGGACCTGGCCGCTGTCCTCGAACCCGTGAATGCCGCCGATGTTCGGATGATTGAGCGAAGCCAGCACGTGCGCCTCGCGCGTGAAGCGCGTCCGCCGATCGGGATCGTGCACGAACACGTCGGGCAGAATCTTCAGGGCGACATCGCGCTGCAGCTTGGTGTCGTGCGCGCGATACACCTGGCCCATGCCGCCTTCGCCGATGAGCCCCGAGACGCGATACGGTCCGACCGATGTGCCCGGCTCGAGGTGCGGCGCGTCGCTCAGAGCGGCGGCGGCCGCGACGTCGAGCGGCTGATCGATCAGGATGGCCGCGCCCTCGCGCGCGATCAGCGACTCGACTTCGCCTCGCAATGCGGGATCATCACGGCACGCCTCCGCCAACCACGCATCACGCGCCTCGGGCGGCTGCTCGAGCGCTGCCTCATAGACGTGTGCGATCTGCTCCCAGCGTTTAGAGGTCATGGCGCAAACTCACCCGATCGCGAGCGGCGCTGCTTCGCAACAGCATGATTATGGGACAACTCTCACGGGCACCTGCTGTACCCACTCACCAAGTCCACGGCGCACCTCGATCCAACCCGTTGTTGCTTGTGGGTTGGCTGTCGGGGGCAAGGGATCGATCACGAAATCGAAGGTCTCGCCGACGGCGATGGTCTGGCGCAGTGCCGGCCGCACGACCTGCTGGCCTAGCGGAAGGTCGGCCCCGTCCTTGGCGACAACGCGCCAGGGGATCGGCTGGTTGTTGGACACGAACGACACGTTCAGCCCGTTGAAACTGGTCGTGATGTTGATCAACCGCAGCCGGTTGGGTACGCCAGCCTTCATCGTCAGAACTGTGTCGCGTCGTCCATTGACGACAACAGGAAACCGGTCGTAGCGCAGCGTATCCTTGGTCCCCTCCATACCAAGCACGACGACGTGATCGCGAGCTGCGTCGAACGCCTGCGCGGAGTCGACGACCACGATCGCACCGTAGAGCCCGGAGGCCAGCTGCCGCAAGTCGTGCGAGTGCGTGTGATAGATGAAGGTGCCGGCGCGTGGCGGCGTGAAGCGCGCGACGAACTGTCCGCCCGGCTCGATTGCCGGCGTCGCGCTCACACCGTCGCCGCCCCAGCCGGGCACGCCGTCGTAATAGCTGTCCAGCTCGATCCCGTGCCAGTGGATCGCGGTAGCTTCCGGCAGTTCGTTCTTCAGCACAATCTCCACGGGCTCGCCCCGCGTCAGGATCAGAACCGGCCCTGGGACAGAAACCTTCTCCGGCCCTGGCGCATTCGTTCCGGATGCGAGCGCGAAACCGTACGCGTCCTCGGGTCCCCAGTGCCCCGGACGTCGGTACATCGCGAGCGTGAGCTGTCGTGGCGGCGACACTCGGGGTGTGGCCGCCTCCTGGTCGCGACCGGAGACGCGAATGCCCATGACAAGACCGGCCATGCCGGTCGTGGCATCGTGCGCGGCCGCGTTCGCGTGGTCGTGAACGGCGGGCGCCCAGAAGCGAAGCGCCGGTGTCGCGTGCGCGATCATGTGACAGTGGAGCAGCCAGTTGCCCGCGCGCTCCGGCGTCCACGACAACTGCACCGTCCTGCCGGCCGGTACCGCTTCCGTGACGGCGGTGCGGTATTCGTCTGGGGCATAAGTCGTCTGCCGCAAGCCGGTGCCAATGCTGCGCACGGAAAAGTAGAACCCGTGCAGGTGCATCGGGTGACTGACTTGCGTAAGGTTCACGATGCGCCAGTTCGCCGGCCGGCCAACCTGCTCGTCGAGCCGTTCGGTGTGCGGCCACGACCGACCGTTGATAGCGAACACCCGACGAGTCCGTGCGTCCACGACCTCGTCCACGAGCAACTCGCTGTCGTCCCACTCGGTCATGACGAAAACGCGATCGGACGGAACGGATCCACGTGGATCGACGATGAACGCGCCGCCGAGCTGGCTTTCGACGGCGCGGCGTCTGTTCAGCACGGAGTCGGCGGGGGTCGCCCAATAGTGATACGTACCTGGAACGCCGGCCGCAAACCGTATTTCGCGCGTCTGCCCGGGCTGCACTGTGAAAATAGCGTCTTCGGCGGCCGGTCGCGTCACGAAGCCATGAATCGTCAATCGCTCCGCCAGCGTGTTGCTGACGTGGACGATGACTTCGGCGCCTTCCGGAACGCGCAGCAACGGCCCTGGCGTCACGAGCGGTCCCCCTTCTTCGCCAAACGCGGTCACGTTCAGTGCCGGTCCCTCGTCCCGCTCGGGACGCCAATCCCCGCGCGCGGCATAGATCCGGACGGTGAGCGCACCATCCCCCAGGATTCCCGCCGGCCGACGATTGTCGTTGCCCTCGACGGTTTCAGCCGGCGACTGCGGAGTCGCTGCGCCTGCCGCGGCCATTGTGAGCCATCCAATCGTGGCGGCGATGGCGATTCTCGGAAAAGGCATCCCGTTCCTCCCTCTTTCCCGGGATAAGCGGAAACGACCGCGAGGAACTACAATCCACCCTCACAGAAAATTCGTTTGCCATGCCGACCGACACGACTGACATTACCGGGCTGCTCAAGGCGTGGGGCCGGGGGGATTCCGCCGCCATCGACCGTCTGACGCCACTCATCTACGCGGAGCTGCACCGTTTGGCCAGTCGGTACATGCGCAGGGAACGGCCGGGCCACACGCTCCAAGCAACGGCGCTCGTCAACGAAGCCTTCGTGCGCCTGGTCGATACGAGGACCGTCGACTGGCGGGACAGAGCGCATTTTTTTGCCGTGGCGGCGCGCATGATGCGCCGAATCCTTGTCGATGCCGCCCGAGCGCGGGTCTCGTGGAAACGGGGCGGCCGAGCCGAGCACGTCGACCACTCCAGCGCCATCAATCTGGATCACCTGCCAGCCACCCCGGCCGACGTGCGCGCGCAGTTGTGCGCGCTCGACGATGCGCTCACCACACTTTCCCAGATAGATCCGCGACGGGCCCAGGTGGTGGAGCTGCGCTATTTTGGTGGGCTCACGGTTGAAGAGACTGGGCAGGTTTTGAGGATCTCACCACAGAGCGTCATGCGCGACTGGAAGCTCGCCCGCGCGTGGCTGGCCGGCCAGCTCAGTCGTTAGGGTCGCGCTCGAAGTGACATGCTGGAGCGGTCGTTCGGCCACTTTTGGAAAGCGTACGTCTCTGACTCAAGCCGCCGGCCGCCAAAGCTGTCTGTGGCGGCGCTCAGCCCTCAAGTAGGTCGGGCGATTCACCTCGACACTCTGAACTCGCCGTTCTTCCAGGCGATGCCGACGTTCCGCCATCACGGAAGGGAGGTCTGCTTCATGGCGTTTCGGTCTGGGGGTTTTGGTGGACTCGACATCTGGTGCGCCGCCCGCTTGCATTGAGGCGTGAGCGGCGAGTCGTGCCGGAAGGTCCCGGGCGCGCCTCCGCACCACTCAGGCGTCTCGCAGAGCCACCCATCGGATCGACTCGCGCGGCCGCGCGCGCCGGGAGGTACGCCGCGACGGTGGCGAAAATGATGACGCCCGAGCGCGGTCGCGATGAACACCGGCACATCGGTGGGCTTGACGTGATTCGTGCCGAAGGAAAGGGAGATATCGGCAATTCGGACTCAATGAACGCTTGAGGCGGCCTATGCCGCAGTCCAGGCGAACGCCAAATCCAGGTGGTTGCGAGCCCCCGCAACCAATAAAACGGGCCGAAATTGACAATTTCAGGCCCGTTTTCTTGTGTACGGCCCACCTTCAAAAATAGGCCAGAAAATGCCAATTCGTGCCGCCGAGTGTCACGCCGTGCGGAACCCGTGCGGAACCGTGCGGACGCGAAAACCGGGGTCTGATCGACGCGTTACGGGCTCGATGATCGGCTCCGGTGCGGAACCGTGCGGAACCGTTGATTTGACGCGGCGATGGCGGGCCGCTTAGGATGGCGCTCGCAGTACCGTCGCTGTGCGCTCAGTTCAGTCTCGGCCCCGCGTTTGGGTGCGCGAGGCTGGAGGCGCACAGCCCACATGCACAGTCAGGCCGGTCCCCGCGCTCGGGGGTGCCTGATGCGACCATGTCACCCCGCGTTCGGGGTTCAGGCGTGCAGGCGGCAAGCAGAGGACTTCGTGTCTTTGCTCGCTGACCGCGCGCCTGTTGTGTTGTACGGGCGTCGCCGCTCAGGCGAGCGGGAGAGCCCGTGATGCCCGTCACCGCAGACGACCCTGACGATCCCACCGGCCTGGAGATCATGTTCCTGCGCGTGCCGCCGCGCATGAAGCAACGCGTTGAAGCTATTGCGGCTCGCAATGGGAACTCGCTGAGCGCGACGGCGCGCGCGCTGCTCGCGGCTGGCCTGCGGTCCGAAGAGCGGCAGGCGGGAACATCGGCGGTCTCGCCGCGGAGGCGCGCCTAACAGAGCGACGCCACGACCCGCGGAGCCCACGCGGAAATCGTGGCGATGCTCACCGGCGACGACACGCCGATGAACCCGACCATCGTTCCCGACCCCTGCCCTACCTGTCAACGGTTCCGGCAGATCGTTTGTGCCTACGCCGAGGACATGATCGCAGCCGACGACATCGGCATCATCGCGGCGACGGGCGTGCGCCCGGCGGAACTCAAACGGACGCAGCCTAGCGAAGCCTCGAACCGTCGGTATTGACAGCTTCCTCATCCCGCAGGGTCGAGTAGTACTTGCGCTTGACGTAGAGCCCGTAGAACACGATCCCGTGAATGCCCATGGCCTCCCGCTTTGGGATTCGATGGGGCCATGCTCTCGTCAATGCCTCGAACACAGCTTCAGCATCCGTCCAACGCTCGACATCCTCGATGAAGGCGATATCGGTGCGTTCTGGAAATATCAGCGCGAAATCGTCGCCGGAGACGAAGAACACGTCATCGACGCTGTTCTCGGCTCCGTCGATGACCATGATGTTCTTCATCGGCAGTGAAGGTATGAGCCGCTGTGGTTCGCTCACCGCGGTCGCGCAGTGCTGTCTTCAGCGAGTGAGTTCGACGTCACTTATGAGATCGGCTTCGAACCGTTCTGCGACGACGAAGGATTGCGAGAAATGAAGAACTCTGAATCGAGCCGTACTGCTTCGTTTCGACCGCCGGATCAAGGAGGCCGCGGCCACGGAGTGGAGCGATCGAGCGTAACCTTTCAGAACGAACTCCGGTCCCGTCAAGGACAGCCCCTTGGCAACTCTGACGGGAAGGTCGGCGACGCTGCCCAGATATCGGTCGATTGGGACCCAATCGTCGAAAATACGACCATGAGCTGTTACCAGGGCAGCAATGGCGGCGCCTGCGTCTTCGACACGTTTGAGACGCACGCGCGCTTTGCCGCTCGAGTATTGGCGTGCAAGCGGATGGTCTGCGCCGTATAACCGAATGCCGCCGCCAGGAACATCAAGGTCATCCACATGCCATTGTCGAACGCGAATGCATCGCACGCGGCAATGCTGCACAGTGGGACCTCGCTTGCCTTTGAGGATGTTGAACAGCAAGCCAAGATTCCGGCCATCTGGCACGACCAGGCCAAGTCGCACCCATGCGTTCGGTATTTTGTCGATTTGCTTGAGAGCGTGAGTCAACTCGGCCACCGACGACAGAATATCGTCTATTGCGTCGAGCGGTTGAGTTATCGACGTGGCGCGAAAACGTAACGCTACGCTGCGGTCCACGAGAACTCCAAATTCAGCGGGATGCGGGCCGCCGTAACCAAATTTCCAGTTCCCGGGACCGGCGCCCTTGCCCCCGGCAGTCCTCGCCGAAATGGCAAGCTCGTTGGCCGGGATGCGGTACCGCTTGCCACGGAGCATCACGTCGAAGCGCAGATGTTCGAGGCACTTCCTTCCGTTCTTGCAGTTGCGTTCGGTGCATCTTCGTCTGATGGTCATCACTCCGCCTTCATCGGTGCCTCCTCTGCAGTTGGTTGACGACACGCGAGTGGGTGCGCCTCGCGTGATCCAGTCGAACACGTCCGCCGGGTGAAAACGGCGACCGCGCACGCCGAATCGTTGCGACATGAGCAAGCCGCGCGAGTACCGTGCGGCGCGCATCGGCCAATGGCTCAGACACGTTGACGGACTTCGACAGCGGCCTGAACCGTCTGCCGCTGATCGCGCCTGCGCCATTGGCAAACGTTGCAGCGTTACTAGGGACAGAAAACCTCTGACCGACTGTCGTTGCTGAAGTGACTGGTCTACTCGTGCCGCAGCGCAGCCAGCGGTGCCACGGTCAGCGCCGGCCGTGCCGAGAGAAAGGCCGCGCCCAACACGGCGCTGGCGAGGACGACGGGCATCGCGACGAAGACGGCAGGATCGAGGGGCGTTAACTCGAACAACATTTGCTGCAGATAGCGTGTCAGCATGGCGCCACCGGCGACGCCCGCGGCGATGCCGACCGCCGCCAATAGCAGCACGTTGCCGACGATCGCACGAAACATCTGGTATTTCGAGGCGCCCAACGCCATCCGAATGCCGATCTCGCGTGTTCGACTGCTGACAGCGAAGGCAATGCCTCCGTAAATGCCGACGACCGCAAGCGTGCCCGCCATCAGCGCAAACAGCCCGAACATTCCCGCGTAGAAACGGGGTTGGAGAATCGAGTTCGAAACGATGTCTTCCATGGTCGCGATGCGGTCCGGAGCCATCTGCGGATCCAGCTGCCGGACGATCTCGCGAATGGCCGGGACCAACGCCGTTGGGGAGCCGTCGGTTCGCACGGCGAAGTACGGCGAGGAGTGTTCAAACTGCCTGCTGTCCGCCCCCGTTCGCTCCTGGTTGGCAAAGATCTCGGGGCCGGGCGGGTCGGCCAGGCCGGTCTCTCGAACGTCCTCGACAATGCCGATGATGTCCCAGGGGTTGCCGTTCGTGTAGACACGTGTTCCGACCGGGTTTTCGCCGACAAACCCGCTGCGCGCGAGCGTTCGGTTGATGAGCAGGCTGTGCGGCCGGCCGACGGGATCCGCATCGGAGAAGCCACGGCCCTCGATGACGTCCACGCCCAATGCGGACAAAAAGTCACGACTCACGAGGTGCACGATCGGGACATCGGGTTGTCCCGCCACACCTGGCGGAGGGGGCGGCAGAGCCGCGACCGTGGACTGACGCGCCTGGGAGTGGATACTGAGCTGCGCGTGTCCGAGATTGCCGCGTGTGAGCGGCAAGTGATCAGCGTACCCCGCGGCGCGCACCCCCGGGAGCCCCTGGACGCGCGCGATCAGCTGCTCAGAGAATCTCAGCGCTGACTGATTGGGCGACAATGCGACTTGAAACGTGAGGACCCGCGTCGTCGCATAGCCGGGATTGACGCTCGACAGCTTGAGGAAGCTCCGGATCAGTAGTCCACTGCCCAGGAGCAAAACGACCGCCAGCCCGATCTGCACGACGACAAGCAGCCCCCGCCCGCGCGAGCGACGGAACAAGTTGAACCCCGGCGCAGACAGGCTCGTCTCGCGCGCCAGCTCGCCGCGTGCCTCGACGCGCGATTGCCACAACGCCGGCGCGAGCCCGCAGGCCAGCCCAGCGACGAGTGAAACGGCGAGGGCAAACAGCAGCACCGTTCCGTCGATGCCGACCTCGTGGAGACGCGGTACGATGGATGACGCGCCGAGGTCCTGTCGCGGCATGGCGGCGCCGAACACCCGAAGCCATCGTACCCCGGTCACTGCCAGCCAGATTCCCGCGAAACCGCCGACCAGCGTCAGCAGCATGCTCTCGGTCACGAGTTGGCGCACCACCCGGCCGCGGCCCGCACCGAGCGCCACCCGAACCCAGATCTCGCGATCACGCCTGATGCCTCGCGCGAGCAGCAGCCCACCGATGTTGACGCAGGCAATGAGCAGTACGAACCCGACCGCGCCGGACAGGATCACGAGAGGTGTTTTCGCGGCGGCGATCAACTCAGCGTGCAGGGCGACGACGAAGAACCGCGTCGGGATCGGCTCCGAACGGAGGGTCCCAGTGCCCTTGGCCGCGTCCCCGCTCGGTGGAGGTGGCGGTCCTGCACCTGGTCCTGGCGGAGGCGGCGGAGGCCCTGGCGGAGGCGGAGGTCCAGCGGATGAGGGAGGGCCCGGCCGCTCCCGCGCGAGCCGCATCAGGTCGTTGACCTCCGTGCTTGCCGTCCGGAAAGAGGCGCCGGCGGTGAGGCGCCCGACGATCGTCGGCCGATCCCGAGGTCCCCAGACGAACGGCGTCCAGAACTCCACGTCGGCGTTCGGAAACTGAAAGCCGGGACGCATGACGCCGACAACCTCGTGTTGAATGCCGTCGAGTGCGATCGTCTTTCCAAGAATCGCGTCGTCAGCACCGAATCGGCGCTGCCACATCGAGTAACTGATGACCGCCACCCGGTCAAGGCCGGACGCCTCTTCTCGTGGCTCCAGCAACCGGCCCATCAGCGGCGTCGCTTCGAGCATCGCCATGACCTGGGGTGATATGCGAACGCCGCTCAGATGAGCGGCCTCCCCGCGTCCGCTCAGCGTGACAGCCTCCGGGCTGTATGTACCCAGATTCGACAGCGTCCGAGAGCGGGATCGAAGGACCTCGAAATCCTGAAAGCTCACCGGAGCGGCAGATGTCTTGATGCCGCTCCCATCGTCTGGATCGAACTGGATGGCGATCCGGACAAACCGATCAGCACCGGGAAACGGCAGCGAGCGCAGCAGCACGGCATGGACGACGCTGAAGATGGCCGTGTTGGCGCCGATGCCGAGCGCGAGCGTGCCAATTACGACTGCGGCGAAACCCGGCGCGCGCATGAGCGAGCGCACCGCGAATCGGGTGTCCTGCCGAAGGTCGTTGAGCCACCGGAACGAGCGCGCATCGCGATGAAGTTCCTTCACCTGCGCAACCCCGCCGAACGCGCGTCGAGCTGCCAGGCGGGCCTCCGCGTCGGTCAACCCACGACGCTTGTATTCGTCCTCGAGGACACCGAGGTGCGCGGCGAGCTCACGTTCAAGCTCGGACTCACCGCGGCGCGGTTGGAAGAAGTGGACGAGACGAAGCAGGAATCGCCGGACAGTCGCCATCGCTACGGCTCGTCGAGCAGAAGCGCATCGACAAAGCCGGCCAGACGTCGCCAGCGTTCAGTTTCCTTCGCGAGCG
>DASTVV010000109.1:0-9292 GCA_035758925.1 Gemmatimonadaceae bacterium
AATACTCTCGCCACCTACGCCGAGCAGGCCCCGTTCCATGCGAAGGTGATGGACCGGCTGGCCGCGGTTCCCGGTGTCACGTCGGTCGGCGCCGCGTCACGCCTTCCACTTGCGAGTCGCGGCGCGCCAGCGCTCGATCTGCAACTCCAGGCAGCCGATGAGCAACGGCCGCCGGTCGCGGCGGCGTACAACATGGCGAGCGCAAACTACTTCCGCACCATGGGCATTCCGCTCCGCGCCGGACGCAGCTTCCACTCTGGCGATCTGCGCGGCACACCTGCGGTGATACTGAGCGAGCGCCTCGCCGCGAGTTTGTTCGGGACGACGGATGTGGTCGGTCGGCGCATCGTGTGGCTCGCGGGCCCCAATTCGCGGCCGATGTTCACGATCATCGGTGTGGCGGGCGACGTGCATTGGGAGCGCATTGAGGACGGTTACGTGCCGATGATGTACTTTCCCTTGCTGCGTGACGGGGACGGGCTTTCGGCCGATAGCAACCCGGTACTGTACCGGCCGAGGAGCGTGCAGTACGCGGTACGTGGGGCGCCGCTTCCCGCGGTGTCGACGATCCAGGGAATCCTGAAGGACCTCGACGGCCGAATTCCTCCGACCAACGTCCGCACGCTTGGGTCGCTCGTCGACGACGCAGCCGCCCGCGTGCGTCTCACGTTGCTGCTCATCGCGATCGCCGGCGCGGCCGCGCTGCTGCTCGGCGTGATCGGCGTGTACAGCGTGGTTTCGTATGCGGCGGCGGGACGGGTGCGGGAGTTCGGTATTCGCCTGGCGCTCGGTGCCGCGCCGACGCGCGTCGGCGGCATGGTACTCGGCGATGGACTCAAGCTTGTCGCGATCGGCACCTTGTCGGGCCTCGTGGCGGCGCTGGGCGCGACACGATTCCTGCGCGCCCTTCTATATGAAGTGGAACCGACCAGCGTCGCGGAGTTCGGGATCGCGACGGCACTGTTAGTGGTGGTTACGATGGTCGCGACGCTTCTGCCCGCCCGCCGAGCGGCGCGCACGCATCCCGCGGTGGTACTCCGCGGCGAGTAGCCAAGACGGCAGCAGCTTATTCAGGCGTGCGCTCAGGCGTCAGTCATCGTCGTCGACGGTCAATCGAGTGCCCTCAGAATCCGGCGGGCTTGGAGACGCGCTCGGGCAAGCGAGCATCAACGGACGTCAATTCGTAGGTTTACTGTCCGAAGGAAAGGAGAGATCTCGAAACGGCACCCTAACGATCGTTGCAGCTGACAAGCGATCTACGGATTGCGCATGCTCCGCATGCGCTCCTATTTGACTCGCTTGCAGCTGAACTTGGGCGTTAGGCCGACGACACAGGAGTACCTAAATGACTTCAGTTCCAGCGCAGTCACGCCCGTACACGACTCGTGCTCAGCGCGTTCTGACGCTCGCCGATCAAGCCGCCGCTTCACTCGACCACGAGTACATAGGCGCCGAACATCTCCTTCTCGGCCTTCTCGAAGAGAAGACGGGCATCGCCGCGCAGATTCTCACCCACCTCGGCGTAACTTCCGAAGCCGTACGGCGCGCACTCCAGGCCGCGCAAGGCCGTCAGTCATGATCGGTCTCTGAACAGCCGGGATGATGGGTAACAAAAGTGTCCGGCAACATAGGTAACACTTTTGGTTAGCCGGTGATGATGTAGTCGCGCTCGTCGAAGGTTGCCAACAGTACGGTATTGAAGTGGATCGCCCAGATGCCGTCGTCGGTCTCTTCCAAGCCGATGTGTTGGTTGACCATGGCATTGGCCAGGTACAGAAGCCGGGTGCGAAAGCGGAAGGTCCCTCCGGTCGTGATCTTCTTCACGAGGAAGTGGCCTGGATACTCGAGGGGTGGGAGCCGCTCGGTGTATGGCCGGGGCGAGGCGCAGTATCGAGAGGCGGGCGTCTCCTGATTGAGGGTTTCGTGAGGCCGCTCGGTGTTGTACTCCTGCTGGAAGGCGTCAAAGTTCCGCTGCTGGGAGCGGCAGCTGTGGCGGACGGGCTTGATCGCTTCGCGTTTGAAGGTGCGATGCATGCGCTCGTGCGCCCCATTCTCTTGCGGACAGCCGGGGCGAATGCGTTGGTGGAGAATCCCGAGGCGCATCCACCAGACGTTGAGGTATGAGAGGCCATGGATCGCCTGGGTGGCGAAGGGGACGCCGTTGTCCGTCCGGATCGCGAGCGGGAGGCCGTACTCCCGAAAGGCGCGTTCGAAGACGGGGCGCGCGGTGACGGTCTGGGTCGAGAGCAGGCCGTGGCACGTGAGCAGAAAGCGCGTGTGCTGATCGGCGATGGTGAGCGGGAAGCAGTACGCTCTGTCCCCGGTGCGGAACTGCCCTTTGAAGTCGGCACTCCAGAGGTCATTGGGCGCGGCGGTGTCGGGCCGCACCACCCCGGGATGGACCGGTGCGCGGCGGCGCCGCCGACGCTGGACGAGGCCGCGCCGCGCGAGCAGATCGGCGACCGTGCTCGGTGCGGGCCAGCTCCGGATCCGCGGATGCTTTGGCGCCAGGACCTTGAGCAGTTTGCGCGCGCCCCAGTAGGGGTGCGCTTCACGCGTCGCGATCAGGAGCTCCGCGATCTCTGGCGCAATCGCGTGCGGGCAGTGGTGGGGCGCGCGGCTTCGATCGACGAGACCGCGGCGCCCATCCGTGTCGTAGCGGGCCAGCCACTTATAGCCGATCCGGCGGCTGACGCCGTAGCGCGCGCATAGCTCGCTCATCGTGAAGCGATCGCTCAGGGCGTCGCGTACGAAGTGCAGTCGTTCGTCCATAGGAACACTCTCCTTCCAGGGCATCGACGGACCTCGCTGAGGAGACTCGCGTCGAGCAGGTTAAGAGTGTTACCCATGTTCCCGGACTATTCTGTTACCCATCTACCCGGGCTGTACCCAGCGCGACCTAACGTCCGAATGCGTCCCTGGAGAGTTGTACACCTCCGTGAAGAGCTGCTGGCCGGATGACTGATCCAGGAGAGCAAACCGACGTGAAGACACCTCGGCCACGCCCAGCCAAAACACTCCCGTTCGAGATTCGCGAATCGCCGATTCAGGGCTTCGGCGCGTTCGCCACGCGCCGCATCCGCTCAGGCAGGAGGCTGATCGAGTACTCCGGCGAGCGCCTGACGCCCGCGGAAAGCGATGCCCGCTATCCCGAGAACGACCCCACTGCCCGGCATCACACGTTCCTCTTCGCCATCGACGACGACGTCGTGATCGACGCGGCCGTCGGCGGCAACGAGGCCCGCTGGATCAACCATTCGTGTGATCCCAACTGCGACGCGGTCGTGGAGAACAAGCGCATCTGGATCGACGCGATTCGGGACATCGAGCGCGGCGAAGAGCTGACGTACGACTACTTATACGAGCTCCCCGAACGTCACACGCCCGCGGCCAAGCGAAGGTTTCCCTGCAACTGCGGCTCGCCGAAATGCCGGGGAACCCTTCTGACGCGAAAGTGAAACCTGCTCGAGACCGTCCTCTCCACGAGTTGCTCAGGTCTTCCGCTTGATCCTCGCCCCAAGGGAGCGCAGCTCGGCGTCGAGCGCGTCCGTCACGTGCCAGAATTCGTCGGCCGCGAGCGCGCCGGGCTGCTGCATCCGTCTCGCGGCGGCCCGCGCATTGGCCGCCGCTGCAATGCCGCGTGCGTTCAGCTCGAGACGCAGATACTTCGCCCCACGCTCCAGGTTGTCCGCCGCCGTCTGCAGTTCCTTGGCGGCGCGGGCGCGCTCTTGCACGTCCCAGGCGTCCAACGCGTTCACGAGGTGGAGAAGTCCCTCGACGTGCTCCAGCCGCGCGTGGGTGCTGTCCAATTCCGCCGTGGACCGTTTGAGCGCCGCGCGGGCGGCCTTGCTCGTCCTCACCGCCGCCACGGGGATTGGCGTCGGGGGCGTCGCCGTGGCCTCGACGACCTCTCCGGCGAGCATCGGCGCAACGGGCCGCTCGCTGCGCAGCCAGCCCACCAGGATTGACGCAGAGAACAACAACAGGGCGAGTCCGACAACCATCTTCGGTCGACGCATGACGCACCTCGAGTGCTGGCGAGCGAGGCAATTCCGTGGACTATTAATGATAGACGGGAATCGAACGACGTACAGTCTGCTTGGCTCGCGACTCTCGCCCCACCACCGCAGCACCAGGAGGCGCCGTGAAGATCAGATGCCTCGTCTTTCCGGCCATCAGGCAGCAGCGCTCGCCGATACCCTCACTGCTTCCCTGATCAAGCGCTCTACCTTGTCGTCGAGTGAGCGCGCCACCGCGTCGATCGCGGGCGATCCGAACTGCGCCATGGTCGCGGACGGCAGATCGTACGTGACCAGGATGCTGCCCTTGGTGGTCTCCTGGACGAACAACCGGAGGGGAACGTACAGACCGGCGCGCAGGTCGTGGCGCATCATCTCGACGGCAATCAGCGCATTGCCGAACACGTACGTCGTCGCCCGTGCCCGCGCTCCATACAGCACCTGGACGAGCCCACCATGGTCGAGCTTCTGAAAGAGCGTGAAGCCGAGCGCCCCGACGTACGACGCCAACTTTGCGCGCGCGGCCGCCGGCGTCGCGCGGCCCAGCTCGGCCAGTGCGTCCGGGTCCATGCGTCCCAGCAACCCTTCCAGCGCCTCGGAAAACGCGGTGATAGACACCTCGAAGATCAGCTCGCGACGCACGGCTTCGTAAGTCACTCTCCATCATGCCGGAATGTTCATGCCGCGGCCGCGGTTTCATCAGTGGCCTTCACGCGAGGCCAGCGATAGACTGGAGCGCGCCTGCCGACAACTGCAGGGGAGGGGACCATGAGGCGTGCTGGTTTGTTTTCCCTGATTGCGCTCATCGCCTGCCCGCTCGCGCTCAGCGCGCAGGCAGCGCCCGACTTCGGCCCCAACGTCCGGATCTTCGATCACACGACCCCCAGGGCGACGATCCAGGCGACGCTCGACTCGGTGTTCCGACTACAGGAGGCCAACCATTTCGGCGATCAGCGCACTGCGTTGCTGTTCAAACCCGGGACGTATGACGTCGACGCCAGCGTGGGATTCTACACCCAGATCTCGGGTCTTGGCCTCTCACCGGACGAGGTCAGGATCAAGGGCAGCGTGCGCGCGGATGCCCGCTGGAGGAAGGGCAACGCGACGCTCAATTTCTGGCGCGTCGTCGAGAACATGTCGGTGGCGCCGGACAGCGGATTCGTCCGCTGGGCGGTCTCGCAGGCCGCGCCGATGCGCCGAATGCACATCCGCGGTGACCTCGTGCTCGACGACGGCGGCTGGTCGAGCGGTGGATTCCTCGCGGACTCCAAAGTTGACGGGCAGGTGAGGTCCGGCAGCCAGCAGCAATGGCTCACGCGCAGCAGCGAGCTCGGAAGCTGGAGTGGCGCGAACTGGAACATGGTCTTCGTCGGTACGCGCAATGCGCCTGCCGAGAGCTTTCCGGAACCGCCGTACACCACGATTGATTCCGTGCCAATTGTCCGCGAGAAGCCATTTCTCTCCGTAGATGCCCGCGGTGAGTGGAACGTCTTCGTACCGGCGCTTCGCTCCAACCGCAGCGGAACGACCTGGGGCTCCGGCATGCCGCCGGGCGTCTCACTCCCGATCAGCGAATTCGCCATCGTGAAGCCGGGCACCTCCGTGTCCGTGATGAACGCCGCGCTCGCGCGGAACAGGAACCTCATCATCACGCCGGGCATCTATCACCTCGATGTACCGCTGCGCATCACGCGCGCCAACACGATCGTGCTCGGCCTCGGCCTCGCGACGCTAGTTGCCGACAATGGCGCCACCGCCATCAGCGTCGATGACGTGGATGGCGTGACCATCGCCGGTGTGCTGATCGATGCTGGACAGACCAACTCGCCCGTGCTCATGCAGGTCGGCCCTCCCGGATCGCGGGCGAACCATGCGTCCAATCCGACGCTCCTCAGCGACGTATTCGTTCGCATCGGCGGCGCGGGTGTCGCAAAAGCCGAGCGGTCCGTGGTGATCAACAGCAACAACGTGATTGGCGACCACCTGTGGCTCTGGCGCGCCGATCACGGGAATGGCGTGGGCTGGACGCTGAACACGGCCGCGAACGGCCTGATCGTGAGTGGCAACGACGTGACGATGTACGGCCTCTTCGTCGAGCACTACCAACAATACCAAGTGCAGTGGAGCGGCAACCGTGGCCGCACCTACTTCTTCCAGAACGAGATGCCGTACGACGTGCCCGACCAAGTCGAGTGGATGGCCGACGGGGGGAGAACGCGAGGCTTTGCCGCCTATCAGGTCGACGTTGCGGTCTCGAGCCACGAGGCGTGGGGACTGGGCAGCTACTGCTTCTTCAACAAGAATCCCGGCGTGGTCGCGGACCGGGCGTTCGAAGCTCCGGTGTCCCCGAACGTGCGCTTCCGCAACATGGTCACCGTCTCACTCGGCGGCGGCAAGGGCACCATCGCTCACGTCATCAACGACGCGGGGCCCGCCGCCGCGGCCGGTGCGACCGTTCAGAAGCTCGTCAGCGACCGGTAGCTGATGCTGCGCGACGCTCATTGCGGCGCGGCGTCTCCGCGCAACGATCTGGCCGTCTCCGCGATCGTCTTGTGCACCGCGCCCTTCACGAGCCATGACGTGGCGAATGCGACCAGAGCCGTGGACTCGGGCCAGAAGATCGGTCGATTGTTCGCCCCCAGCAGCGCGGCCGCTGCCATGCTCGTCAGAATCGCGACGCCGGAGAAATAGTAGACGCCGTTCCGCCAGGCCTTGTCCGGCGCATCGGGCATTGCCGGGTCTCTTCGAGTAAACAGGAACAGCGAAAAGATGGCGAAGCTCGCGAAGAGTAGGGTTGCCGCCGAGTAGTGCGCGAACGCAAACCAGTCCTGCCACCACGGGACGCGAAGCGCATCCGAGGGGGCGTTGGTGGGGAAGGCGGCAACGAAGAGCGCGGCAGTCGCCGCCGTCCGCGCGACGCGCTTGTCCCACATCTGCCAGCGATTCTTGAATCCGCGGTATGCGTAGAGATAGAGCGACAGCGCCGCGAGCAGGCCGACGAACGCGAACGCGGCACTACTATAGAAGTACGCGCTGATCGAGCGGAGCGGTGTCCACGCGGACGCAATGTCGTTCGGCCGCAGCCCGGCGAACGCCCAGAGCAGAATCGGCAGCAGGAGGCCGATCCACCCGATCAGCTGGCGATGCGATCGGCTCGCGTCGTCATCGACGTTGTCGCGGACGGGCCGCGGCTCGTCCTGATCCGACTTCGCGCTATAGCCGGTTCCCGGCAGCGCCGTGCGCAGTGTGGCCACCCTAGTCCTCCTTGGCAGTTGCTCAGCTCGACCTGCGAATGGCGTCAGGCGTCACCGAAGGCTTGCACGTGACAGCGTGGATCGAACGCGTTCCACAGGTGGTTGGCCTGGTCCTGAAAGGTTCCTAATGATGTCAGAAGGCCGGATGCGCGAGGCCGGGGGAACGTGAACAGCACGGCACTCCCGACAGCCTTCCTCGAGTACGCGCATAGCCACTGGCGATATCCGACGAATAGTTGGCGGCACTCCAAAGCAGTGCGGCACCCAGGATGAAGGCGAGAGAGCGGATCCACCTCGAATACGCGTTGTTTGGCGGCATCATGAGCAACTGGCCTGGCCCAACGAGGCGACAAACTCACTCGTCTCGCCAGTAGTACTCGTAACCTGGCGGCGGAGGCCCTGGTTTGGGTGGACGCAGAGCCTCGGGAACTTTGCGAACTCTCAGAAGCTTCGGAAGCTTGGGAAGTTTCGGAAGTTTCAGGATCCTCGGATCCGGCCGTTCACCGACGAGTGGTTTCCTGCGGAGCTCCCAAGGCATGTGAGACCTCCTTACACGACCGGACTGGAATCACGGCGTTTCCGTTGTGCGCGAAGCCACAGTGCCCATAGCAACAGTGGTGGAATGCCGATGGCCGCGATCATCGGGATGAATCCGATGCTGCGCGACCACACGGTCGCGCCGCCCTCCGAAACGACGAGCTTCATCAGTCCATCTCCAAAGGAGGCGGACACACTTCCATGCGCGTCCTCACGCGTGACACGCCACAGCGCAGGCAGTCCAGGACCGATGGTCAAGAGCACCAGCGTCAACCAATACGAGCACCAACCGACCAAGAGGTGCGCCGGTCGTAAGGAAGCCAGTCGGAATGCCATATGTGCCTACCGTTCCTCGTCAGGCGGCGCGAGCGAGGCCGTCTCACGTTGTTCCTGACGAAGAGCGATGCGGCGCAGGCCTGCGCCGGCGCCCATCAGCCCGAGCGCAGCGAGGAAGGTGAGCTTGCCAAGCCCGATGGCGACAAGCAGAGGCACGCCTTGGACTTTGACACCGGCGATGACGCCGATTCCGAGCACCACCCCACCGATAAGGCCAGAGGCCATCAAGAATGAGCCGAGGCGCTTCATTGCGTGGACTTGAGCCAAGCAGCTGGAGTCGTCGGCTTCTTCCGAAGCCGGCGCGGTTTGGAATCCTTGAGCGGACTCAGTTTCATGGCAGCCAGAACCGAGCCAAAGAGCAACGCACAGATGGCAACGCCCAGGAGTATCGGCAGAAGAATGCCGCCACGCGCGATCATGAGGAGATATACGAGCAGGGCGCCCCACAGAGCGGGACGAACGGCCGCCGGCGCGCTCTCGATGTTTGCAGCAACGCGATCGAATGTCGTGGCGATCTGGTCGCGAACTCTCTTTCGCATGAAGTCTCGTGAACTTCTCGAGTCGAATGCAGGTTGGTATGCGCCGTGCAGGGGCTGCAGCCCTCGGCCATCACTGGAGCGATCGATGTCGAACAAGCCGACAACAGCTGCGACGCGTGCGAAAGATGCATTCGAGACACGCGAAGATGCCATCGCCCGCTTTCACGGCGTGAGGTACCAGGTCAAGGACGTCGCGCGCTCGGCTGACTTCTACTCCGCCCATCTGGGATTCATCGTCGACCACCAGCGCCTTCCGGCCTTCGCCACCTTGTCGCTGGGATCGCTCGATCTGCTGCTCAGTGGTCCGGGCGCCTCGGGATCTCGGCCACTGCCCGACGGTCGTCTTCAGGAACCCGGCGGATGGAATCGCCTCGTGCTTCGCGTACGTGATCTTCCATCGTGGGTCGACCGGCTGAAGTCGCGCGGCCTGCGTTTTCGCAATGACATCGAACGCGGACCGGCGGGCAGTCAGATCCAGCTGGAAGACCCTGACGGCAATCCGGTGGAGCTCTTCGAACCGAAGCAATAGCTCGTTCGGCGGTTGCCCAAAACGGCACTGTCTCGCACTCTTGATAGCGCGGGACAGGCCGACGTCGGCTGGCTGTCC
>DASTVV010000145.1:0-118693 GCA_035758925.1 Gemmatimonadaceae bacterium
CACGACGCGGTTCACCATGTCGACGAAGCGCGCCGCCGATAGCAGCGCGTCGTGCCGCTGATCCATCGGTGTCGTACCGGCATGGTTCTGAAAGCCGGTGATCGTCACTTCCCATTGCTTGATCCCGACGATCCCTTCGACGACGCCGATGTTGAGGCCCTCGCGTTCCAGATTGCCGCCCTGCTCGATATGAAGCTCGAGGTAGGTGGCGACGTCCCCCCGCTTGCGCTGGATTTCCGCGATGCGCGCGGGCGTGCCGCCGAGGAAGCTCATCCCTTCCTCGATGCTCTTGCCGCTCCACGCTTTGTTCGCGAGCTCCGGCGCGGTGAGTTGTCCACTGACGGCGCGACTCCCGTACAGACCGCCCTCCTCGTTCGCCCAGATCACGATCTCCAACGGATGGCGCGTGCGCGTCCGCTGCTCGGCGAAAGTCTGCGCCACCTCGATGGCGGAGAGCGATCCGACGGTTCCGTCGTAGTTGCCGCCGTCGGGTACGCTGTCGATGTGCGAGCCGAAAACGATGGGCTTGAGGGAAGGATCCGTCCCGGCGCGTCGACCGAATATGTTGCCGGCAAAGTCCACCGAGACTTCGAGGCCGGCGCTGCGCATCAGGTCCGTCACGTACGCGCGTCCGGCCCGATCGAACTCGCTGTACGCTACGCGTGAGACGCCGCCCTGAGGGTTTGCTCCGAACACCGAGAGGGCCTTGAGGTTCGCGTTGAGACGCTCGGCATCCAACGTCGGCGCGAGCCTGGAGTTGCGGCCCAGCGCAAACGCGGCCTTAGGCAGGACGGCGCCTGCCGCAGCGCCCGCCATCATTCCCGCGAATCGGCGTCGGTTCATCATGGTGTGTCGCTCCAGATCCGGCCGAGGTGAGCCACGATGCCCGCGTAAACCTGTATCCCGTCGAACAGGTTCTGCAACCGGAGGTTCTCGTTGGCGGCGTGCTGGCTATTGTCGTGGTTCACGATGGGAAGCGTGATCAACGGGGTGCGGAGCACCTCCTCGAAATGATACAGCGGGAGACTGCCGCCCAGCATCGGGACGACGATGACACGGTCTCCGACGCCCATCTCCGTCGCCCGCACGACCGCGCGTGAGACCGGCAGCGACATGTCGGTGCGAGACGCCGGATAGCCGCCTTCCCACTCCATCTTCAGGATTCGCGCGTGCGTCAGACGCTCCTCGGGCGTCGGATCGCGGTCCAGCACAAAGAACCCCTGCTTTCGAGCGTGCGCTTCCACGAGCGATCGGACGCCGGCGGGCGTCTGGCGCGGCACCATGCGAAAATCGATCGACGCGCGGGCGAGCGTGGGCACGGCGTTCGCCGCCAGCGCTCCGACGTTACCGCCGCTGATGCCGCGGACATTCAGCGCGGGCAGCATGATCCTCTCCATGAGCGGCGCGTTGCCCTGTTCCGTGCTCTGCAACTGGAGCTCGACGCGGAGCGCCGAGTCGGGAGGCGGCGCCGCGGCAATCGCGTCGCGCTCGACGCGCGTGGGCGCCTGCACGTCGTCGTAGAAGTCGTCGATCAGGATGCGCCCATCGTCATTGCGCATGCTGGCGATGAGGTTGGCCATCAGGACGAGCGGATTCGGCGCCCAATTGCCGTAGTGGCCGCTGTGCAGAGGTCTGGCGGGACCGAACACCGTGAGCTCGAGTCCCATCACGCCCCGCGCGCCGAACACGACTTGCTGCCTGCGTGACTGGTGGACGGGTCCGTCTCCGAAGAGCCACAGGTCAGCGCCGAGCAGCTCGCGGTGCCGCGTCAGCATGTCACGAATGTGCGCCGAGCCCGCCTCCTCTTCTCCCTCGAAGAAGAACTTCAGGTTCACGCTTGGACGGACGTTCGCGGAGCGGAGCGCGTCGAGCGCAGACAAGAAAGCAATGATCGGGCTTTTGTCGTCGCCGGCGGATCGCGCGTACAGCCGCGACTCGCCCTGCACCGTGCCGGGCTGCGTCGGTAGCGGAATGATCGGTCCACCGGGACTGGCGCGGAGTGTCGGCGCCCACGGCGGCGTCATCCACTGCGACGTGTCAACCGGCTGCCCGTCGTAATGCGCGTAGAACACGACCGTACGTGTCGCGCCCGGAGCTCGAAGCTCGCCGTATACGGCCGGCGGCGAACCGGGCGCTTCGAGCAGCCGCGTGCTCGCGCCGCGGCGCTCCAGCATCTGCACGATGTAGTGCGCGTTGCGGCGGATATTCACCGAATCGGTGGCGAGATTCGGAATGGCGAGGAAGTCCGCCAGATCGCGCACGATCGCGACGTCATTTGCCTGGAGGTACGCTCGCACAGCCCCCCGAACTCGCGTCGGATCGGCATCCCGTGCGCCCTGCGCGCCTACCGTTTGCGCCAACAGCAGCGCGGCGAGTCCCAGCAGTTTTCCCGTGGTTGGCCCGGTCATGTTCTGGATGGTACAATAGGCGCGTCACCTTGTCACACAGGGTTTGTTATGCGCCGATCCATTCTCGTACTTCTGGTTCTCGCGTCCGCGCTGCGGGCGGCGTCCTCCCAGGCCCAGCAACCGCTGGGCGACACGCTGTTCACCGTCGCCAAATACCTCGACTATGAGCAGGTCGCCGATCCGCAGATCTCGCCCGACGGGATGCAGATCGTCTACACGCGGCGACACGTGAACAAGGTTGCGGACCGCTGGGACGCCAGCCTCTGGATCATGAACGTCGACGGCTCGCGGAACCGGTTTCTCGTGGATGGCGCCAGCCCGCGCTGGTCGCCTGACGGGACGCGCATTGCGTACCTGAACGACGGCGAGCCGAGCGGCACGCAGCTCTTCGTGCGCTACATGGATGCGGAGGGCGCCACGTCGCAGGTAACCCACGTCGCCGAGCCTATCTCGGACCTTCGGTGGTCCCCCGACGGCAAGTGGATCGGGTTCAGCATGTTCGTGCCCAAGGAGAACACCTGGAAGATCGACATGCCGGCGGCGCCGGCCGGCGCCAAATGGACACCCGCTCCGAAGTACATCACTGAGCTCCACTACCGTCAGGATCGCCGCGGGTTCAATCGTCCCGGCTTCACCCACCTCTACATCGTTCCGAGCGACGGAGGCACGGCGCGCGCGCTTACGTCGGGCGAATGGAACGTCGGCGGACGGTTCGATGGCCAGAGCCAGGGCGTGTCGTGGGATTGGTCACCCGACGGACGCTCCGTGTTCGTGGTGGGCATGAACGACAAGAACGCCGACCTCAACTACCGCAACGCGAACATTTACAGCGTGGACGTCGCAAGCTCAGCGCTCAAGCGGCTCAACGCGCAGTCGGGCGAGTGGAGCAGCGTCGTCGTTTCGCCCGACGGAAGGAAGCTGGCCTACACCGGATACCCGGACACGCGGGCGAGCTACCAGGCCGAGGAAGTCTACGTGATGAACGCGGACGGCAGCGGCGCACAGAAGATCACGAGCATCGATCGCGATCCCGCCACGCTACTCTGGGCCCGCGACGGTAGTGGCCTGTACTTCAGCGTTTTCGAAACAGGAACCGCGAACGTCTACTTCGCATCGGTTACCGGGACCGGAGCCACGAAGCTCACTAGCGGTACACAGATGCTGACGCTTGGGTCGCTCGCCAAATCCGGACTCGGCGCGGGGATTCGCACAAGTCCGCTGGAGCCGGCCGACATCGTGCGCATCGATCTCACCAAGCGCGGCGCAGCGGCGACGGTGTCGCAGCTGACGCACGTGAACGATGACATCCTCGCCAACGTCAAGCTGGGCAACGTCGAGCGCATCACGGCGAAATCCACAGGCAACACAGAGGTCGAGGGTTGGGTGGTGAAGCCCCCCAATTTCGCCCCCGGCAAGAAGTATCCGCTGGTGTTCGAGATCCACGGCGGACCGCACGGCATGTACAACGTTGCGTTCAGCGCCAGCTACCAAAACTTCGCCTCGAACGGGTTTGTGGTGCTCTATACCAACCCGCGCGGCTCGACCGGATACGGATCGCCGTTTGGCAACGCCATCGAGAAGAACTACCCCGGACCCGACTACGACGACCTCATGGCCGCCGTGGACGCGCTCGTCGCGAAGGGCTACGTCGACACGTCGCGGATGTACGTGGGAGGCTGCTCCGGTGGCGGCGTGCTCTCGAGCTGGGTGATCGGGCACACCGATCGCTTCGCCGCGGCCGCGGTGCGCTGTCCCGTGACCAACTGGATGTCGTTCGCGGGCCAGTCGGACATTCCGCTCTTCACGCATTGGTTTTTCGACAAGCCGTTCTGGGAAGACCCGAAGTCGTGGCTCGAGCACTCCACCATCATGCACGTCGGGAAGGTGAAGACGCCGACGCTGCTGATGACCGGAGAGCTGGACATGCGCACGCCGATGCCCCAGACGGAGGAGTTCTATGCCGCGCTCAAGATGCGCGGGATTCCCACGGCGCTGCTTCGATTCGAGGGCGAGTACCACGGCACGTCGTCGAAACCATCCAACTGGGTCCGGACACAGCTCTACATGATGAGCTGGTACAACCGCTGGCCGGAGGGTGCGGCCATGGCCGGCAAGCCGACGCCGTAATACACGCGCAAGCGCGCTTCATATAGTATCGGGCGGGTCGAATCGGACCCGCCCTTTTCATTTTCACCCTCCCAAGGACCGACATCGGGTTGCTGCTTCTGGACGAGCTCCGCGACGCCTGGCGTGACGCGCCACGCGCCCATCGTGTCGCCCTCATCTGCATCGGCGTCCTGGGCGTCGCCCTTCGGCTCGCGTATCTCGGCCAGCCGATGCGATACGACGAGTCGGTCACCTACCTGCTCTTCGTGCGGCGCTCGTGGCACGACGCGTTGTCGCTCTACACGTATCCCAACAACCATCTGCTTCACACGTTGCTGGCGAAGGCGTCGGTCTCGGTCTTCGGCGACGCGCCGTGGGCCATTCGCCTGCCAACGCTCCTGGCGGGGATTCTCGTCATTCCCGCCACCTACGCGGCCGCGCGCGCGCTGTACGGTTCGCGAGCGGCAATTCTGGCCGCCGCAATCGTGGCGTCGTCCGGCGCTCTGACGCTGTACTCCACCAATGCGCGCGGCTACTCGATGATCGTGCTGGCATTTCTGCTGCTCGTCCTCATCGGAGCTCGACTGCTGCGTGGTGGGCCGTCGTCGCTGTGGGTTGCGTTTGCCGTGGTGGCCGCGCTCGGCCTGTGGACCCTGCCCACGATGATGTTCCCGCTGGGAACGATGGCCGTGTGGCTCGCGCTCTCGTTGTTGATCGAGCGGCGTAACTCCGAACTGCGACGTCTCGTGATCGCGTTGGGGTTGGCGATTGGACTCGCGATCGTGGCGTACTGGCCCGTGATCAACCGCGAAGGCATCGCCGCAATCACTCGCAACCGTTTCGTTGCGTCCTCCGGGTGGTTCGAGTTCTTCGAGCAGATGCCCGCGACGATTGGCGAGGCGCTGTCCCTGTGGGGGCTCGGCGGCCCGGTGACGCATGTCGTGCTCCTCGTTCTCGGGGTGTGCGCCGTGATCGCGCTGCGACGACATGCATCACTCACGAAGTCTCGCGTCGGCATTCCGGTGGCCGCCTACGCCTTCTGCGCGTGGCTCCTGGTGGTGAATCACCGTGCGCCGTTCGCGCGCGTCTGGTTGTGGCTGCTGCCGCTCGCCGCGGCACTCGCGGGCGCGGGTGCACTACTGGCGGGCAAACGGTGGCGTGGACCGGGTGAACCGAGCGAGCGCGATATCGCCATCGCCTCAGTGATTCTGGCGCTCTTGCTGGCGGTCTCCCTTGTGCGCTCGAACGCCGTACTCGCGTCCCGCGACACCGGCACTTATCGCGACGCGCCGCAGGCGGCAGCGGTGCTCGGTCGCGTTCTGCAGCCAGGCGACCGGCTGCTGGTGGCGATTCCCACGAACGGGCCTCTCGGATATTACTTCCACCGACGCGGCATCACGGCGGCTTTCTTCTCGGCGGATGAGCGGCGCGCCAATCGAGTCGTGGCCGTGATCGATCAGGGGGAACGGCAGACGCTCGACGACCTTGCCGCGAGAAGCCTGGTGAGGGACACGACGCAGTTCGGGCCGCCGACGGTCATCTCGAGGCTCCCCGGTTCCTTGCTCGTCCAATACCTGCGTCGGCATGCGTCGCCGTAACGCGCCCGGCGTCGTCTTGCTGGCGCTGGCGGTCGCGCTGCTGTTCGTACCGATCGCGGCAGCGAGCAATGCGGATCGGGCGACGCAGACACTCACGCTCCTCTCCCTGACAGCCGCACTGGGGTTGATGGGGCTCACCTGGGTAGCCCTGCGTCAGCGCGGGGCCAGCGCCGCCTATCTCGGGCTCGGCGCGCTCGCGGGCGCGTGCCTCACGACGTTTCTGGTGTCGTCGGTGCGTGACCCTGCGTCGCCGCCGGTCGCCGCCCTCGTCGCGCGCCAGTTCGAAATCGCGGCGATAAACGCCGTCGCGCTCTGGGTGATGGTCGTCAGCGTGCGACGACTCTTCCCTCCTCCCGCTCGTGGTCTCGCGGTCGCCGCGATCGCGCTGCTCGCGATCGCCTTGTTCCCGTTTCCGTTGTTGCTCGTTCAGCCAGGCGTCGCGCCACTCAACCTCATCGACGTTCGGCAGCAGCTGCACGCTGGGGTCATGTACTGGACCACGGGCGCATTGCTGCTCGTCGTCCCGTTCCTCGCTCTCACGACGCTTCCAGGGGATTGGTTCGAGCAGTTCTGGTCCAACGCTACCGGACGCGTCGTGGCCATCTCGAACCGCGTCTTCGCCACGGCGCTCGTCGTAGTCGCGCTGGCCCTCGCGATCGTTTTCACCTGGTACAGCTTCGACGCGCGGCCCACCACAGCCGACGAGATCGCGCAGCTCTGGCACGCACGCATCCTGCTGACCGGCAGACTGGCGCTCCCGCCCGATTCCAATCCGGAGTTTTTTGCGATCGACAACGTGATCGACCGTCCGATATGGATGTCGCAGTTTCCCATCGGAGGTCCTGCGGTGATGGCGGTCGGCCTGCTCCTGCGCGCAGCCTGGCTGGTGAACCCGGTTCTCACCGCACTCACCGCGCTCAACGTGTACCGCTTCACGCAACGGGCGTACGGTGAGGCGCAGGCTCGCGCCGCCGCGGCAGTCTTCGTCGTCAGCCCGATGGTGCTGCTCATGGGCGGCACGCATATGAACCACATGCCGACGGCATGGCTCGTAACGCTAGGCCTGGCGTCGCTGCCAGTGTGGATGGCGACGAGCGAAACTCCGGTGCTGCGGCGCTCAGCGGCGCTTATCGGGTTGGCACTCGGCTGCGCGATGACCATCCGGCCCCTCGACGGCGTCGTCGCCGGACTGATCGTCGGGCTCGCGATGATCGCCACCGCGGCGCGCGACCGCACCCGCGCGAGGTCCCTGCTCGTGGCAATCGCCGCTGGCGCAGTGCCGGTAGCGCTCCTGTTGGTCGCGAACTGGAGGACGACGGGGAGCCCGTTGCGGTTCGGCTATGAAGTCCTCTGGGGACCCAACCATTCGTTGGGACTGCACGACGATCCCACCGGGCATCCGCACACGCCGTGGCGCGCGCTTCTCCTGGGCGTGAAGTACGGAGTTCAGCTCAACTGGATTTCCACCGCGTGGCCAGTTCCCGTGATTCTCATAGTGGCCACCGGACTGCTGCTGGTTCGCGAACGTCCGATGCGCTGGGACGTGCTCCTGCTCGCGCTCTTTGGCGCGCAGTTGTTCGTGTACGCCTTCTACTGGCACGACGGCCAGTTCGTCGGGCCGCGATTCATGTTCACCGCAGTCCCCGCGTTGTTGATTCTGGCCGCGCGATTCCCATTCATCGCGGGAGCGCGCTGGAGCGGAGTGCCGCGACGCATCGCCCTCGTAGTGATCCCGGTCTGCATCGGAGTTGCCTGGCTCCGGCACATGCCACCATTCGGGGTCCAGGGAGTCGCAAGCGAGTTCCGCGGGTCACGAACGAGACTCAAGCTGGACCCACCAATCGAAGTGACGACCGGCCGCGTGCAGAACGCGCTGATCTTCGTCCAGGAGGGAGCCGCCACACGACTGCTGCGCCGCTTGTGGGGCATTGGCGTCAGCCGCGCGGATGCCGCTCGCCTGGTGGCCGATGCCGATGCGTGCACATTGCTCGACGCCGTCATTGCCGAGGAGAGTCGCTCGCCCGCGGATTCGGCGGGCATGGTGGCGCGCATCGAGCGTGTTGCCAAGCCCTTCGTCGAGGACGACGAAAACGTGCATGCGCCCGACCCGAACCTGAAGATCAACAGCCCTTCGTCGCTCACACCTGCCTGCAGAAGAGAAATCGCTTTGGACAGCCGGCTCCGGAACACTGTTGCCTATGGCGCGATGCTTCTCAATAACGGCCTCGATCGCGACGGGCACGTCGACGGCCCGGCGCTCTATGTGATCAACCTGGGCGAGCGAAACGAGGTTCTGCGGCGCCGCTTCGCGGGCCGGCAGTGGTATCGATACGAGGTCCCGAGGGGTCGGCCCGACTCCCTGCCCATCCTCGTCCCATATGACTCGACGCGCTGAGAAGCTTCGGGCACGCTCGGTGCCTCTTGGACCGGTAGCAAAAAGCCCCGATCACTCGGGGCATTTCGCAGAGGCGCGGGCCGGAATCGAACCGGCGAATAGGAGTTTTGCAGACTCCTGCCTTACCACTTGGCTACCGCGCCGGGAGAGCACCCAAGTTATTCCGGGACAGGCACTTTCTCAAGCAGATGTCGACTGAAATGACGCCTGCCGCGCGACGATTTCGAGCTTCGGATCAGGAACAGCGCGTGGGTGGCCTGGGGCCCGACACGCGCGGGCGCCTTCACGTCCTTTGGGACTTTCTCTTCTCCATCGTCCGTGGCATCGGAGCGGTCGCGCAGAACTTCTACGCCACGTTCGGGATTTTTCTGGTCGGCGGAGGCCTCATTGCCGTACTGGGCACGTACGCCTTCGCCAGGTTCGCCGGACACGTCCGCAGCGGATCCACCCAGGCGTTCGACACGTTTGTGTTGGAGCAGATTGCCTGGCTGCGCGAGCCGTGGCTGGACCGTGTGATGCTCGAGATCACCTTTCTCGGAACAGGAACGGTCGTGATCATGATCGTGGCCATCAGCGGCATGTTCCTGTGGCTCACGAATCACAAGTATTCAGCCACACTCCTGGTCTTCACGACAGTCGGTGGAATACTGCTCAACAATCTCCTCAAGGTCGGCTTTGGTCGTCCGCGACCCACGGTGGTCGAGTGGGGCACCACTGTAGTGAGCTGGTCGTTTCCGTCCGGACACGCCATGAGCGCAACAGTCGTTTATGGCACGGTCGCGTACCTCGCTGCCCGACTCCAGCGCCGGTACCGTGACCGCGTCCTCACGCTGATTCTCGCGGCAGTGCTCATTGTGCTGATCAGCGTTTCGCGTCTGTATCTGGGCGTGCACTATCCGTCGGACGTCATCGCGGGGGTGATCATCGGCCTCGCCTGGGCAGGGTTCTGCATGGCCACCCTGGAGGCCATCCAGCTCTACGCGCGTAACCGAGCGCCGCGCGTGCTCGTCAACGAGGAGCCCCCCAACCCGCCGCTTGCGTCCGCGGACGTGGGCTGAAACTATCGTCCTATCTCTCCAGGAGATCACGCGATGCGCCCTCGCCGTATGCTGCTGTCGATCGCTGCCCTCGCCGCGCTCACGGCCAGCTGTCGGTTGCTTCGGCCGGTAAATCCAAATGCGCAGCATGCGGAGCCGGAAGTCAAACAGGAATTGCCCATCGACTCCGCCGCTGCCTCGGCCAGCTCGCCGAGCCAACCCGTAGAACTGAGCCCAGAACAGCAGTCGGCCCTCGTCAGGGACGCGAGATTGAACGACGCGAAGATCAGCGCCGTCGTGCTCGCGGCGAACAACACGGACATCAGCTATGCGCGGCTCGTACCGACGCGCGCCAGCCGCGCGGACGTCAAGGAGTTTGCGCAACGAATGCTCACGGATCACATCGGCGTCAACGCGCTGCTCACGGAGCTGCTCAAAAAGCTCGACGTCACGCCGGAAGACACGCCGATGAGTCTGGATCTCCGCGACGAATCGGCCGAGCGGCGCGACCTGATGCGCGAGCTGACTGGATATCCGTTCGACTCCACGTACATCGAGAACGAGGTGTCGTACCACCGGAAGTTCCTCTACGCCATCGACAACACACTCCAGCCCAAGGCTCGGAACGACGAGCTGCAGATGTTGCTCACGAACATCCGTCCAGCCGTCGCGGCGCACCTTGCCCATGCGGAGCAGGTACGGGCGAACGTGTTGACGAAGAGATGATGCGTCCGGTGCGCCTGATGTGATCGAGGTCACAGTCGGCGACACCGTAAGGTGGCTCAACCAGGATCCGCTGAGACACACGACGACGTCGGACACGTCGGTATGGAGCTCGAGCGAGCTGTCGCGGGGTGAACAGTTCGCTTTTGTCGCGGGAAAGCCTGGCCGCTATGGTTACCACTGCTCGGCGCACCCCGTGATGCGCGGAACGCTACTCGTGCGGTAGAGTTGCTCCACTTGTCGCTCGTGCACAACAGCAGTCACAGGTTTGCAATTTCAGCGGAATTTCGGCAATTTTGATCTTCGATTCGTGCATTTGTTGCACGTTTCTCAGTACACTCTCCTCCGCCGAGGCCGTTTGAAATGCCGCCGAAAACCACCCAAAACCGCAAAGCCGTAACTCGCGAGCTTACGAGCCGCACCCCAAAAACGCCACCAGCCATCATGCAGAACGGACAGCCCGCCACGAAGGTCTCCGATTTCTTCGGAATCAACACCTTCGGCGTGCGACAGATGAGGGATAAGCTGCCGCGCGAGGCTTATCAGAAGATTCTCGCGGCCGTGCGGCAGGGGAAAAAGCTCGACATCGACGTTGCGGCGCGCGTGTCACAGGTGATCAAGGAGTGGGCGATCGGCCGCGGCGCCACGCACTTTACACACTGGTTCCAGCCGCAGACCGGCCTCACCGCGGAAAAGCACGATGCGTTTCTTTCATTCGACGACGGCCAGCCGATGGAGGCGTTCAGCGCTTCACAGCTGGTGCAGGGCGAGCCTGACGCGTCGAGCTTCCCGTCGGGTGGACTGCGCGCCACCTGGGAAGCGCGCGGCTACACCGCCTGGAATCCTGCGAGCCCCGTATTCCTGGCGGAGTGGGCCGGCGTCAAGACGCTGTGCATTCCCACGGTCTTCGTTGGGTACAACGGCGAGGCACTCGACGAGCTCACGCCGCTGCTCCGCAGCTCCGACGCGCTGAGCGCCAAGGCAATCGAGCTGCTCGAGTTGCTCGGTGACCGGGGCGTGTACCGCGTCTTTACGACGCTCGGTCCGGAACAGGAGTACTTTCTGATCGATCGCGCGTACTATGCGCTGCGCCCCGACCTCGTCATGTCCGGACGTACGCTCGTGGGCGCGCCGCCACCGCGCGGTCAGCAGCTCGAGGACCACTATTTCGGTGGCATCCCCGAGAGGATCCAGGCCTGCATCGCCGAAGTCGAGAATGAGTTGTACAAGCTGGGTGTGCCCATCGTCACTCGGCATAATGAAGTGGCTCCGAGCCAGTTCGAGATGGCGCCGCGTTTCGAGGAAACCGACGTCGCCGTCGATCACAACCAGCTCGTGATGGCGACCCTGCGGCGCGTCGCGCTGCGCCACGACCTCCAGGCATTGCTCCACGAGAAGCCGTTCGCCGGCATCAACGGCTCTGGAAAGCACTGCAACTGGTCGATGTCCATCGCGGCGGATGACCACGAGCTGGATGGCGTGAACCTCCTGAAGCCCGGCCAGACGCCACATCAGAATGTCCGCTTCCTGCTCTTCCTCGCGGCCGTGCTGAAGGGCGTGCACAAGCACGCGGGCATGCTGCGCGCCGGCATTGGAACGTCGGGTAACGAACATCGCCTGGGCGCCAACGAGGCGCCGCCGGCGATCATCTCCGTGTTCATGGGCGACATGCTCACCGACATGATCGACGCGATCGTGCACGATAAGGAGAACGTGAGCGCCGAAGAGGAGATGATGAAGCTCGGCGTCGCCCGCATTCCGGAAATCAGACGCGACACGACAGACCGCAATCGTACGTCTCCGTTCGCGTTCACCGGCGCCAAATTCGAGTTCCGCGCCGTGGGATCCTCGCAGTCGATCGCGTTCCCGGTCGCGCTGGTCAACGCGGCGGTCGCCGAAGCGATCGGCGAGCTCACCGCCGAATTGCGCGCCGAGTTGACGAAGACGCCCAAGACCGACGACGCTGTGCTCAAGGTCGTGCGCCGGGCGTTCAAGGAGACCGCGCCGGTGCGGTTCGAGGGCAACAACTACTCGGATGCGTGGGTGAAGGAGGCCGCGAAGCGCGGCCTGCTGAACTTGCGCCGCACGCCGGAAGCGCTCGCGCAGCTCGTCACGAAGACGACCAGCAAGTGCCTCGTTGGCCTGGGCATCCTCACGGAGGCCGAGCTCGAGTCTCGCTATCACGTGCGCCTTGAGCGCTACATCAAGGACATGTTCATCGAGCTGCACACGCTGCGCGAGATGATCGATACGCTCGTGCTGCCGGCGGCCTTCACGTATTCGGGGTCGTTGCTCGAAGCTGCCGCACAGGCCAAGAGCGCCCGCGTGACCGTGGTGCCGCAGGTGGAAGCCGCGACGCATGTCGGCAAACTCATCAAGGAGCTTCAGAAGCAGCGTGCGGCGCTGGAGAAGGTCATCACGAAAGCCGAGTCGTTGCACGACAAGCCCGTGGAAGCCGCGGAGTACCTCACGCACCAGGGTGCGGACACCATGGCGGGTGTGCGTGCGGCGGCAGACGCGCTCGAGTTGATCGTGGACGACGATTGCTGGCCGCTTCCCAAGTATCGGGAGATGCTGTTCCCGGTCTAAAGTCGTCTGGCGAGTCTGTATACAAACGGGTAGCTTCGGCGTATCGCCGAAACAGCTCGGCGTAGCACCTCCAGGTGCTCGCCGAGCTTTCCCTTTTGTGGAGATGTTGTATGCGCCGGTCCGTTGTCCGCAGGCTCGCTGTAGCTGCCTTGACCGTAGCCGCTCTCGGCGGGTGTTCTTCCTCAACGGAGAACAAGGAGCCCAAGGTCACGCTCACGACGTCGGGCGCGGTGTCCGTGGCGCAGGGCGGGAACGCGACGGTTATCGTGTTCATCGAGCGGCAGAACTTCGACAAAACGGTATCACTGTCGGTCGAAGGGGCACCGCAGGGCATCACGGTGCTGATGAGTCCCACTCAGGCGGGCACCAACGTCACCAGTGGAACGCTCTTTATCTCCGCGACCGGGAACGCGGATCCGGGTGCCGTGACCCTCACGGTAAAGGCGACCGCTGACGGCATCCCCGATCAGACCATTACGGTGAACGTGACGGTCACGGTCACGGGCAACTTTTCGCTTGGTTTAGTTTCTTCGAACGTGACCGTCGCACAGGGCGGCGGTGGAGTCGTCACCGTCCTGATTCCACGGACCGGCAGCAACGCAGGCAACGTGTCTCTTGCCGCCACTGGTTTGCCAGCAGGGATTACGGCGACCTTTTCGGCGTCGCCAACGACCGCGGCATCCGCGTCCATGACGCTCAGCGCTACGACCGGTGTGGCGCCCGGTACGTACAGCGTCACGATCACGGGAACCTCACCCGGTCTTTCGAATCAGCCGACCACGCTGTCGGTCGTCGTCATCCCGGCGCCCGCAACCGCGAACGTGTCGATTGCGTTCTGCGCCGACGACTTGCCCGTCTGGTTTGCCTACCAGAACGAAGGATTCCCCTGGCAGCAGGTGAGCGCGGCTGGCGCGACGTTCGCGTTCGCCGCCACTCAGAAGGTTGGTGTGGCATTCGCGTTCTCGGTCGGCCCGAACACGCAGACCGACATCTTTTATCTCGGTCGGGCAGAGCTCAGTGCCTTCAACGATCGTGATTGCTCCGGACCGAAGTCTTTCACGGGAACCGTCGGCGGTCTCTCGACAGGACAATCGGCTCGTGTCGTGATGGGAGTGACGGCAGCGAGCGCGAGCTCGTTCACACCCACCTTCACCTTGAGTGCTGTGAACGCCCGGGCCCTCGATCTCGTGGCCACCCGCGGCACGGTCACCTCCACTGCGAACGGCGATTTCCTCACGCCCGATCGGATGATCATTCGCCGCGGCCTCAATCTCGCTTCGGGCTCTGCGATACCAGCGTTGGACTTTGCCGTCGCCGAAGCCTTCGCCCCGGCCGTCAACAACCTGACGATCTCCGGGCTGGAGACTGCAGATGAGGTCTTTTTGACGAACACTCTGTGGACCGGCACATCCACCTTCGGGCTGGCGCACTCCGCGGAGCTGCCGAGCTCCGGCCCGGTATCGCTCAACTCTGCGCCCTCGGCGCAGCTGCAGGCCGGCGACCTGCACGAGTTGTCCATCGAAGCCTCCCAGTCCTCCCAGTCACTCGTGGTCGGACGGCAGTACGTCGAGTATTTCGGTGCTCCGACGGATCGGTCGGCTCCGATGGGACCGCAGCTCAGCGTTCCGTTGGTCACGAGCGCGTCATCGGTGCCGTACTCGCGCATGCGGGGACAGCTCGCGTCGCAGCCCGAGTACAACACGTCGGTGGAGTTCGGCTTCCTTCAGGACGGCCCGTCCGGCGGCGACCGGGTCGTGCTCCTCGGCGCCAGTGCCGCATTCCTGGGCGGCACGCCCACTACGTGGGATGTAACCATTCCTGATTTCGGCGGAGTCTCGGGGCTGAACAACGCCTGGATGCTCGCGCCGAACCTGACGACGATCTACTTCGCCCAGGCGAACTCGGGCCGGACGGATCTGCTGTTCGGCGCGCTTCCGGCACAGGGAGACGTCGTGCGGATCGCGTTCCGAGTGGCGCTGACCAACACGATCCAGATGGCCCGGATGCGCAGCCTCGTGAAGCCGACGCGCGCGTCCGGGCGAAAGCTGCCCCGATTCGTCGAGCTGCCTCAATACTTGAGGAGGTAGTTCTCCAGCTCCCAGCGCGTCACCTGGGTGATGGCCTCGCGCCACTCCTGGCGCTTCGCCTCGATGAAGTGTCGCGTGACGTGCTCGCCGAGGGCATCCGTGATCACGGTGTCCTTCTCGAGCTCGTCAAGCGCTTCGTTGAGGTCGTGCGGGAGATCGTCGATGCGAAGTCGCCGACGCTCGCGGTGGCTCATTTCCCAGATGTTCTCGTTCACGGGCTCGCGCCAATCGGCGCTGCTCGCGACTCCATCCAGGCCTGCAGCGAGCATCACGGTGAGCGCGAGGTACGGATTGGCCGAAGGATCGGGACTGCGCAGCTCCACTCGGGTGCCATGACCGCGCCGTTCCGGTACACGGATGAGCGGTGAGCGATTCCTCATCGACCACGCGACGTTGACGGGCGCCTCGAATCCCGGTACGAGCCGCTTGTAGGAGTTCACCAGCGGGTTGGTGATTGCGCACATGCCCCGCGCGTGCTGTAACAGGCCGCCGACGTAGTGCAGTGCCGTCCTGGAGAGCTCCCAATTCGCCTGCTTGTCCCAGAACGCGTGGTCCTTGCCGCGGAACAGCGACTGGTGCGTGTGCATGCCGCTGCCATTCTGCCCGTAAATGGGCTTGGGCATGAACGACGCGATGAGGCCGAACTGGTGCGCGACGTGCTTCACCACGAAGCGGAACGTCGCGATGTTGTCCGCCGTGCGCAGCGCGTCGGCGTACCGGAAATCGATCTCGTGCTGCGCGTGCGCGACCTCGTGATGCGATGCTTCCACCTCGAAGCCCATCTGTTCGAGAACGTCCACCATGGCGCGTCGCGCGTCTTCACCAAGATCCGCCGGCGCGAGGTCGAAGTAGCTGCCCACATCGTGCGTGGCCGTGCTCGCGCTTCCGTCCGGGTTGGGGCGAAACAGAAAGAACTCCGCCTCCATTCCCGCGTTCATCGAAAAACCCATCTCGGCCGCGCGCGCGATCGTGCGCTTCAGTACGCCCCTGGGATCGCCGGGAAACGGACTTCCGTTCGGCAGGTTGATGTCGCAAATGACGCGGGCCACCCGCGCGTCCTGAGGCCCCCACGGAAAGATCCGGAACGTCGAGAGATCTGGCGCCAGCAGCATGTCCGACTCCTCGATGCGGACAAAACCCTCGATGGATGAGCCATCGAACATGATGTCGCCGGCCAGAGCCTTCTCGAACTGCGAGGCGGGAATCTCGACATTCTTGTTGACACCGAGGATGTCGGTGAACTGCAGCCGCATGGACCTGACATTGAGCTTGCGGGCAAGCTCGAGAATGTCTTTCGCGGACGCGCCGTGGACGTCAGGAGTGAGGGATCTGGATGACACTGTGTGCTGCGCGAGGGGGGGTAGGGTGGGGCGAAGTGGAGCGAGAAAGTAGCCCGTTTCAGGCACTGCCGCTCCCTCGTCCCCTATCCCTCGAACTTTCTAGCATGCCACTTGCCCCCTCACAAAGGGAAGCGTCTCTGTTGGAGGAGTCAGTGAGAATCCAGGACGTCATGACCCGTGATCCGAAGTTCGTGACACCGGACACGCCGGCCAGGGAAGCCGCGAGAATCATGAGGGACTCGGACATCGGGATCGTGCCCGTCGTCGAGAGCGCCAGCTCGCGTCGCTTGCTGGGTGTGGTCACCGATCGCGACATCTGTCTTCGCGTGGTGAGCGAGGGGAAATCGCACGAGACACTGGTGTCCGATGTGATGAGCAAGGCGGAGCTGGCCACCTGCCGCCCGGACAACGACATCGAAGAGGCGATGGACACGATGGCGTCCGAGCAGGTGCGGCGGATCCCGATCGTCGACGAGCGCGGCTCGCTGGTGGGCATCGTCGCGCAGGCCGACGTGGCCCGCAAGTCGAGTGATAACAGCAAGACGGCCCAAACCGTCGAGAGTATCTCGAAGCCCGGCGGTCTGCACAGCCGGTGACTGAGTGAGGACGTGGTCGCCGGCTAGATTTCTGGCCGATGACCACGCCTTCACAAACCTCCGCGCCGAGCTCGGTGTGCCCCTCCTGTGGCACGCAGAGCTCGGGACGCTTCTGCGCGAACTGCGGTGCGCCGCTGCAAGGCGCGGCGTGCGCCAACTGTCGTGCACCGCTCACCCCTGGAGCAAAGTTCTGCCATCGCTGCGGAAGCCCCGCCGGCGCCGCCACTGAACGGCCGTCGGTGCTGGGATCCAGCAACGCCTTGCCCTGGGCTGTTGCGGCGATCGCGCTGCTTGCCCTGGTGGCGCTGATCGCCGGCCAGCGATTCGGCCGAGCACGCGAGTCGCAGAACGAATCGGTTGCGACGGCGCCCCCGGCGGCTGGTGCGCGTGCTCCCGACATTTCGCAGTTGTCACCATCGGAGCGTGCCGAGCGACTCTACCACCGCATCATGGGTGCTGCCGAGCGCGGCCGTGTGGACAGCGTTCGCTTCTTCATGCCGATGGCACTGCAGGCGTACATGTCGCTCGACAGTCTCACGGTCGACCAGCGCTACGACCTCGGTCGCCTGGCGGAGGTGGCGGGCGACGCGCCGCTGGCGAGGGCCCAGGCCGACACGATTCTGCGTACGCAGCCGGAGCACCTGTTGGGGCTGGTTCTCGCGTCGCGCGCTGCGCGCCTGCGGGGCGATGATGCCAGCGCGCGCCGATATCTCGAGCGCCTCGCGCGCGCTGAACCGTCGGAGCGGCGCAAGCAGTTGCCCGAGTATCTCCTTCACCAGAACGACATCGAGATCGCGCTCGCGGAAATGCGGAGCAAAGAGCCCTGATGAGAACCATTCGAGTCGCGCACAGTCCTGATTCGGACGATGCGTTCATGTTCTATGCGCTCGCCGCGGGGAAGATCGACACCGGCGACATCCAGTACGTCCACGAGTTACAGGACATCGAGACGCTGAACCAGCGCGCGCTGCGCGGAGAGTTGGAGGTCACGGCAGTATCGATCCACGCGTACGCGTACCTCTCCGAGCGCTACGCGCTACTGCCGCACGGCGCATCCATGGGCGACAAGTACGGGCCGCGCCTCGTGGCGAGATCCCCGCTCACGCTCGGTGACATCAGGGGCAAGCGAATCGCCGTTCCCGGTCGGCTCACCAGCGCGTACCTCGGGCTGCGTCTCGTGGAATCGGAGTTCGAGCCGGTGGTGACGCCATTCGACCAGATCGAGGACGCCGTGGTGGATGGGCTGGTCGATCTGGGCCTCCTGATCCATGAGGGGCAGCTGACGTACGCCGAGCGCGGGCTGCACCTGGTTGCGGACCTTGGGGCGTGGTGGTTCGAACGCACCGGCCTGCCGCTACCGCTAGGCGGAAATGTGGTCAGAAAGGACCTTGGAGAGGGGCTTATCAAGTCAATATCAAGCCATTTACGCGACAGTATCGCGTATGGCTTGAAAAACAGGTCCGCCGCTCTCGATCACTCCATGCAGTACGCGCGCGGCCTGGACCGGGCCAAGGCTGACACGTTCGTTGGCATGTACGTGAACGACTGGACCCTCGATTACGGCGATCGCGGTCGACGCGCCGTGAAACAGTTCCTCGCGCGCGGGGTCGAAGCGGGGATCATCGATCGACCCGTGGACGTGCAGTTCGTCGGGGACTGACTCGCGGCGCAGCGCTCGCCGCCTCGGCCCCTCCCTGACCTTTCCGACGAGCGCAGGACGGATCATATTCGCGCCGTGCTGAACAGACGACACTTCCTCGCGACGCTTGGCTCCACCATCGGTGGTGGCGTCATGTACAACTCGTTCGCGACCACCTTGCCCAAGCTCGGCACGCTCGCTCCGCGTCGCCTCGAGCGCATTGGCATCCAGCTCTACACGGTCCGCCGTGTCTTGCCGGGAGACTTCGAAGGCACGCTCGCCAAACTTGGCGCGATGGGGTACCGCGAGGTCGAATTCGCGGGGTACTTCAACCATTCCGCCGCTGACGTGAAGGCCATTCTGACGAAGGCAGGTCTCACCTCGCCTTCGACTCACATGGACTTCGTCGGGCTCCGGAAGGATCCGGCGCCCCAGGTCGATTTCGCCGCCGCCGTCGGCCACGAGTTCGTCACCGTGGCCTGGGTCGACGAGAGTCTCCGCAAGACGAAGGCAGACTGGCTCAAGATCGCCGACGACTTCAATCGCATCGGCGCTGCCGTCAAAGCGCGTGGGATGCGATTCGCCTACCACAATCACGACATGGAGTTCAAGCCGGTCGACGGCGAGATGCCACTCGACCTGTTGATGGCACACACAGACCCGTCGCTGGTCAATTTCCAGCTCGACCTGTACTGGATCACCGAGGGCGGCCAGAGTCCATTTGACTACATCAAGCGCTATCCAACGCGCTTCGTGATGTTCCACATGAAGGACTCGGCGGGTCCGCCGAAGCACGAGCAGGTTGACGTGGGCTCCGGGAAAATCGATTTCAGCTCCATCCTTCGCCTGGACGCAGAGCAGAAGCACGTCGTGAAGCATGTGTTCGTCGAGCATGACGATCCTGCCGACCCCATGGCGTTCGCAAAAAACAGCGTCGACTATCTGAAAAAGCTGGAATACTGATGCCGCAGCGGCCGACGTACGACGTCTGCATCGTGGGCTCGGGTGCCGGCGGTGGGATGGCCGCGTACGTGCTCACGCAGGCTGGAGCGCGTGTCGCGGTGCTGGAGGCGGGACCGGAATGGTACGCCTCCCGTGATTCTAAAATGTTAGTGCCGAACTTCGCGTCGCCCCGAAGGGGCGGCTCGACCAGGACGAGACCGTTCGGCGAGTTCGACGCCTGTGACGGCGGCTGGGAGGTCGAGGGCGAGCCGTACACCATGGCGCCGGGCACACAGTTCAGGTGGTGGCGCGCCCGCATGCTTGGCGGTCGCACCAATCACTGGGGCCGCATCTCGCTGCGGTTCGGTCCGGACGACTTCAAGGGAAAGACCAAGGACGGACTCGGCGACGATTGGCCCATCTCGTACGACGACGTCGCGCCGTACTACGACAAGTGCGATCGGCTCATCGGTCTCTTTGGCAGCAACGAGGGCCTGAGAAACCATCCGGACGGAATCTTTCAGCCGCCGCCCAAGCCGCGCTGCTACGAGCTGCTGGTCAAGAAAACGTCGGACAAGCTGGGCATCCTGTGCATTCCGTCGCGCCTGTCGATCACCACACAGGCGATCAACGGCCGGCAAGCCTGTCACTACTGCGGCCAGTGCAATCGCGGCTGCTCGGTGAAGGCCAACTTCTCCAGCCCGGACGTGCTCATCGCGCCTGCACGCGCTACCGGGCGCCTCACGCTCATCACCAACGCGATGGCGCGAGAGGTCACGGTGGGGTCGAACGGACTCGCGACAGGCGTGTCGTACATCGACAAAACCACGGGCGAAGATCGCCACATCAACGCACGCATCGTGGTACTCGCGGCCAGCGCCTGCGAGTCCGCGCGCATCCTCCTCAACTCCAAGTCGTCGAAGTTTCCTCAGGGCCTCGCCAACTCCAGCGGCACCGTCGGCAAGTATCTCACCGACACCACCGGCACCGACGTCGCCGGTTACATCCCGGCCATGGTGGACCACGTCCCGCACAACGAGGACGGCGTGGGCGGGATGCACGTGTACATGCCCTGGTGGTTGGACAACGCCAAGCTCGATTTCCCGCGCGGATATCACATTGAGGTGTGGGGTGGTCTTGGACAGCCAGGCGCCGGATTCATGGGCGGCATCCAGCGCTACCAGGGCGGCGGATACGGCGAGCAGCTCAAGCGCGATTACCGCAAGTACTACGGCGCCACCATCGGGTTCTCCGGGCGCGGCGAGCAGATTCCGAACGAGAACTGCTACTGCGAGATCGATCCGAATGTCGTGGACAAGTACGGCATTCCCGTTTTGCGCTTCCACTGGAAGTGGACGGACCACGAGTACAACCAGGTGAAGCACATGCAGGAGACCTTCCGCTCGCTCATCGCGGAGATGGGCGGCAAAGTCTTCTCACCAATGCCGACGAAAGAGCAGGGCTACAACATCGCGGCAGGCGGTCAGATCATCCACGAGCTGGGCTGCACGATCATGGGGAGCGACCCGTCCAAGTCGGTGCTCGACAGCAACTGCCGCGCGCACGACTGCAAGAATCTTTTCGTCGCCGACGGTGGACCGTTCGTCTCCCAGGCGGACAAGAATCCCACCTGGACGATCATGGCGCTGTCGTGGCGTACCAGCGAGTTCATCGCGCAGCAGCGCAAGGCAGGCGCCCTGTGAGCGACGTCAACCGCCGGGACGCCCTCAAGACCTTCGGCATGGTCTCCGTCGCGAGTGTGCTCGACGTCGGCACGCCGCACCTCGAGCGCACCGTCCGCGCGGTCGAGTCCCTGCAGCAAGGACAGCCATACGTCCCGAAGTTCTTTTCGCGGCACGAGTGGCAGACCGTTCGGGTGCTCGTGGACTACATCATCCCTCGCGACGAGCGCTCGGGCAGTGCGACGGACGCCAAGGTGCCTGAGTTCATGGACTATCTGCTCGCTGACCGCGAGGCATCCGAGAACAGCAAGACGTCGATGCGTGGGGGACTCGCGTGGCTCGACACCGAGTCCCGTGAGCGTTTTGGAGTCACGTTCGTCGCTGCGGCCGATGCCCAGCGCCGTCAGATCCTGGACGACATCGCGTGGCCAGACAAGGCACGCCCGCAGATGAGCCATGGCGTGGCATTCTTCAATCGCATGCGTGACTTCACGGCGTCGGGGTTCTTCTCGTCTGCCATTGGCTGGAAGGACCTGCAGTACATCGGGAATGTCTTCAACCCTGGGTGGGATGGCTGCCCGCCTGCCGCGATGAACAAGCTGGGCGTCAATCAGGATCTGATGAGCTCACGCGTCACCATCGATAAATGAAAGACGGACGTCTTGGCGTCGGGTTCGTCGGCAGTGGGTTCAACGCAAAATTTCACATGCAGGGGTTTCGGGCGGTGCGCGACGCCGAGGTGCTGGGCGTCTGGAGCCCGAACCGCAAGAATGCGGAGAGCGCGGCGCAGTTCGCGCGCGACCTCGACGTCGGGCGGGCCAAGGCCTACGGAACCATTGCCGACATGGTTCGCGACCCTTCGGTCGACGCAATCTGGCTCACCGGGCCGAATCACGCACGCATCGAGAACGTCGAGGAGGTCATCGACGTAGTGCAGAGCGGCAAGGGCGAGCTGGCCGGCATCGCCTGCGAAAAACCGCTCGCGCGCAACGTCGCCGAAGCCAAGAAGATTACGGCGCTGGTGAAAGCCGCGGGCCTCGAGCACGGCTACCTCGAGAATCAGCTCTTCGCCCCGCACGTCGAGGCGGGACGCAACCTGGCCTGGGCTCGTGGCGCAGCGACGACGGGCCGACCCTATCTCGCTCGCGCCGCGGAGGAACACAGCGGCCCGCACATGCCCTGGTTCTGGCGTGGGGAAATGCAGGGCGGCGGCGTGCTCAACGACATGATGTGTCACTCGGCGCTGGTCGTTCGACACTTGCTCACCGCCCCCGGCGAGCCACTGCGCTCGGTGAAGCCGAAGAAGGTGACCGGGCACATCGCCAGCCTGAAATGGACGCGCCCGGAGTACGTGAAGCTCCTGAAGAAGAGCATGGGCATCGGAGTGGACTACTCCAAGACACCATCCGAGGACTTCGCCAGCGTCAATATCGAGTTCGAGACCAAGGACGGCCTGACGGTGATCGGCGAGGCCAGCACGTCCTGGAGTTTCGTGGGCGCCGGCCTGCGACTCTCAGCTGAATTGCTGGGCCCGGAGTACTCGATGCAATGGAACTCGCTCGACTCAGGGCTGAAGCTTTTCTTCAGCCGCGAAGTGAAGGGCAAGACGGGCGAGGATCTCGTCGAAAAGCAGAACGCCGAAATGGGCCTGATGCCGGTGGTGCCGAACGAAGCCGCGGCGTACGGCTACGAGGCCGAAGATCGGCACTTCGTGCGTGTGTTCCTCGGCAAGGAGAAGCCGCTGCTCACCTGGGACGACGGCGTTGAGGTGGTGCAGGTCCTGATGACGGCGTACAAGAGCGCCGAGGAAGGACGCACACTGTCGTTCCCGCCGAAGGGGCTAGACGAATTCGTGCCGGCAGTTGCAAAAGGCACGTGGAAGCCGTGAGAAAAACCTCATCCGAATTCCGCGAATTGAAACGAATCGCGGTGTCGCACTAAAAGAGTGCGTCGCACAAAACAAAGCTCCTCACCATGTGTGAGGAGCTTTCTTGTTGTAGTAACAATTCGTTCTAATTCGTTGAATTCGGATGAGTAGTTCCGCCCCCAGCGCGACTAAACCATGAGCCTCCAGCCACTCCGATACGTCGGCCGCAACCACTCCTCCGGAATCCCCTGCGTCAGGATCTCGCCCGTCTGAGGATTGAGCTCGACGGGTCGCTGTAACCTGAGCGCGAGATTCCCGAGCAGCACCATCTCGGTCAGCGGCGCAGCGTGCCCGGCGAAGTTCGAACCAGGCTGCGTTCCCTTCTTGATCGCATCCACCCATTCGGCGTAAACACCCGGCACGCGCGGATACTTCTGCGCCGGGGGACTGGCCTTTAGCTCCGCATCGCGCTTGTCATCGGTCAGCCGCGGATTCTCGCCGTACGTGTACGCGGCGATGGAGCCATTGTCACCCAGCCAGAGCTGGCCGCTGCTGTCGAACGGCCACTGACGCTCCGGTGACCAGTCCTTGGGACGCGGCGGATACAGACCACCATCGCGCCAGATCCAGGTGATGGCGGGCCGGTTTCCGGTCGCCGGAAACTCGTAGATGATGCGCGACGACCGCGGCGCAGTCTCTGGAAAAAGCTGCGTGCTTTCGGCAGTCACTCGCGACGGATATTTGACGCCCAGGGTCCAGTACGCCGCATCCATGATGTGGCACGCCATGTCCCCAAGGGCGCCGGTGCCGAAGTCCCACCATCCGCGCCAGTTGAACGGCGCGTAACTCGGATGATACGGGCGCTCGGGCGCTGGCCCGAGCCACAGATTCCAGTCGAGCGTCGGCG
Source organism: Gemmatimonadaceae bacterium (assembly GCA_035758925.1). GTDB lineage: Bacteria > Gemmatimonadota > Gemmatimonadetes > Gemmatimonadales > Gemmatimonadaceae > DASPMP01. Next base: position 23,917 of record DASTVV010000145.1, read on the forward strand.
GCACGTTGTGCATCTCGGTGGGCCGATTGATGGCCTGCGGCCAGATGGGGCGGTTCGTCCAGAACTCCACGGTCCGCACCGGGCCGATGACGCCGGCTTCCACCCACTCGCGAATCTGTCGAGTGCCTTCGTTCGCGTGGCCCTGGTTGCCCATCTGCGTGGCCTGCGCGGGCCGGCGCGCGGCCTCCTGCGCTAGCGTGCGCGCCTCATAGATCGTGCGCGTCAGCGGCTTCTGCGTGTACACGTGCTTGCCGGCTCGCAGCGCCAACATCGATGCCGCCGCGTGCGAGTGGTCGGGCGTCGTCACCGTGACCGCGTCGACGTTGCGCCCTTCCTTGTCGAGCAGCTCGCGATAGTCCTTGAACTTCAGCGCCTTGGGGTTCGCGAGGAACGAGGCCTCGCCGTTGCGCCAATCCACGTCGCACAACGCGTAGATGTTCACGTCGGGAAGGGCGGCCATCCCGCGAACGTCGGAGGCGCCCATCCCGCCGATGCCGATGCACGCGACGTCGATCTTGTCGCTGGGCGCGATGAACCCGCGCCCGAGCACGTGGCGCGGCACGATCGAGAACACCGACGTGGCGGCGCCCACCTTCGCGAGGTCGCGCACGAAAGCGCGCCGCGAGACGTCCGTCGGCTTGTCGCTCATGTACCCACCGCCTGCGCCTGCACCGGCGAGCCTGACGCCGTCGCCGCGCGCTCCTTCTCGCGGAATGCGATCGCGAAAAAGACGAGCACGGCGGCCGCGAACGCCGCTGGCAGCCACCAGAACCTGGCCCACTGGTCCAGCGTCAGCGCTTGTGCACTGCCGAGGAACCGACCGTGCACGCGGCCGGCGATCTGCGCGCCGATCAACATTCCGACGCCGTACGTCACGAGCACGAAGAAGCCCTGGGCCTGCGAGCGAACCGCGGGCGTCGCGCGCTTGTCGACGTAAATCTGGCCGGTGACGAAGAAGAAGTCGTAGCAGATGCCGTGCAACGCGATGCCGACGAGGATCATCCAGAATACCGCCGAGGGAGCCGCGACCGCGAACAGCGCGTAGCGAACCACCCAGGCCAGCATGCCGAGCATCAGCATCCGTTTCACGCCGAGCCGCGCGAACATCAGCGGCATGAGCAGCATGAACCCGGTTTCGGACATTTGACCGATGGTCTGCGTGGCGGCGATGTTCTTCACGCCAGCGGCTCCGAGGTAGATCTGAGTGAAGTTGTAGTACGCCGCGAGCGGGATGCAGAGCAGCAGGGAGGCGGCGACGAAAACGTAGAACGAGCTGCTGCCGAGCGTCTTGAACGCGTCGATGCCGACGATCGACCGGATCGACACCTGCTGGCCGCGCGCTGGTGGCGGCGTATGCGGCAGCGTGAAGCTGTAGATCCCCAGCAGCGCGCTCGCGATCGCGGTAGCGTAGAGCGGCGCCGCGGTCTCTTCCGCGGTGCGGCCCAGCATCGGCGTCAGCGCGTAGCTGATGAACAGTCCGGCGATGATCCACCCGATCGTTCCGAACACGCGGATCATCGGAAACTGCTTTTCCTGATCCTGAAGATTGTGGAACGCGAGGGAGCTGGAGAGCCCCAGCGTCGGCATGTAGCAGATGTTGTAGATCAGCAGCAGAAGAATGAACGTCGATGGTGAGCCTGTCGCTCTCGGCACCATGAGCATCACCGCTGCTCCCAGCAGATGCAGGATCCCCAGGACGCGTTCAGTCGCGAAGTACCTGTCGGCGACCAGGCCGAGAAAGAACGGCGCGACGATCGCCGCGATGGGATTCACCGTGAATGGCCAGTACGTCTGGTCGGCCATTCCGTGCTTCGTCATGTAGACCGCGACCGTCGTGTACCACGCGCCCCAGATGAAGAACTGCAGGAACATCATGACGGAGAGCCGAGCCTGGGCGCCCCCGCTTCGCGCAGTCGTCGTCATCACTTGATCTCCCGGATCTTGATGTTGCGCAGGGACAGTTCGCCTTGGTGGTCGCCCTGGATGCCGATGTATCCCTGCGTCGCGCGGCCGTACTTGGGATAGTCGATGAACTTGCTGGCCTTCACCTTCGCGGTCCAGTCGGGGCTCCACAGCTCGTACTCGAGCAGCTTCGTCCCGTTGAGCCAATGCTCGACGTGCGAGCCGCGCACGAGGATGCGCGCGGAATTCCATTGGCCACCCGGTTTCACGACGCCGGCCGGAGACGGGTACAGCGCATACGCGGCACCCGCTGACGTCAGGCGGTTGCGACCATCGGCATGGTGCGCGTCGTCGAGCAGTTGGAACTCGGGAGCGCTCCAGTAGATGTGGTCGTACTCCTGCGTTCCCCGATAGAAGACTCCGGCATTGCCGCCAGTCGCGAGCTTCCAGTCGAAAGTCAGCTCGAAGTCGCCGAACTGATCGGTGGTCAGGATGTCCGCCACGCCTGCCGTCTTGTGGAGCGTCCCGTCGACCACGTCCCAGCCGCCCGGCATCGCGGCATCCTTGTATCCACGCCAGCCCGTCGTCGTCTGTCCGTCGAAGAGCAGACGCCAGCCGGCGCCACGCTCGGCTGCGGTGAGCTGGTTCGCCACTCCGCTACCGGCTTGGCGAGCGGGGCTGTCGGTGGGTTTCGCCTGAGCCTGGAGCGTACACGCGGCGGCCGCGAGCACGGCGAGCACGGCGACCACCCGCCGCGTCAGCTGCGCAGTCTTCTTCATTAGTAGCCTCCGGCGCCTCGCGCGCCTCTGGGGTCGTCGCTTGAATAACACATGGAAACGGCCGGCGCGAGTGGCGGCAACGCCCGCCCCTCGCTCGGCGTATACTATAGACATGATGTCCCGCTCAATCATTCTCTTGGGCGGCGCGATCCAGCTAGCGGTGGCCCTGCCTGCGCTTGCTCAGCGCCCCGCTGCGTCGATGGATACCATCCGCCTCTCACTCGAGGAGGCGGTCACGAACGGCCTGCGGATCTCCGACGAGGTGCTGCTCAGTGCCGCTCAGGCCGATATCGCGGACGCTCAGGTCGGCAACGCGCGCGCCGCGTTGTTGCCGCAGCTCCGGCTCAGCGCCGCTTACACGCGCACTTACGAGTCCGCTCGCAGCAGCGCAGTCAGCAACGTGTTCAACCAGCCCAACACCTACACCACGAACGCCAATGTCTCTCAAACCCTGTTTCAGGGTGGGCGCATCGTGGCCACGGCCCGCTCTGCGAGCAGTCTTGCTGCCGCCGCGCACCTCGACGCCCAGGAGCAGCAGGCGCTCTTCACGGTGACGGTGCAGCGTGCTTACCTCGGAGCACTGCTGGCCGAACGGCTCGTGGAGCTCCAGGAGACGAATCTTCAGCTGGCGTCGGCACGACTCACGCAAGTGCAGCAGTTTCAAACCGCCGGTCGGGCCGCGCAGTACGACGTCCTCCGCGCCAAGGTGGAGCGCGCCAACATCGAACCGGTCGCGATTCAGGCGCGCAATGATCGCGACCTGGCCCACCTTGAACTGAAGCGGCTGCTCAATCTTTCGCTGGACCGGCCGCTTGTGCTTACCAGCACCGTGGATCCCAGCGCCGCCCAGGCGTTGGTCATTGCGTATCTCGACTCCACTGCCTTGCCGAACAGGCCTGCATTGCGCTCAGCGGAGCTCGTGTCGCGCAGCCGTCACTTTGCGGTCACCGCCGCTCGAGCGGATCTCTTCCCGACCATCACCTGGTTTTTCCAGACCGGCTATGGGGCCTTCCCTCCGTTTGGGTTCGGATTCCCGTCCGAGCGCGGCTCGCTCAATGTCCAGTGTGGAACTGCTAGCCAGCCGCGTCTCTGTCAGAACGGCGGATGGTTCGAGGACCGCAATATGGGCGTGCAGTTCTCGTGGCCGCTGTTCGACGGGCTGCGCGCCAAGAGCGCGCTGCAGCTCGCCAAGGCGGCGACGCGCGTCGCCGACCTTCAGCTTCAGCAGGAGCGCGAGCAGGTCGCCGTCGAGGTAGCGCGTGCGCGCGCCGAACTGCAGCGCGCCAAGTCCGTGTTCGATGGCCGGCGCGAGACTTCCAGCGAGGCCCAGGAGGCCTTTCGTCTTGCCTCGCTTCGTTTCACGCGCGGCCTGAGCACACAACTCGAAGTGTCTGACGCGCAGCTCGCGCTCCTGACCGCGGAAAGCGGTGAGGCGCGCGCCACGTTCGATCTGTATCTCGCTACTGCTGAGCTGGCGCGCGCGCTGGGTCGGCCGATTCCAATGCCCGCAACCATGCGCGCTCCAGCGCGCCGGACTGATAACTAGTGCGTTTCATTCGCCTCATCGCGCTCGGCGCGTTACTCGTCGTTTCGATCGATTGTTCGGGCTCTGACAACGCCGGTGTTCCGGACGCGCAGGCGCGTCCCACGGCCCAGCAAGCGGGCGGTCCGGGCTCGGGTGGGGGCGGTCAGGGCGGCCCTGGACGTGCCTCGCCGACCATCACGCTGGCAACCAGCGACGTCGCCCCCACTCGGCGCGACACGATCGAGGAAGGCATTCCCATCACGGGCGACCTGCGCCCCATCGAGAGCGTCGATGTTCGCGCTCGTCTCGAGGGTGATCTCGTCGCTGTGAACGTCCGGGAAGGGGAGCGCGTCAAAGCGGGGCAGGTGCTTGCCCGCTTCGAGGCATCGGAGCAGGAGAGCGGGCATGCCAGCGCGCGGGCCGACCAGACGGCGGCAGAGTCGGAGGCGTCCACGGCGCAGTGGAACCTCGAGCAGACGACCGAGTTGTTCCGCGCCGGTGCGGTGTCCGAGCGCGACCACAAGATGGCGGAGCAGGCGGTAACTGCCGCCAAGGCGAAACTGGCGGCCGCCCAGGCACGCGTTCGCGCCACGCAGTCACTCCTCACCGACACGCGTGTCATCGCGCCGACCAGCGGCGTGATCGCGCAGAAAATGGTGGAGAACGGCGAGCATCTCGCGCGCGGCGCGGAACTGTTCACGCTTGTTCGCAGCGACGTACTCGAGCTCGCGGCGGCGGTTCCGGCGCGCCAGGCGAACGCAGTCCGCGTCGGACAGGTCGTGCACTTCAGCGCCGATGGGCGGTCCTTCGACGGCAAGGTGGCGCGTGTGAGCCCGACCCTCGATCCCGCCACGCGCAGCGTGGGCATCTACATACAGGTCCCAAACGAATCCGGCTCGCTCAAGGGCGGGACGTTCGCCAGCGGCCGCGTCGTCAGCCGGGTTGTGCCTGGGGCGCTCGTGGTCCCGACGGCCGCGATTCGCCAGTCCGCCGACGAAGGCAAGCCGTACGTCTATCGACTCGCGGGCAAGAGCATCGACATCGCGTCGGTCCAACTGGGCGTCGTGGATGATCGCGCGGGCATGGCGGAAGTTCTCGACGGGCTGTCCGAGGGCGATCGGGTGATCGTCGGCAACGTCGGCGTGCTCGGCCGCGGGATGCAGGTCATCATCGCGGGAGAAGAGCGCCAGGGCCAGCGCGCCGGGAACGCAAACGGTTCCAGCGGCGCGGCGCGCCGGTAATCCAAGCTCAGAGCTCAGCTCATGTTTCTCTCTGATATCTCGATCAAGCAGCCCGTCTTCGCGACGATGATGATGGTACTGCTCGTCGTGCTCGGCATCGTGAGCTATCGGCGCCTGGCCATCGACGAGTATCCGGATATCACGTACCCCGTGGTCATCGTCAGCACGACGTTTCCCGGCGCATCGCCCGAGTCCATGATGCGCGACGTCTCCAAGCCGCTCGAGGAGACGCTCAATACGGTGCAGGGGATCAAGGAGATCTCCTCCACGTCGCTGCAGGGTGCGTCGCTGGTTCGCCTCATGTTCAATCTCGGCGTGGACGTGGGCGTCGCTCAGCAGGACGTGCAGGCCAAGGTGGCTCGTATTCGCCGCCAGCTGCCGCAAAACATCGAAGAGCCGGTCATTCAGCACTTCGACCCGAACGAGTCGCCGATCATGGCCATCGCCGTGCAGAGCGGCGAGCGCCCGCTGAGGGAGCTCACCGATCTGGCGGAGGAAGTCATCGCGACGCGGCTCGAGGCAATCCCGGGCGTCGGTGGCGTGAACATCAACGGCGGCAACCGCCGGCAGATCCGCGTTCTCGTAGATCCCGACGCGATGCGCGCCTACCGCGTGACGCCCGACAACATCTCAGCGGCGCTGCAGCGCGAGAACCAGGAAGTGCCGGCCGGACGGGTGCAGCGCGGCCCGATGGAGCAACTCGTCCGCGTGACAGGACGCATCGTGGATCCGCGGGCGTTCGCGGATATCGCGGTCTCCGTCCGGAATGGTATCCCCGTCAAGCTCGGAGACGTCGCACAGGTCATGGACGGCTCGGAGGAGCGGCGAACGGGCGCCGAAATCAACGACACGGCTGCCGTGTCGCTGGAAATTCTGAAGGTGTCCGGGTCCAATACCGTGGAGGTAGCGGACTCGGTGCGCAGCGCGATCGCGCTGATCGAGCGTCAGGTGCCGGGCGACGTCAAGATGCGCCTCATTCGCGATGACTCGCAGCGCATTCGCGAATCCCTGCATGATGTCGAGCTGTCCATCGTGCTCGGTGCCATCCTCACGATCGCGATCATCTACCTCTTTCTGAACTCATGGCGCTCGACGGTGATCACGGGGCTCACGCTCCCGGTGTCGATCATCTCGGCGTTCTTCATCATGTGGGTGTTCGGGTTCACCATCAACACGATGACTCTGATGGCGCTTTCGCTCGCCATCGGCCTGCTCATCGATGACGCGATCGTCGTGCGCGAGAACATCGTGCGCCACGTCGAGATGGGGAAAGACCACCACAAGGCCGCGAAGGATGGCACGGATGAGATCGGGCTGGCCGTCATCTCCACCTCGCTCGCGGTAGTCGCGGTGTTCGTGCCCGTGGCGTTCATGGGCGGCATGATCGGCCGGATTTTCTTCCAGTTCGGCGTGACCGTCGCCTTTGCGGTTCTGGTGTCGCTCTTCGTTTCGTTCACGCTCGATCCGATGCTCTCCAGCGTCTGGTTCGACCCCGAGATCGAGGGCGCGCACGGCCACGCGAGGCAGAAGCCGAGGAACGTCGTCAAGCGCTTCGTTCTCGCGTTCAACCAGTGGTTCGAGCGTGTGGCGGATCGCTATCCGTCTGCGCTGCGCTGGGCCCTTACGCATCGCCTCTCCGTCGTTGGAGGCGCGGCAGCCAGCATCGTCATTGCCTTCCTGATCATCCCCAGGCTCGGCTTTACCTGGATGCCGGATATCAACGGGGATGAGTTCAGGGTCAGTTATCGGGTGCCGCCGGGCTCACGCATCGAGTACACGATGCAGAAGGGACGCGAGATCGCCAGCTTCCTGCGAGAGCAGCCCGAAGTGGTGTTCACGTATCTTTCGGCTGGCGGGGGTTTTCGCGGTACGCCGAACAACGGCAATATCTTCGTCAAGCTGAAGCCCAAGAGCGAGCGGAGTCGCGACCTCTTCGCGATTCAGAACGACCTTCGCGTGAAGTTGCGCGGCCTTCCGGGCGTTCGCCCGCAGATCGAGGGGCAGCAGTCGATCTTCGGCGGCCGTGGACGGCCGATCACCATCAATGTGCAGGGTCCTGAGCCGACGCGACTGAAGCTCGCCGCGGCCAGGGTGCTCGAGACCGTGCGCGCGGTGCCGGGTGTCGCGGAGCCGACGTCGAGCGAGGAAGGGGAGATCCCGCAGCTCGATGTCCGCGTGAATCGATCGGAGGCGTGGCGGGCGGGGCTTGGCATCGGGAGCATCGCTTCCACGCTCCAGCCGCTCTTTTCAGGTCAGCGTGCCACTCGCTGGGAGGATTCGCAGGGCTATTCCCACGATGTCGTGGTGGTTTATCCGGATTCGATGCGTACCTCGGCCGCCGATGTCGCCGGGATACCAGTCGCGAGCACCGTGACCGACGAGCGCGGAACCGGCGTCATGGTCCCGCTGTCCCAGGTCGCGGACGTCCGCGCAGGCGTTGGGCCTCAGCAGATCGAGCGGCGCAGTCTCGAGCAGCAAGTGAACGTCTCGTCCGGCGTGCTCCCCGGATTTGCGCTGGGAGACGTCGCTGACCGCGCCAAGGCCGCGATCGACTCGATCGGCCTTCCGCCGGGATACCACGTCGTGTTCAGTGGCGACGTGCAAAACCTCCGCGAGACCAAGGGCTATGTGTTCGAGGCCATCGTTCTCGCGGTTGTCTTCATCTATCTGATTCTTGCCTCGCTCTTCGGATCATTCCTGCAGCCGCTGTCGATCATGGTGGCGCTGCCGTTGAGCTTCGTCGGCGTGGCGCTCGCGCTGCTCGTGACGCGTGGCAACCTCAATGTCATGACGATGATCGGTGTGATCATGCTCATGGGTCTGGTCACCAAGAACGGCATTCTTCTCGTGGACTTCGCCAATCAGCAGCGCGAGGGCGGCATGAGTCGCGTCGACGCATTGTTGATGTCCGGCCGCATTCGTCTGCGCCCCATCGTCATGACCACGGTTGCCATGATTTTCGGCATGCTACCGCTGGCCCTCGCCATCGGTGCCGGCGCCGAGACCCGCGCCCCAATGGCGCGCGCAGTCATCGGCGGTTTGATCACCTCGACGCTGCTGACGCTCTTCGTCGTCCCGGTGGTCTACACGCTGCTGGACGACACCGCGGACTGGATTGTGGGTCGTCGGCGGGTGCATCGCCCCGATACGCATCGGTCGCCCCATCATCCGCCAGTGCCCGAGGTGGCCGGCATCGGCGACTGATCGTCCTGTCCTTGACGTGGCGTCTCGAACCCCTTACTAGGGTGTGTTGCTACACGCGCCACGATTCCTGAGAATCACTGAAAACTTTTGCAGGTCACACTTCCTGACAGAGGAGGGCGGTCATGCCGCGGGGTGACGGGTTGCAGGACGAGTATCGATTCGCTGACGGCGAGGACGACTCCGAAGATCTCGGATATGGCGGTGGTGCCGGTCGGAAGTATGACGACGACGACGACGACGAGGGCGGCTGGGCTACGCATCGCGAGTCCGACGACCTCTGGGACAGCACCGACGACATGGACGAGGAAGAAGAGGCAGGCGAGGGCGAGGCCATTGGCGGCGATGTCGAGGAGGAGGAGGAAGAAGTCTTTGGGCGGTCCCCGGCGCCCCGTGCTGCGAAACCGGCCGCCGCGGCTGCCGTGAAGCCGGCGGCGAAGAAGGCCGCGAAGGTGGCTCCGAAGAAAGCCGCCAAGAAGCCGGCCAAGAAGAAGGCTGCCAAGAAGCCGGCCAAGAAAAAGGCCGCAAAGGCAGGCAAGAAGAGCGCGAAAAAGAAGGGCGGAAAGAAGGGCCGCCGTCGCTAGCGCGCAGTAGCGTGAATGAACGGCGGGGCGACCAGGTCGCCCCGCCGTTTCGTTCCCCGGTGGATTGCTCTAATATCAGTCTCGTCCGTCCCTCCCATCCTCACCCCTTGGATTCGCCTGTCTCGTTGCTGCGTGCGCACTCGCGCCACGCGCCCTGGAATGCGCGCGGTCTCGCCGCGCACGTCACCGCCCTGGTCGATGCCGCCGGCATGCGTCCCACGAACGCCTCGGCGCGAGCCGCGCCAAGCGCGCGGGCGGTGCGGTTTTACGTGGCGAGTGGGCTGCTCGATCGGCCCGAGGGAGCTGGTACGGCCGCGACGTACAACTACCGTCACTTCCTTCAGCTTCTCGCCATCAAGATCCGCCAGCGCGAGGGGGCCACGCTCGAGACCATCAGGCGTGAAATGAAGGATTTCGCTGGCGATGCCCTCGAACGGCGTGTCGCCGGCTCTCTGGCGCCGGCGCTCGGGTCTGGCGCCGATACCGCGCAGCGCAGGGACGACGAGCCAACTCCGGTCTGGCGACGCGTCACCGTTGCGGATGGAATCGAGCTGCACGTGCGGGAAGACGTGCCTGCAGCCCGGGATACGGCCGTCGTGGCCATGCGTGAAGCCGTCCGCGCGGCATTGGGACACGAGGACGTGCGCTAGTCAGCGGCCACCCCTGCTGGCTACAGCAATCGGGAGAGTACGGACGCTCCGAGCTCGACCAGCCGCTCGGTCATCGAGCGGCGCCGGAACTCCGGGAGTCTGATCTCGCGCGAGAGCTTCAGATCCTCGAGATACGTCGCGTCCATCAAGCTTCCGAAGTCGCGATCCCAGACCACCAGGTTCGACTCGTTGTTGAACGCCAGGGAGCGGTTGTCGAAGTTCATCGAGCCGATGGTCCCCCAGATGCCGTCGGCCACCATCGTCTTGGCGTGCATCATGCTCGGTTGATACTCGAAGATCCGCACGCCCCCGCTCAGCAGTGATTCGTAGCGCGCGCGTCCCGCGAACCATGTCGTCAGCACGTCCGACGCCTTACTTACCGTGAGGATGCGCACGTCGACTCCGCGCCGCACGGCATCGATCAGCAAGTCGCGAAAATCGTCGTCCGGAACGAAGTACGAGTTGGTGACATACAGCGTCTTGCTCGAACCGGCGATCGTCAAAGCCAGAAACCGCTCGGCCGGCGTGCTTCCGGTTGTGGTCGATGTGAACAGCAGGCCGGCAGTCGTGTTGCCGGCCTGCACATGAAATCCCCGGCGCGGAAAGAAACGGTCGTCAACGAGCAGTTCCCCCGTGGATTCCACCCATCCCGCAGCGAACGCTGCCTGCAATTCCATCACGGCGGGGCCTTCGAAGCGGACGTTCGACTCACGCCATTGGTCCGCCCCTCGACCGTCGCCCAACCAGTAGTCCGCGAGACCAAAACCGCCGGTGTAGCCGATTCGGCCGTCGATGACGACCGCGCGAACGTGAGATCGGTCCGCGGCATTGTGAATCGAGTACCACTTGAGCTTCCGCAGCACGGCCACTTCGACTCCCGCGCGCCGAAGGCTGTCGACCCATGCACGGCGCAGCGTCTGCGATCCGAATGCATCCAGCAGCAGCAGGACGCGCACACCGGACCGGGCTCGCTCGGTCAGAATGGTGCCAAGCGTGTCGGCCACCTGTCCGGGCTGCGAGAAGTACATCTGCATGGTGATCGTTCGGCTCGCGCGTCGCAGGTCGTCCCACAGCCGTGGGTACGTGCCATCTCCGTCGAGCAGCTGCTCCACCTTGTTACCCGTCTCCAGATGGACGCCGGAGAACAGGGCCATCAGGTCGCGGAACGACGGCTCGCTGACGTGCGGCGGAATGGGCCGGGTTCCGTAGATCACGCGCCGCAGCGGCGTGCCGCGTGTGATCGAAAGAAGTCCGATGAGCGCAAGCGTCACAACGACGATGATGCCGATGGTCTTCGCAAATGGTTTCAGCCTGGTCATTTCGATGTAGCTTCTTGCTGATTGCATGCCATGTCCGTGGCTGCAAATCACTTGGACGGGAGCAGATCGGTGCTGTCGCTCATCACGGGCGTCGGAAGCAGGGGACAGGTCGGTGAAACCGTCGCGGGGGCGCTCGCGCGTCGCGGCGACACGGTTCTCGTCGTGTCGCGATCCGAGGATGAAGTGCGAGCCCGAGCCGCAGAGCTCGTTGCCGCAGGGTACGACGCACATGGCTACGCGTGCGACCTGGCGGACGCGCACGGTGTCTCCCAGCTGGCGACGCGCGCGCGTCAGCACGGTGAGCGTCTCGATGCCCTCGTGAACCTTGCGGGTGGGTTTGGTGTGACCGGACCCATCGCCGACAGCGATCCGGCGACGTTCGATCGCATGTTCCGCATCAATCTCACGACCGCCTATCTCGCCACGAGAGCGCTCTATCCCCTCGTGAGGACCGCCGGAGGCTCCATCGTTTTCTTCGCATCGGAGGCGGTACTCGACGGGCAGCCTGCGCGAAACACGGCGGCCTATGTCGCCGCGAAATCCGCCGTGGTGGCACTGATGCGATCCGTTGCGGACGAGGGCCGCGAGCATGGGGTGCGCGCCAACGCGTTGGCGCCATCCGCCATTCGAACAGCCACGAACGAAGCCTCGATGGCGCGGGACACGCACTATGTCGAACGCGAAGAGGTTGCTTCCGTGGTGGCCTTTCTCTGCTCCCCCGCCGCCGTTGCCATCACAGGACAGGTCATCCGCCTTCGCCGTTGACGCCGTAAGTTCTCCCCATGAACCTCGCCGTGCGCCGACGCGCTGCGATGCGTCTGGTTGCGCTCGACCGGTCGCTGGAGGCCCTCCCTCTCTTCCGTTTGAGCGACTCTGCAGACGACACCGTGATCAGTTATTCGACTGACACGGGAGGTCGTTGGCGCGTACTGCCGGCCCCGGGCGATCGTCTTCCCGGCACTTTCGACCAGGACGTCTACGTCGAGCTCTGTCGGCGCTTCAGTGAAGCCGAACATCCGGCTGACGGCGCGGTGACGTTCACGCTGCACAGTTTTCTCAGGTCCATCGACCGGCGGGTCGATGGACGTACCTATGACCTGCTCCGGTCCGCGCTTGGGCGTCTCGAGCGAACCACGCTGGAGTCTTCAAACGCCTACTACTCTTCGGCGTTCGGCGCCGTCATGAGCGGTCAGTTCACGGTGCTGTCGTCGGTTTCGATCGAACGCAGGCGAATCATCGACCGCGATCAGCTTGGCCTGTTCGCTGCCGTACCGGCGGCCGAGCCCGGCGTTGCCCGGGTGGTGCTGCACCCCGTCATAAGGGAAAACATTGCCGCCAGACACGTGGTGACCCTGTCCCTCGCCCGTTACCTCGCGCTCCAGTCACCAGTCGCCCGGAGGCTCTATCGTCTACTCGAGATCGCTCGCGCCAACGGAATCGTCACCTGGCGCGTTCCGCTCGAGCGACTGCGGGAAATGCTTCCGCTCGTTCAGAAGTATCCGTCTCATCTGCAGCGCGTTCTTCAGCCAGCTCACGTCATGCTGGTGGAAACCGGTCTCGTCCGCGACGCCGGGTTCCGACAGCATCGCCGCGAGTGGCATGCCGAATATGTTCTCGCCTCCCGTGCGGAGTGAACGGCGCGAGACCTGCCGTAGCTGTCCCCAACTGAACGTTTGAGTCCCCCGGGAGTATAGAAAGGAAATGGCAACGAAACTCCTCAAGGAAATTCGCCGCGAAATCGAGATCGACGGCGAACCGTTCACCGTATCGATCTCGCCGACCGGCGTAAAACTCACGAAGAAGCGCTTTCGCTCTGGACGAGTGCTCAGTTGGCGAGCGCTCTGGCAGAGTGGCGAGGAGCAACGCGAGCAGTCCCCTCAGGAAGTGCCCGGGCCCAGCACCTGATACGTCCGTTTTTCGCTACCTTCAGTCCACATCTGCACGGGTCATAATCATGCGTCGTCCTCGGAAGTTTGCTGCGGTCGCCGTCATCCTCCTTCCGCTCCTCGCGGGCGGGTTCCTGCTCCAGTCGCGCGCAGGACGAGAGGGAACGGTGCTGCTCGATCAGGTCCTCTCGCTCGTCGCAGAGCGCTTTGTGGACACGCTGCCGCAAGGCGCGATGTACGAGAAGGCGGCACGCGGACTCGTCCGTGAGTTGAACGATCCGTACACCGAGCTGCTTTCTCCCAAGGAGCTGAAGCAGTTCACCACACGGACGGGCGGACGGTACGGCGGCCTGGGGATGCAGATCGAGCCTCGCGACCAGCAGATCGTTGTGAACCGCGTCTTCCCCCACACTCCAGCTGAGCGCAACGGAGTTCGTGAAGGCGATCGCATCATCCAGGTGGACACCACGTCCACTCGTGGCTGGACCACGCAGCAGGCCAGCGATGTCCTCACCGGCACGCCTGGCACCAAGGTCCGCGTGAAATTCAGCCGCCCTGGCGTTTCGCAACCGATCGACATGGAGTTCACCCGCGCGATCATCCACGTCCCTGCGGTGCCATACGCGATCACCTTCGGGACGGTCGGTTACGTCCCGCTCCAGAGCTTCAATGAGAACGCGGCCTCGGAGCTCGAGGACGCCATCAAGTCGCTCTCGGATCGCGGTGCCAAGGGCGTGATCGTCGACCTCCGCGGCAACCCTGGCGGCATCCTGGAACAGTCGCTCACGGTCAGCAACCTGTTCCTCAAGTCCGGTCTCGAGATCGCGTCGGTTCGTGCGCGTAGCGGCGACGTCCAGAACTACGTTGCTCGCGGGCAGCCCGCGCTCCCGACGACACCCATCATCGTGCTCACCGACGAGCGCTCGGCATCTGCCAGCGAGATCGTTGCCGGGGCGCTTCAGGACCATGACCGGGCGGTTCTGGTGGGCCAGACTACATTCGGCAAGGGCCTGGTGCAGTCCGTCTTCAATCTCGACGGCGGCTACGCGCTCAAGCTCACGACGGCCAAGTGGTATACCCCCAGCGGTCGCTCCATCCAGCGCGAGCGCAAGTTTATCGACGGACAGTTCGTCGAGGACACTGCGCGCGATTCGCTCGAGACGGACGCCACGAAGAAGTCGCGGCCGCAGTTCAAGTCCGACGCTGGTCGCATCGTGTACGGCGGTGGCGGTGTCACGCCTGATGTGATCGTCCCGGACGACACCCTCACCACCGCCGAGCAGCAGCTGCTCAAAGCACTGGCGCCGAAGACGCAGGAATACTTCACGGCTCTCAACGACTATGCGCTGGAGCTCTCCAAGAGCGCGACGAAGGACTTCCAGGTGCAGCCCGCGTGGAAGGATGAGCTTCTTCGACGCATCGAGGCGCGGGGCGTGAAGGTCGACGCTCAGCAGTGGTCGGCCGGCAGTCGCTGGGTCGGACAGCAGCTCGAGCGGTATGTGGCCCGTTATGTGGCAGGCGACTCGACAGCCAAGCGCCGCGAGCTCCAGTTCGACGCTCCGCTTCGCAGGGCGATCGACATGATGAACAAGGGCCAGACACAAAAGGACCTGTTCAGCCTTGCCCAGGCCAACGTGAAACCGCTGAATGACAACGTGCCCGGCAAGAACCAGAATGCCGCCGGTCCGGAGCGCCGCCCACCTAGATAGCTTTCGGGCATGAGCCGATACTCTGCAACCGCCGTCGCGCTCGTCGCGACGGCGGTTTTCGCTTGTGGCCGTCTGTCACACGGCCAGAATCCCGGGCCGACAGCGCGGACCGTGCAGCCCGCGCCGGGCGAGTCGCATTTGCAGAACATTCGCCAACTGACGTACGGCGGAGAAAACGCCGAGGCCTATTTCAGTCCCGACGGCCGCTGGCTGGTTTTCCAGTCGACCCGCGACGGACGAACGTGCGACCAGCAGTACATCATGCGCTCGTCCGACGGATCATCGCTCCGCCGCGTGTCCGACGGAACCGGAAAGACCACCTGCGGCTACTTCTTCGACGGCGGCCGAAAGATTCTGTACGCGTCCACGCATGCCGCCGACAGCTTATGTCCGCCCCGTCCGGATCCTTCGCGAGGCTACGTCTGGAGGCTCGATCCCTTCGACATCTACACAGCCAACGCGGACGGATCGGATCGCAAGCGCCTGACGAGCTATGGCATCTACACCGCCGAGGCCACGCTCTCGCCCGACGGCAAGACGCTGGTCTTCACGTCGCTCAAGGACGGCGACCTTGAGCTCTACACCATGGGTGTGGACGGCTCGAACGTGAAACGGCTGACCAATATCCCCGGGTACGACGGTGGCGCCTTCTTCTCGCCGGACGGCAAGCAGATTGTCTACCGGGCCTGGCATCCGGCCGGTGATAGCCTCGCGGCGTATCAGGCGCTGCTCGGCCAGGGTCTCGTGCGACCAAATCGTATGGAGATCTGGGTCATGAACGCCGACGGCACCGGACAGCGACAGGTCACGAACCTCGGCGGAGCCAATTTCGCCCCGTTCTTCACGCCCGACGGCAAGCGGATCATCTTTTCGTCTAACTACAAGAATCCGCGCAGTCGTAACTTCGACTTGTACCTCGTTGGCTTGGATGGCATGGGTCTCGAACAGGTGACGACCGATCCGGAGTTCGACGGATTCCCCATGTTCAGCCCTGACGGGCGTCAGCTGGTATGGGCGTCCAACCGCCACTCGCCCCAGCAGGGTGGCACGGACGTGTTCATCGCCGATTGGAAGCCCTGAGCCGACATTGAAGATGCAACTGGTGAAGCTGCGGCGCGGCAGTTTCGCCTGCTTCGGTGAACGCCGGCGCAATCTCGATGTTGCGTCTGGCGCGTCCACTCCTACTGTTCCATCGTCCGCTTCCGATCGGGTTCGCGATAGGGAAGGATGGTAGATGGCGGAAATCTCTCTGATCAATCGAAGCACTCGATGAGACCCGCCGGGCCAGGGACCTCGGCTGCCGCCCTCGTCGTCCAACGGGCAAACGTGGCGCTGTACGAGGATTACTTCGGCCTCAGCGAGAAGCCCTTTGCGCTGACACCCAACCCGTCATTCGTCTTTTACTCGGAACCGTACGGCACGGCGGAAGAGGCCATCCTCTACGGCCTGGCGCAGAACGAAGGCCTCATGGTCGTTACGGGCGACCCTGGCACCGGCAAGACCCTGCTTTGTCATGCTCTGCGCGACAAGCTCACAGCGGACGGCCATCGCGTAGCCCTGATCTCCAATCCGTTTCTGAGCGGCCTGGAGGTACTGCAAGCGCTGGTCGCTGAGTTCCAGCTCGGTGATGCCGGGATGACATCGCGCCGACAGTTGGTCGATCTGCTCCGCACGTACTTCCTCGAGCTGGCCGCACTCGGAAAGTCATGCGTCGTGATCGTGGACGAAGCACAACAGCTGAACACCGGCTTTCTCGAACAGATCCGGGTGCTGTCCAACCTCGAGACGGATCGCGACAAGCTCGTTCAGATCGTCCTCGTTGGACAGTCGGGGTTGCTCGAGATCATGCGCGCGCCGGAGTTGGCGGGGCTGTATCAGCGGGTAAGCGTGCGGTGCACGCTCACGCATTTGTCGCGAGAGGAAACGGCTCGGTACATCGACCACCGGCTGAACGTCGCGGGCGCCCGCGGGCGCGTGACGTTCCACAAGAACGGCGTGAAGCGCCTTCACCGGTCGACCGGCGGCATTCCTCGGCTCATCAATCTCGCCTGCGATCGCGCGATGCTGTCCGGGTTCGCGGACCAGTCGACGTCCATCGATGACTCCTACATTCGACATGCCATCGCCGCCATCGGCGCCGAAGATATGGCCGCCGGTTCGGCGATCCGGTCATCGTCACGAATGCCGATGACCGCCCGGCGTGCCTTGTCGTGGCTCATCGGCACCGTCTCGACGACGACAGCTTTCTTCATCGGGCTCGCGATCTTCTGGTTCGGGCTCGACGGCGGCGCCGAGGTACTCGCGTGGCAAGGCGCGCGCGCGACGTCCGCTCGGGACGCCGAACAAGCCTACGTGAGCATCGCGCGCCAGCACCCCGAGTCCCGCCAACGTGAACGGGCCCTTCTGCTTCTCGCGCAGCTTCAAATTGCAAAAGGTGATGCGCGCGAAGCGCTGCGCTGGATGCGTGTTCTGAATCGTGACTATCCGGACGGACGCCAGGGCGGGGAACGCCAGTATTGGATGGCGCGCGCTCTGCTCACGAGCGGCGACACCTCGAGCGCCTGCTCGATGACGCCTGCCTTGAATCCCGGCGCGGCTGGCATGCTTGGGCCGGCTTATTCCAGCATGCACCGGCAATGCGAAGCGTTCACTGAGCGGACTCGGGGAACTGCCTCCAGCGGTGAAGTCTCGACCGGCAACCACGTTGACACGGTTGCCGTCGCGATGCCAGCCGGTTCATCGCAGCTGCACGGCTCCCTGCCCTGAGCACGAGCTTCGGGCCCACGCAGCGTCAGCCCGTGCCCAGCGCCGCAAGGTTCTCGCGCACGTGATCCGCGTTTCGCATTCCGACCGCCGCAGCCAGCACGGCTGGTAGCGCGCGCACGAACGCCAGCGCGCGTTGCGCGTCGGTAGACCCCGGAAAAAGCTCGCGGACCTGGCCAGGCAGATCGTGGGTGAGCTGCCCCTGCATCAGCGGTGAGCTCGCCACGAGATCCAGGCCGAGTTCGGCGGCCGCGTCGATCACGTGCACCAATCGACCCTTCGTGTCGCGCTGCGTTGAAACACGGACCGCTTCGGACATGGTCAGGTTGATCGGCAGCTGCACGATCTTGAAATGGTGTTCCTCGCCAGCGACGTCCTTCGCGAGCGCTACGACCTCGTAGAGCGACAGGTGCCCACGACTTCCCGCCGGTAGCCGCAAGCCCGTCCAGGTCGCGCAACCGTAGGCGCCGATCTCACCGCGGGAAACGCACGCCTCCAACGCCTCGAATGCGGCGCGCAGTCGGCGCGAATGCTCGGCCGGTTGAATCGCGGCGAGCTGTTGTTCCGGGTTGTGAATGTAGAAGTAGTCGATCCCCTGAACGCCGAGATTCCTCATGGATCGATGCAGCTGATCCACCAGAAAACCCGGTGCAATCGAATGCCCACCGCCGACGAGATCCGCAGGGTCCAACACGCCGGTGGCGAGATACTCGCGTTCGACGTAGCGCTCGTACTCCTCGCGACTGCCTGGCGGCGCAGCGTCCAGCGGCACATAGCCGGCTTTCGTGCACAGCACCACTTCGTCGCGACGCACAACGCCGTCGCCGATCAACTCCTGCAGGACACGACCGATGACGCGCTCAGAGCGCTGACACCGGTAATTGATCGCTGTATCAATGGTGTTGACGCCGCTCGAGAGGGCTTCCACCAGCGCGGCGCGATACTGGGCATCGCTGGCATCGTCGCACTCGCCGAGATAGGTGCCGATCGCGACGGACGAAACGGAGAGACCTGTCCGAGAGACCCTGAAATAGTCGGACGCAAACTTTCCCTGCCAGCGGTCGCGGTAACGTCGCGAGCCTTCTGCGCTCGCTCGCGTCACGACGTTGGGAGTCGCCGAGCTGGCGCCTGGTACCTTCTGGCGCTTCGACACAACGGACGCTAATCCAGCCTGGCGCGCTGTTGCAAGGTGGGCCGCTGAAGAGGCCGGAATCCGTTCGGCTCGGAAAAGTGACATTCTCGGGGCAGGCAATGTCTTACTTGAGTTTGGTAGACCTCGAATTCCATTGGGGTTAGATTACGCTGTTTACCAGAGTCGAGGACAATCTGATCATGCCATGGTTCGGAGCGTTGGCGTCGAAGTGGTGGATGCCCGTGCTGTTCATTGTTATCGCCGGACACATCACCAACGTCTGCGTCACGCTTTTCCTCCATCGCGCCCAGACGCATCGGGGCGTGCGGTTGCACGCGCTCGCGTCTCTGCCGATGCGCCTCTGGCTCTGGCTGACGACGGCGATCGTCACCAAGGAATGGGTGGCGTGTCATCGAAAGCACCACGCATTCGCCGATCGTGAAGGCGATCCGCACAGCCCACTGCTCGAAGGACTTCGCAACATCATCCTTAAGGGCGCCTTCTACTACAGAAACGCAGTCAGACAGCCCGGGATGCTCGAAAAGTACGGCAAGGGGACGCCGAACGACTGGTTGGAACGGCACCTGCTGGAACGCCTCAACTGGCTCGGCATTGTGATCATGCTGGGCGTAGACGTCTTTCTCTTCGGCTTCTTCGTGGGACCGCTGGTTTGGGGCATCCAGATGCTCTGGATCCCGTTCTGGGCCGCCGGCATCGTCAATGGCGTTGGCCATGCGCTCGGGTACCGCAATTTCGAAGTGAAGGACGAGAGCCGGAACATCTCGCCAATTGCGATCTGGCTCGGCGGCGAGGAGTTGCACAACAATCATCACGCCGATCCGAAGTCCGCGAAGTTCAAGGCCAAGTGGTACGAGTTCGATATCGGCTGGCTTTACATCCGCCTCCTTCAGCTCGTTCGCCTGGCCAAGGTCGAGTACGCTCGATCCTGACACGGCACTCTTGAAACTGTGGCTGACGTGAAATGTGTCCGGTGCGGGCAAAGCCGCGCCGGATTCGAAAAGGCGCCTTTTCCTGGCGCAATCGGAGCCCGCATCGTCAGCGAGATCTGTCAGGAGTGCTGGGCGCAGTGGGTTCGCCAGCAGACGATGCTGATCAATCACTACGGGCTCAATGTGATGGATCCGCAGGCGCGGGCCTTCCTTACCAAGAACATGCAGGCCTTCCTCTTTGGAGCGGGCGCATCCGAGGATGTGGACACGAGCAAGAAGGGCTCGATCAGCTGGTAGCAGTCGAAAGGCCCTCATATCACTCGCGCTTGCATTCGCCGGTGCCGCGTGTGCTTCGGTGGGTGGTGCCGGAGGAACAACATCCCTAGGCCGCGGGACAAAGGCCTCGGAAGCGTGGGCCGATTCGGTGATCGCGTCGCTGAGTCCGCGCGACCGCGCGGCGCAACTCGTGTGGCCGCAGCTGCTCGCGGACTACGCCCCTGACGGTTCGGACAGCTGGGAGCGTGTCGCGACACTCGTCTCCAGGGAGCACGTTGGCGGATTCGTGATGTCGATCGGGTCGCCGATCGAAACAGCCGCGAAGATCAATGAGCTGCAGCGACTGAGTCCTGTGCCACTGCTGTTCGGCTCGGATTACGAAGCCGGCGCGGGCTTCCGGACCCGCGGCGGCTACTTTCTTCCGAACGGGATCTACCTCGGTGGCGCTACGCTGTTTCCGCCACAGATGGCGCTCGGCGCCACCGGTGACTCCACGCTGGCATATGAACAGGGTCGCGTCACGGCAATCGAGGGTCGCGCCGTCGGTGTCCATTTCGCGTTTGCGCCGGTACTCGACGTAAACAACAACCCGAACAACCCCGTCATTGGCCCCAGGTCCTTCGGTGAGGATCCGTTGCTCGTCGCCAATCTGGGGTCCGCGATCATTCGTGGTTTGCAGGAGCACGGGTTGGCGGCCACAGGGAAACATTTTCCGGGACATGGCGACACGGATCAGAACTCTCACCTCGGCATCACGACGGTGAGTGCCAGCAGGCCGCGGCTCGACAGTCTCGAGCTCGTGCCGTTTCGTCGGGCGGTATCCGCCGGTGTCGCGGCGATCATGACGTTTCACGGCGTCGTTCCCGCGTTGGACACAACCCCCGTTCCGGCCACGCTTTCTCCCATCGTGATGCGCGGACTGTTGCGTCGGGAAATGGGCTTTGGCGGACTGCTCATCACTGATGCCCTGGACATGAACGGCGTGCTGGCACGAGTTCGACCAAGCGGCCAGGGAGCCACACTGTCCGGCATTTACGGCGCGATCGATTCGCCAGGGCTGGCGGAGGTGGTGAAGCTCGCCGTCGACGCCGGGAACGACGTGCTCCTGATGCCGCTTGACGTTCCGACGGCGATCGATGCCGTGGTCTCCGGCGTGAATGAGGGACGTTTCACGCAGGCGCGCGTGGACTCCTCGGTGCGTCGCGTCCTGCTCTTCAAACACTCGCTCGGACTGCACCGGCGGCGATTCGTCGCGATCGACAGTGTGCGGCATGTCGTCGGCAGTGCCTCGCACCTCGCGGTGGCGGATCGCATCGCGGAACGCTCCATCACGCTGGCGAAGGATTCTCTCGGCGTCGTTCCTTTCGTCGTTTCTTCGCCGACACGACCCCGCGTGATGTCCATCACGCTCGCGCCACGCGCCGATCTTGGTGCCGGCGTCGCGTTCGATGCAGAGCTTCGCAGCGCAGCCGACGTGCGCTCGGAGTGGGTCGACGCGGCAGACCCTTCTGCCGCGCTGGCGCGCGTGAGTGCCCTGGCGGATTCCGCCGAGCTGGTGGTGGTGGGTTCATATCTCGGAGCGGGAACGCGAGTCGCGAACCTCGGCGCACCAAACGCTATCGTCGATCTCGTGCGCGCCGTCAGTTCGCGGAACCCGCGTACGATCGTCGTCGCGTTCGGCAATCCGTATTTCTATCAACAGGTGTCGTTTACACCTGCCTACCTGATCGCGTGGGGAGGTTTTCCCGCATCACAGCGCGCCGCGGCGCGAGCGCTGCTCGGAACCAACGAGATTTCCGGCAGGTTACCCATCGCCATCCCGCCAGCACTGCGACTCGGCGACGGCATTCATCGTTCGGCGCGCGCGCCGCGCTGATGCTTCACGAAAATTTCGGTTTCTGCTCGGCAGTCTCTGGCGAATCGAGTCGTTGACGGTTGCGCATCGATCGCGATATACTGCTGCGCTTCGTGAGCCCGCCACTGCGACGCTGAGGTTCTTCGCCGCGCGGGCTCTTGACTTTAGTAGCCATCCGCTACTAATTCGAACCCCCATGCGCGAGCGTTCTATCGCGGCCCAACGGCCGTCAGTTCGGGCGGTCACGGCCGCGATTGACCTCGCGTTGTTGACTCCACGGGACGGGTCACTCGCGGTGCTGCTGCTGCGATCCGCCGATGCCCGCGCGCGCGACCGTTGGTTGTTGCCCTGGGATGCGCCCCGTCACGAGGAGCCGCCTGATCAGGCGGCGATGCGATTGGCGCGCGGAGTCCTCGGCGTGCCGCCGGCGGCGCTCGAGCAGATCGCGGCGTTCGGAAACGGACGCCGGCACCCCGGCGAGGCCCAGCTCTCGGTTTCGTTCGTCGGTCTGGTGCCGCACAACCCCGCGGCCCAGTCGGCGGATAACGCGCTGTGGGTGGACATCGAGCAGCTGCCGCTGTTGGCACCCAGACATCGCGCAATCGTCGACGCTGCCGTCGACGTCGTCCGCAAACGCATTGATCAGTCGCCGCTGGCGTTCCGTTTGCTTCCGCCGTCTTTCACGCTCAGCGAGCTGCAGGCCATCTACGAGCTGCTTCTGGGACGGCCTCTGCACAAGGCCAGCTTCCGGCGCGCGCTGCAGGCGGCGCTGTTGGTCGAGCCGACGGACGAATGGCGCAGCGAAGGGCGCGGACGGCCTGCGCAACTCTATCGCTACGCGCCCAGACGCCGTCGCGGGACTCGTCGCGGCGTTCGCTTCGACCTGATCGCCGACTAGTCCGCCCGCGGCAACCGTAGCAGGCCGCGAGCGATCGCAACATTGTCGCACGCGATCCGGTAGAGCTCGCCGAAGCCACGTTCGGGCTCCCAGCCCTCTTCAAGAATCACGGGCGGCACGTGCCCTGGTCTGCGTTCGCGATCTCCCCGGCGCTCGACGACGACTCGAACGGTTCGATCCGCATGCGGAGACTCGACCAGCTCGATCGCAACGTAGCCTCCGCCGGGCAGGTCCCGATGGAACAGTCGCTCAGCCGACCGCCGTTCGCGTGTGCCAGTACTGCGTGTCGCGCTTTCCGGCTCCACATCTTCTCCCGCGCAGCTGTGACCGACGCAACCTGTGCCGCCGCGCTCGGTCGTTGTGCCCGCAAGAGAGGTGCCCCGTCCAGCGCCCATGTCCCGACGTGGCGCGACGAGACGACGTTCGCGGGTCAGGAGACTTTCGTTACGTCAGATGCCTGTGGGCCCTTCTGTCCCTGAACGATTTCGAACTCCACGTGGTCGCCTTCCGCCAGCGACTTGAAACCGGCGCCCTGGATTGCGCTGTAGTGGACGAAAACGTCAGGCCCGCCCTCACGCGAGATGAAGCCGAACCCCTTCGCGTCGTTGAACCATTTGACTGTGCCGGTGATGCGAGCCATTGGAGCCTTCCCCCGTAGTGCCGTTCATGTCCTCCACATCGGACCGCTGTGGGAACCTTGGCAAGCTGGGGGCAAGTTCCATGCACTGCGGGGTTGCTACGCGGCTCCTGCGATGTACCGGGCGACTCGACCACACTTGGCGCAGCGCAATGTCACCTGCGCACGCGGCGGTGGCGGAACGTGATCAGGGTAGCGCTGGATCTCGCCTGAACACGACGGACAACTGAGGGGGGAGCCGGTTCGATCCTTGGCGATAAGGTGCAGAGCTTGCGCTGGGTTGAACGTCGCCTGGCGCGGCTTGCGCATAAAAAACCTCCAATCTCGCTGCGGTGCGGCTTGCTCCGGAAAAGGCAGTTGGCGGCGCCGGATCGCCTGTGATTAGAGGACTCGCGAGCACCGCCGAAGTAACCGGCAATCCATGTAATTCGCTGTCCGCACACATTATGCGTGGTGACATGAACTTGCGAAGCGTGCTCATGCTTGCCGCGTCAGTCGCCGCATGCGGGCCGCGCGCTCACATCCCCGCGGTTCCGGCTCCGGCGACGATTCCAAACTCCGTCGACAGTTCTGATGCGGGTTCCAAGCTCGCCCGTGCGCTCGCGCCGGTGCTCTTCGTTCAACGCGACGAACGGTTCGAACTGGAGCGCGTCGTCGCAGTTCTTCACCCCAGTCGACGTGTGATTGCGTATCACCTCCTGTGGCGCGACGACATTCACGGCAGCTGGATCCCGTTCACCATTCCCACTGATCAGGAAACGGTTTGGGTCGGATATGACACCGCGGGAGCACCAACGGAGGTGTGGGCGAACTGGCACGGAACGGTGCTGCACACGCCGTGGATCGCTCGCGGTCCGGTCGCAATCAACGTGCAGTGGGGCAAGCACGGATCGATGCCCCGGGGACTGATCGAGAGCGATCTGCCGGGATTCAAGAAACTGAACGACTTCTATGCCATGCACTATCTCGGCATCTGGGACATCTGGCTCGGCAAGCTCACTCGTCCCGGACCCGGGTGCTTCTGCCACGACTACCGTCGCTACCGCGAGTTCACGAAACCCAGCGCGCTGAGCGATCGGATCGACGTGATCGTGCGTACGGCCGATCCCGGGTCAGCTCTCGCTTCCGTGTTTGGGCGGCCCTATTCGCGAAAGCGACTCTGGCCAGCCGGCTGATTACGACACGTAAACGATGTCGCCTTCCGCATTGATCCCGAGCTCGTGATGTGCGCCGCAGACGCCGCAGACCTTCTCCACGAGCCAGGTGACGGCAAGTGTGTCGCGCAGGTGCGCAGACGCCGGCTTTACCGAGACGCGCTTGTAGGAATACTCGCCGCAGTTCTCGCACGCATGCGCCTTCGCGATGCGTTCCGCACGCTCACGAGTGATTGGCCGCAATCACTCCTCCGTGCCTGGCTTCCTCTGCTCCCCTGAACGGGTTAGCTGGCCACGAGCCTGGCTCGGGTAACTGGATGGCGGAGCGGTGGCCGGACCGGCTCCGGTGCCACCACCACGTGTCAACAATTCGCGCAATGCACCAACCGCTCCCATCACCCCTGATGCCTCGGTCGGAAGGAAGATCGTGGAGCCCTTGCCCTCGGCGAGTCTTGGCAGCGCCTCGAGGTACTTGAGTCCCAGCAGGTACATCGCCGCCTGGCCCTCCGGCAACGATGCCGAAATCTGCTTGATCGACTGCGCTTCTGCTTCCGCCATCGCCAGGCGTGCCTCCGCCAGGCCCTGCGCGCGGAGCACCGAGGCGTCCTTCTCGCCTTCGGCCTTCCGCACCTGTGACTCCTTCAACCCCTCTGCCTCGAGGATCGCCGCACGCTTTCCCGCTTCGGCGTTCGTAACAGCTGCACGACGCTCGCGCTCCGCCCGCATCTGGAGCTCCATGGCCTGCTGGATGTCGCGAGGCGGTTCAATGGATTGCAGCTCGACGCGCGTCACGTCCACGCCCCAGCTCACTGCGGCCTCTTCGATGACTTCCCGCATGCGCTTGTTGATCTGGTCGCGGCTGGCCAGGGTCTGGTCGAGCTCCATCTCGCCCACGATGTTGCGGAGCGTCGTTCTCGTCAGCGTCTCCAGCGCATACGGTAGGTTCTGGACCGCGTAAGTCGCTTTCTGCGGCTCTGCGATGCGATAGTAGAGCACCGCGTCGATGTCGATGGTGACGTTGTCCTTGGTGATGACGGGTTGGCTCGGGAAGTTCAGCACCTGCTCGCGCAGGTCGATGCGTGTCGTCGTTCGGGCTGCGATGCGTTTGACGCCCCCGACGTCCGCTTCCGCGTACCGCACGTCGATGGCCCGCGGCTTCTCGATGAACGGAATCAGCACGTTCAAACCCGATCGGGCGACCCGATGAAAACGGCCGAGGCGCTCCACCACGAGCACCTCCGCCTGACCCACGATCTTCAGGGCCTTGGACAGTACCATGGCGCCGAAAAACGCGACAACGGCAACTGCGACTAACCCGACCATGTGTGTGACTCCATTCCCTGTGGGGGACCACGAGCATTTCATTGTATTCGGCGCAGGCGTTGGCAGCAACGCGTCAGGCACTCACGCGTGCGCGCGCGGTGAGCCAGTCCGACGTCAGCGAAAACACCCGCTCGTGTCCGAAGTCCACCGTGATGACGTGACCAGCCCCCTCCGTCCACACGAGCTCCTTCTCGGCCGAGCCAATACTCCTGAAGGTTCGCGCGGCGTCCTCGACGCGAATTCGGTTGTCTTCCCGGGACTGGATCATCAGCGTGGGCGATTCTACGGCGCCCAGGGCGCCACTCGCATCGTGAACCACGTCGTATAAGGCGCGCAGAGCGGCGGGCGTGAAAACTCCCGCGTTTCGAGCTCGGTCCGCGGCGGCACGGTCGTGAATCGACTCCTTTCCTCCGGATGGAAAATACGGCAGCGCCGGCCCCCAGATGGAGCTCGTGACCGCTGCGCCTCGAAGGATCGGCCGCATCGCGACATACGGCGACAGCAACACCAGCGCGGGAATCTCCCGGTGTTGGGCGGCGAGGGTGATCGCCAATGCACCGCCCATCGAGAGCCCGACAACACCCACCCAGTCGTGCAGCTCACGAAGAGTGGCATACTCACGCCTCACATCCTCATGCCACGTTTGGGCCCGAACGGAGCCGAATGCCCTCAGCTCCCGTCCGTGCCCCGAGAGCAACGGCACTCGGACCGCGAAGCCCTCTGCATGCAGATGCCTCGCGAGTCCGGCCAATGCCTGGGGGCTGTCCCCGGCCCCGTGGATCAACAGCACAACGGGCGCCCCGTTCCGGGGCAGATCGAGCGACTCCGCACCGACAACGATCCCGCCGGCGCCCAGCGCTCGGCGCTCCCTGACTCGTCGTTCGAGATATCGCGGATACACAGCCCGAGCGCCCGCCGCGATCGCAACGAGTACCGCGAGGGCCGTCGGCAGCACGTGCGGTCAGTACCGCGGAACTGAGGAGTCGATCTCGCGGCTCCAGCGGTCGATGCCGCCGGCCAGGCTGCGCGCGCGAAAGCCCTTCGTACGAAGCCAGTGAGCGGCCATGCTGCTGCGGGCTCCGTGGTGACAATACACGACGAGATCCCTGCGGCGGTCGATCGCATCCACCCGCGACTCCAGATCACCCAGCGGCAGCAACGTCACCCGGGAATCCCTGATCCGTGAAACGGACCACTCCCATGGTTCTCGAATGTCCAGAACCTGAACGGAGTCCGTTGCCTGAAGGCGTTGTGCCAACTCGGACGGCTCGATGTCGACATCCTCGTCTTCGTGTTGGACCAGCGACACCGGAGCGCGTACCGCAGCGCCACACGCCGAACAATCGGGTCGGCGTTCAAAACGAACCACCCGGACCTCGCCAGTCTTGAAGTCGAGTTGCCAGAGCCTGCCGACGAGCGGCGCGCCAATGCCGAGCAGGCACTTCAATGCTTCCACGGCCTGGATGGACCCGACCGCGCCAGGTACCGCGCCGAGGACACCGATCTCCTCGCAACTCGAGGTTGAGCCGGGAGCGGGCGCTTCGGGGAACACGCAGCGATAGCAGGGTCCGTCCGGTGCGCCAAACACCGAGACCTGTCCCGAGAATCGCTCCACGCTGCCGTAGATCCAGGTTTTCCCGAGCTCGACGCACGCGTCGTTCACGGCGTAGCGCGTCGAATAGTTGTCGGATCCGTCGACGACGATATCGTATTCTGACAGGAGTGCGACAGCGCGTGGCGCCGTTAAACGCTCCTGGTGCGTGTTGATCCTTACGTGGGGATTGAGGCGCGTGAGCGACTCCGACGCCGATGCCGTCTTGTCGCGACCGACATCCTCGGTCCCGTGCAGAATCTGACGGTGCAGATTGCCGATCTCGACGACGTCGTTGTCGACGAGTCCGATCGTGCCGACGCCGGCAGCGGCGAGATACAGGGCGACCGGCGATCCAAGGCCTCCCGCTCCCACGATGAGTACGCTCGCGCGGTGCAGTCGTTCCTGGCCGGACAGACCCACCTCGGGCAGAACGAGCTGCCTGCCATAACGCGCCAGCTCCGCAGCGGTCAGCATCCGCTTCAATATACCGGCCACACAGCGGATTGACCGCCACCGTGCCGGAGACGCTACAGCAGTACTGGCGCAGCTGGCAGCGATCCGGAACTCGGCGTCAGAAGGTCGTCCAGCGGGAGTTCCACGCGACCCATGATTTGCGAAGGCTGTACGATGAGAGAGCTGCCCTTCCGCTCGATCAGCCCTTCGCCCACGAAGCGTCCCAGTACCAGCGACACCGACTCGCGCGTGGCGCCGACGAGCTCGCACAGCAGGCGATACCTGTTGGTGTTCAGAACCAGACAACCGTCGTCGCGCGTGAACGTATCGAACGTCGCCATGCGAACGAGCGACACGATCAATCGCTGCTCGACGCTCATCGTGGTCAGTTCGCGCAGCTTCTCGAGGAGTGCCGAACGCTCGCCCAGAATCTGGGCCACAAGAGCCGTAGCGTGATGCGGCTGCTCTCGAAGAAATGAGCGATACCGTCCACCGCTCAGAAAGAGCGTTGTTGCTTCCTCGTCGGCGCGCGCCTCTGTGGAGTATTTTGGCGCGGCGGACAGCCCTTCCGCACCAAAAGTCTCGCCCGGAGTGGCGATCCATGGGATGAAGCCGCGGCCCGCCCGAACGCGACTTCGCAGGATGACCCGCCCCTCCAGGACAAGGAAGACGCCGTCGGCCGGCGCTCCCCGCTGATAAATCATGAATCCGGCCGGCCAGACTGCGCGCGCAGCATACGCCAACAATGCGTCAACGGTCGCTGACGATAACCGGGTCGCTGTCGCGGCCAGGTGCTCGGCGCCCATCCACCCTCGCTTCTCGTGACGCGCCATGGGGTTGCAATGTCTGGGCCGCTCTTGACAGGCGAAGCGAACGGCGCCTCTCTTGCTGTCGGCAAATAGCGCGACGCCGCGCTTCACGATGGTCCGCGAGATACGCACGACGGCGTCCGTGCGTGTCGTCTGAGTCGGTGGTACAAACGACCGTTCCATCGCTCCTGATCATCGGTACCGACACAGTGCTCGGCGCGAGCCCGGCGACGGCCGTGCAGCTCGCGCACGCGTGCCTGGCAGCCGGCTATCACGCAGTGATTCCGGCAAGCTGGGGCGACGAGCTCATTGCCGCGCGGGCACTGCAGCGACTCAACGGTGCGGATACACCGCGTGTGCTGTGCAGCTGTCCGCTGGTGTCGCGCCGGCTGTCCGAGCATGGCGACATGTTGTCCGCGATGCTGCTTCACGTTGTCGCGCCGCCTGTTGCGACCGCGCAATATCTGCGCGCCGCGTATGCGCCTGTTCGGCCGCGCATCACCTTTGCTGGCGCGTGTCCGTCCGGCATCGACGACAGCATCGATGTATGGCTCACGCCGGACGCGCTCCTGCGCGCTCTGGTCGAACGCGGCATCAGCGTGCGGGAGCAACCGACGGAGTTCGATTCCGTGATTCCTCCCGACCGGCGTCGCTTCCTATCGGATCCGGGCGGTGTGCCGTCGAGACAGGCACTGCAGCAGTTGAATGCGCCGGTAGGGTTTGTCGAGCTCGGCGGCGACGATGTGGTGGTGGCGCTCGGACAGCAACTCCTCGGCAACTCCCGCGTTCTCATCGACGTGTCAGTGTCGCTCGGATGCGCCTGCAGCGGCCGAACGGCGAGTGTGTTACCGGAGGATGCTCGTGCGCGCGTTCTCGAGCAGGAGCCGCCGCGGGCGCCGTCTCCCGTCGTCGACCACTCGATGCCGATCACTCTGGACGGTTCGACGCCGGCAGCAGTGACAAACGCGGCTTCGACGTTCGTGGCCGCCGCTGCGCCGAACGTCAGACCAAGCGAGCCAATCGTGTCGGTGGCCGCCGAACAGAGTACGTCGCCGGTTGCGACGTTCGTGGCCGTCGCTGCGCCGAACGTCAGGCCAAGCGAGCCAATCGTGTCGGTGGCCGCCGCACACGGTACGTCGCCGGTTGCGACGCCACCGGCGGAGCCGGTCCAGCCGCGTCGCACCCCGACCGGACAAACGCGGCAAATGAGTGCGGCGCCGCCGATCAGACGTGCTGACGCGGGCCGCCAGTTACCGCGAGCATTCGTGACGCGGCGTCGGTCTCCGCCACGCGGACTGCGCCAATCCGTCTACTCGGGAAAAAGCGCCGCTCTCAATAATCGTGGACGCTGGCTCTGGGTCGCGGTGACGAGTCTTGCAGTCGGCATTGCGCTCGCCTTGCTGCTCTGGCGGCCCGCGTAGTCAGTCGAATTCGGCGATCGCCCTTCGCAGCGCGTCACGCAGGTGCTCCTCCGTTCGCGCCGCGGGAAGGCCGCGCACGATGACCGCGAGACAGCGGTGCATTTCGTCCGTGAGGCCCACCTCGTCGATCGTCACGCCGAGTGCGCTCAGCGACCTCTCGGCCAGTTGGCGCAGCTGGTCTGACGATTCGCGACTCAAGCCGGACACGTCGGCCCTGGGCGGGCGCGACGACGTTCGTTCGCGGCGGCGCGGCGGTGCCTCGAGCTGCGCCCGGAGGGGCGCCAGCCGGATGGCGAACGCGCCTGGGTTGTGCGCTTGGTGTGACGCCACGATTCCGCGCCGACGAAGCGAGTGCAGCAGCTTCTCTATCGCCGGGCGGATGACCGCCGTGCCATCGGTGCTTTGACTGCCGCGCCCGGTCACGATCAGCACTTCCCGCGTACCTCGAACCTGGTGTTCGTAGAGCCAGGATTCCGCTCGACGCACCGCTTCATGTGAAGTGGGCAGGCCATCGCGCAGGTTGAGCGTCCGCTGCGGCCCGAACCGCAGCTCATCGAGACCCCTCACGTCGCGTCGCCGCTATGCCGCGGCGTCCAGACGATCCAGAAGGTCTGGAAGCTGCTTGGCAAAGCACGTCTCGTTGCACGCGAAGCGTCGCGCACAACCGATGCAGTCGCGCCGGATCTTTTCGGGATATCGTGCGCGATCGACCCGCAGATATCCGAGCGCCTCGAAGAAGCTGGGCTCCAGCGTCAGCGCAAAGACTTCCGGAATGCCTCGCTTGCGCGCCAGATCCTCGACTGCGTCGACGATCTTTCGGCCGAGACCAAGTCCCTGGGCAGCAGGATCAACGGCGATGGCCG
Organism: Gemmatimonadaceae bacterium; assembly: GCA_035758925.1. Classification (GTDB taxonomy): domain Bacteria; phylum Gemmatimonadota; class Gemmatimonadetes; order Gemmatimonadales; family Gemmatimonadaceae; genus DASPMP01. Next base: position 54,841 of record DASTVV010000145.1, read on the forward strand.
CGACCTCCGCCAGCGAGGGCGAATACTCCTTGAGTGCGCCGCAGGCGACGAGATGTCCGCTCGCGTCCACGGCGACCACATAGTCTTCGATGGCCAGTGAAACCACCTGCGGCGAGCGCCAGAGCATCAGGTGCCGTTCGGCGAACCGGTTGTTCAGTCGCGCGATGGCGTCGACGTCCGACAATCTGGCCCGGCGCACCTCGGCAGGCCTCTTCGGCGTCACAGCACCTGCTCCAGCAGGGCGAGACCCTGTGCGAGCTCGTCTCGCGTCGCGACGAGTGGCGGCAGCAGCCGTACTGTGTACTCTCCGGCGCTGCAGACCAGGAGTCCCGCCGCCTGCGCCTCACTGACCACGTGCGCCGCCGTACCCATCACGTCTACGCCCCACATGTAGCCGACGCCGCGCACCGCGCGAATACGTCCAGTGCGACGGCTGATCTCGCGTAGCTGGCTGCCGAACCACGCGCCGTTCTCACGCACCGCAGCCAACAGAGAGGGATCGCTCAACCGGCTGAGCACGTACTCGGCGACCTGTGCCACGAACGGACCACCGCCGAAGGTCGTGCCGTGATCTCCGGGCTGAACGGCCGCGGCAACCTCGCTGTTGATGAGCACCGCGCCCATCGGCAGGCCAGCCGCGATCGGTTTGGCGAGTGTCAGCAAGTCCGGCTCGACTCCGAGATTCTCGTACGCGAAGAGCGTCCCTGTCCGACCCAACCCACATTGTACCTCGTCGAAGATGAGGGCCACCTGTCGCTCACGAGTCAACTCGCGGACTTCCTTCACGAACTCGGCGTCGAGAACGCGCACGCCACCTTCGCCTTGCACCGGCTCGAGAATCAGCGCCGCAGTCGTATCCTGCGTGACCGCCTGCGCGATGTCCTCGATATCACGCTCAACGATGCCAACGCCGCCGGCCAGCGGCCGGAAGGGAAGGCGATAGCCCGGTCGGTCGGTGGCCGCGAGACTTGCGAACAGCCGACCATGAAACGAGCCGCGGAGCGCCACGATGTCGCGCTTCGAGTCGCCCATCGTGCGACCCCAGCGGCGCGCGAACTTGAAGGCGCCTTCGTTGGCTTCTGCCCCGGAGTTGCAGAAGAAAACCTTCGACGCGAACGAACGCTCCACCAGCGCCGCGGCGAGACGAGTTGCGGGCGCTGTCCAGTAGAGGTTGGAAACGTGGAGCAGCCCGTCGGCGGCGCCGTGCAGCGTCGCAACGAGGCCGACGTCACTGTACCCCAGAGCGTTGACCGCGATGCCGCTGACGAAATCGAGGTACTTGTTCCCTTCGGTGTCGATCAGGTACACGCCTTCGCCGCGCGCCATCTCCAGGGATCGCTTGTACGTGGGCAGAACCGCTTCGCGCGCGGCCGCAGGCACCGACGCGGAAGAAGGTGGCGTTGACTTGTCCGCTGGATGAATTTCGAGCGCTGGAAGTGCCATACCTACTCCTTCGCGGAATGAACGAGAGTGCCGGTGTTGCGATCCTTGATTCCGCGCAGATCGGTGATTCTCACGCGCTTCACGCCACCCTCGGCGGCCGAGATCGCGGCTGAAAGCTTCGCGCGCATCCCTCCCGACGCACGACCGTCGTGAATGAGCCCGCGCGCCTCGGCAAGGGTCAGTGCGCTCGTCGGAGCATCATCCACAAGGACACCTGCGACGTCCGTCACGATCAGCAGCTCGTCGGCTTCGATGGCGACGGCGATGGCTGCCGCGGCATCGTCGGCGTTGACGTTGAGCGCCGGGCCCAGCTCGTGGCCGATGTTGCGGCTCACTGGAGAAACGACGGGCAGGTATCCACCGTCGAGAAGATGCAGCAGGAGGGACGCGTTGACGCGCTGCGGCGCGCCCACATGCCCAAGTCGGCCGGAATCCACCGGAGTGGCTGCAATCAGTGACGCGTCTTCGCCGGACAGTCCGACGGCGCGCACGCCCTCGCGTACCAACGAGGACACCAGACGCTTGTTCGCCGTCCCGGACAACGCCATGCGAACAAGTTCGAGATCCTGCGCCGTCGTGACCCGACGTCCATCGACGAACTGCGATTGAATGCCGAGCGATTGCTGCAACGAGGTCACGTCATCGCCGCCGCCGTGCACGAGAACCATGGCGCCGGAAAACGCGTCCCACGCCTCGGCGATCCGGGAACACAGCGTCGGGTCAGCCTGCGGCCGACCGCCAACCTTCAGGACGCGGGTCACGCGGGCAGCCCGAGCGTTTCGTCGAGGCCAAGCATCAGATTCGCGTTCTGCAGCGCCTGGCCGGCCGCGCCCTTCACCAGATTGTCGATCGCCGACAGGATGAGAAGCGACGGCCGTCTCACGGCGTTGAACGGCATGACGGCCACCCGAACGACGTTGCGATGCACGACATCGCGCAGCGCCGGCGGGTCGGTGCCGAGCTCCAGGAACGGCTCGCCCGTGAACGCCTCGCGCCACAGAGCAGCCGGATCGTCGAGACCGTTCTTCAGTTCCACCGTGATGGTCGAAAGAATTCCCCTCGACACGGGGAGCAGGTGTGGCGTGAAAACGAGATCCACGTCCGCGCCCCAGGTTCCGAGCGTGGCACGCATCTCGTTGAGATGGCGGTGCGTGTTTCCTACGCCATACGCGCGATAATCCTGCGCGACTTCGGCAAAGAGCAACTCCCGCTTGGGTGAGTTCCCGGCTCCGGTTACACCACTGGCCGAGCTGACCTGAATCGCGCTGCCGGGAGCGATCACGCCCGCGGCCACGGCCGGCGCGAGCGCGAACAGGATGGACGTCGGATAACATCCGGGATTGGCCACGACGTTCGCGTTGCGAATCTGGTCGCGGGCAAGCTCGGTCAGGCCATACGGAACGCCCTCACAGCCGTTCCCGGGCCGGAGGTCGTGTGAAAGGTCCACGACACGCGCGCCTTCGTCTCGGGCAGCGTTCACCCATTGACGTGAGGCGCCATGGGGCAGCGCGCTGAACACCAGCTCCGCGCCCTTGAGCGGCGCGTCCTCGGTCGCGACGTACGTCACGTCGCTCCTGCCGACGCGCACAGTCGCGCCGCGCTGCTCGTTGGCCGATGCAAAGGCCAGCGAGAGACCAGGGTGCTGGTTGATCAACGCACAGAGCTCGCGGCCAGCATAGCCACTGGCTCCGAGCACTCCCACGGGTATTTTATGCACGACTGATGTATAATAATGCAGGTGCGACTGGTCAACCGGCGAACACATTCATCCGACGAACATGGCGCAAAAAACCGCGCGGCACGCCGCCGTTCTTGCCTTGATTGGAGCGCACGATGTCGGCTCCCAGGAGGAGTTGCGCCGACTGCTTCAGGAACGCGGCGTCAGCGTGACGCAAGCCACACTTTCGCGGGACCTTCGCGAGCTCGGAATCGTCCGCGTGCCCGGCGAAAGGGGCGCGCGGTATGCGCTGCCGGAGACCCTCGCCGGCGAGGCGATTCCCTCTCTGGAAACCTTGCTACCACAGCTGTTTTCGAGCATCGACGGCGTCGGCGAGTTGATCGTGCTGCACACGCTGTCGTCGGGTGCTCAACCGGTCTCGGAGGCGATCGACGCCGCGGAGTGGCGCGAGGTGCTCGGAACCGTGGCGGGCGAGAACACCATCCTCATCATTTGCCGCTCCTCGCAGGCGCGGCAGGATGTCACCCTCCGGCTCACCCGGATCGCTCGAGGCGGCGGCCAGAAAAACGGTTGACGTGCTTAGCTGAGATGATTAAATATGCAGCACGACTGAATAACCCAACCTGAGGAGCAGCGATGCCCCGTACGATCGTCCTGGCCTATTCCGGCGGACTCGACACCTCCATCATCGTTCCTTGGCTGCGCGAACACTACGACGCGCGCGTCATCTGTGTTGCCGCGGACATTGGCCAGGGCGACGCAGAGTTGGCAGGCGTTCGTGAGAAGGCCATCGCATCCGGCGCCGAGGAGTGCTACGTCGAGGACCTGCGTGCCGAGTTCGTGAGCGATTTCATCTTCCCGACGCTGCGCGCCGGGGCTATTTACAACCGCAAATATCTGCTCGGCACCTCCATGGCGCGGCCGCTCATCGCGCGTCGACAGGTGGAGGTTGCGCGCCGCGTCGGCGCCGACGCGCTGGCGCACGGCTGTACCGGCAAGGGCAATGATCAGGTGAGATTCGAGCTCACCTACGCCAGCTTCGCCCCGGATCTCCCGGTGATTGCCCCGTGGCGCGAGTGGGACATTCGCAGCCGCGAGGACGCGATCGCGTACGCGGCCAGTAAAGGCATCCCCGTCGCGGCAACGAAGGAGAAGATCTATTCGCGCGACGCCAACATCTGGCACCTTTCGCACGAGGGCGGCATCCTGGAAAACCCGGCGGCTGCGCCGCCGGCGGATCTGTTGATGTTGACCGCGACGCCCGAAAACGCGCCGGACGTCGCGGAAACGGTCGTCATCGAGTTCGATCGTGGAACCCCGGTGGCGGTCAATGGCCAACCGCTTGGCCCGGTAGAGCTCCTGACCGCACTCAACAAGATCGGCGGTCGAAACGGCGTCGGTGTGGTCGATCTCGTCGAGGACCGGTTGGTGGGAATGAAGTCGCGTGGCGTCTACGAGACGCCCGGCGGCTCTCTCCTCTATACGGCGCACTCCGAGCTCGAGCAGCTCGTGCTGGATCGGCGCACCCTTGCCGCGAAGGATCTTCTCGCGCCAAGGTATGCGGATCTCGTGTACGAAGGACGCTGGTGGACCACCGAGCGCGAAGCGTATGACGCGTTCGTCGGCGTCACCCAGGAGCGGGTCACGGGCACTGTGTCGCTGAAGCTCTACAAGGGCAACGTTGCCGTCGCCGGGCGCTCGAGCTCGCACGCATTGTACGATGAGCGTTTCGTCACCTTTGGCGAAGACGACGTCTACCAGCAGAGTGACGCGGCCGGCTTCATTCGCCTCTTTGCGCTGCCGCAGCGTGTCCGCGCGCTCAAGGATCAGGAGCTCGGCGGCACCACCAAGCCGGCAGTCGCGCCTGGCGAGTCTCCTGTCCACTCGGACGAGATCTCCGAAGGCGCCAGCCTCGTGGTCGCGTGAGCACGGCGACGATCGTGCGCGCTTCCGCGAAGGCGCACAAGCTCTGGGGCGGCCGCTTCGGCGCTGGACCCGCCCCGGAGTTCGACGCTTTGAACAACTCCATCGGAGTCGATTTCCGGCTTTGGCCCTACGACATCGAGGCGTCCAAAGCGTGGGCCGTCGCCCTGTGGGGCGCGGGTGTCCTTTCGCTCGAAGAGAGCAAGACCATCGAGCAGGGTCTCGATGCGGTGGCCGCGCGCCTCGAGGAGGGTGAAGCTCCTGCACCGGGCGATGAGGACGTTCATACGCTCATCGATCGCTTGCTGCACGAGGAAATCGGCGACGTCGCATCCAGGCTGCACACCGGACGGTCTCGCAACGACCAGGTGGCTACGGCGTCGCGACTGTGGGCAATGGAGGCCTGCACTCGCCTGGATGGCGCCATGCGCCAGCTGCAGCAGGTCGTCGTGGAACGAGCCGCGATGATGGTTGATGACGTCATGCCGGGCTACACACACCTGCAGCGCGCAATTCCCGTCTCGCCCGCCCACTGGTTGCTCGCGCACTTCTGGCCTCTCGAGCGCGATCGCCAGAGACTCCGCTCCGCATATCGCGCGGCCGCTGTCTTGCCGCTCGGGTCCGGTGCCGTTGCGGGCTGCGCATACCCAATCTCGAGAACGCTCCTTCAGGGAACGCTGGGCTTCGACTCGGTCACGCCGAACTCGATCGACGCAGTGAGTGACCGCGATTTTGTGGCCGAACTGCTCTTTACGTGCGCCCTTGCTGGCGCCCATCTGTCGCGATTCGCCGAGGATTTGATCATCTACGGGTCGAGCGAATTTGGGTTCGTTCAGTTTGGCGACACGTTCACGTCCGGGTCGAGCATGATGCCCCAGAAGCGCAATCCCGACGCTCTCGAGCTGGCGCGCGGCGCAGCCGCCAGGCTTCTCGGAGATCACGTGGCGCTACTGGCCACGATCAAGGGCCTGCCGTCCAGCTATAACAAGGACCTTCAGGACGACAAACGCGCCTTGTTCGACGCAGTCGACACACTGCTGCTCGTGCTACCCGCCGTTCGCGGAACGCTGGCGGAATCGCAGTTCCAAACGCAACGCATGCGGGCGGCCGTTTCGAGCTCGATGATGGCGACGGATCTGGCGGACTATCTCGTCCGCCGCGGAGCCACGTTCCGAGAGGCACACTCTGCCGTTGGTGGTCTCATCCGGCGCACCGAAGCAGGGCGCTGTGAACTGCACGATCTGCCGTTCGCCGCATTCGCGGAGGCACACCCGTTGTTCGGCGAGGACGTGTTCAGCGCGCTCGGAGCGGCGCACTCGCTGGAACAGCGCGAAGTCGAAGGCGGCACTGGACCTGGCGCTGTACGCGCGCAGCTCGAGTCCGCGCGCGCGGCAATTCGCGTCTAGCGGCCGCGATCGCGGCGCCTCGGCGAGAATGAAACGCCGAGGTGGTATTGCCAGAAGTCCGCGGAGGTTCTCCGCGGATTGATCGCGAGCGTCCGGTCCGGCAGATCGATGATGTCGCCGCTGCGCAGGTAGCTGCGCGTCCCATTGCGCGTCAGGCGGGCACCGACGTCGAACGCTGCTTCGACGCTGCGTACGACGACCGGTATCCGGACGCCACCGCCCCAGCCCGTGGCCCAGCCGCCGTCATCGAAGTTGGTCGTGCTGGCGAAGGCTTCGCCTCCATTGTCGTCGCCCGCCGAGCTTTCCGTGTAGAAGTACGAATAGCCCGCGAAAGCGTATGCGTAAGGACGCACCGGGCCGCTGGAAATCAGCAATTCAGGTCCGATAGTCGCCAGCGCGATGTTGTTCGTGGTGCGCATGTCCACGAAGACGCGATTCACCGTGGGGCTGAGAGGCACGTTCTTGGTCTCGTTGCCGTAATTCAGCCAGCTCGCGTCACCCCGAAGACCCAGCAATCGAAGCTCGCGCATGTGATAGCGCACGGATCCACCCACGCCCCACGCACGATCGATCTGCGATCGGAACTCGCCGATTGGTTGCGCGAGCTGGCCACCGAGATCGAATGTCCAGGTACCGTATCGGTCCGACCTGGCGGACTCCTGCGCGGCGATCTGCGTGCTGGCGCCGAATGAGCCGAACGCGATGGCGAGCAATGCGAGTCGGAAAGGTAGACGAGTCATCTTGCCCGCTCCTGTTTGTATACAAACCGCGTGGTTTCAAGAATGCGGGTCGGAGCGCGTTCGTCAAGCGCGAAAAAGGGCAGCCCCTCCCAGGAGAGGCTGCCCTTCACTCCGGTGAAGCGAACTAGAATTTGATCCCGAACGTAACCGGGACGAACTTCATCGACTGGCCTTCCGTGTTCACGACGTGCAGGCGCGCCTCGAGGAACGTGCCGAAGCCCGTCAGAGGAAAGTTGAGGCCGGCGCCGATGTTGAAGCCGACCTTGTTCTCGGCATCCACGTTCGCGAGGTCCGGGAAAGCAACGTTGTACATGCCGACGCCACCGATCAGATAGCCCATCGGGACTGCCGGGCCGGAGAGCGTCACGTTGGCGCTACCCGAGATCAACCTGGCGCTTCCAAGCCCACTGGTCTTGAAGTCCATCTGATTGAGCATGCCTTCGAAGCGCAGGCCGAGCGGCGCGACCGGTGGCTTGATACCAAGACCCACCGTCGCGTTGTAGCCCATCTTCAAATCATCGGCAGTGCTGCCGATTGGCGCGGCCGCACCGGCCGCGATGCTGAACGACGTTTGCGCGCGGAGCGCCGGAGCCGCGACGAGAACTGCGGCAAAGGCCAGAGCGGCGCGGGACATCAGACGCATGGTGTTCCTCCTGAAGTGCGGATTGATGTTGCGGGGTGTGATTCGCGCGTATCAGGACACTTTCCTTGAGAGTTTCGCAACACGAGAAGCGATGCGTTTGTTCGAAAGGTCCATGTGCCGAATCATCGTCGCTCATACTTCTCGATCGTGCGGAAGGTCCTTAGCAGCAATTCGAGGCCCCGCACGCCAGGTGGCACTAGGTCCGACCTCTGCCAATTTTGACAATCGACAATTATCCTAGACTGTGAGAATTATTCTCACAGCCTCGTCTGCCAAGAAAATAGATCCTTGTCCTTGAGGATTATTAATGCCACGGTCGTATAATGCCAGAGCTATTGCACTTACGATCGGACGCACAGCCAAGTGGGTGGACAACCTCCTTTCACATCACGCACTACCGGGCGTTACCGGAGGCAGGCAGGGCGTTCAGCGCGTCATCTCCGACGACGGTTTGCTCGCCGTGGAAATCACTCGGCTCCTCGTGGTCGAAATCGGAGTCCCACTGGACCGCGCCGCGGCGCTGGTTCGCGCGGCATTCGCGGTGCGCTCAGCCGACGACATGCAGGTCACTACCGATTCTGGCCTCGTTCTCACCTTCCAGCTGCCGACCATCGAGCGCCGGCTTCGGGACCGCATGACAGAGGCGATGGAGTCAGTGGGCCACGTCCGACGCGGTCGCCCTCCGCGTATGGCTGCCACTAGCTAAAGAAAAAAACGCCGGGCGACTGAATCGCCCGGCGCTCGTGGTTCCTTTCAATTTGCGGTACAGCGTCCTGGCCTCAGCCAGCCATGCGCGCGACGTTCTCGGCTGCCGGTCCTTTGGCACCCTGCACGAGGTCGAACTCGACCGCCTCCCCTTCGGCGAGCGTCTTGAAGCCGCTGCCCTGAATCGCGCTGTAGTGCACGAAGCAATCCCGGTCGCCACCGTCAGGGGTGATGAATCCAAAACCCTTCGCATCGTTGAACCACTTCACTTTTCCGGTCGTGCGCATACCTGCTCCTGAAGAGACCTTGGGCGACAGCCCGTGACCCGGTCCGGCCGCCCACCGATGAGCCGCGGAAGCACCATGCTTCCGTGCGGGAAAACGCTGCGAAGGTATTAGTGAGTCACGGGACCGTCAATGGAGACTACGGCTCGTTCACTTTGCGGACGCCCACGATGAAGTACTGCGTCTCGCCAAAGCACGACGTGGGCACACCGCGGTGTTCCTCGTACTCCAGGGCAACCCGGTTGCCGACCGAGCTCTGAATGATCCTGGCGATGCTGTCGCTCCGAACACTGAAGAGCCAGCGCTCCTGCGCGGCCCCGGGCATATTGACCATCGCCAACTCGCCCTCCCACGTGCGGCACACCCATCCCTTCTTCGAGATCTTCTGGACCCATCCCGCGCGATCGCCACGGGAGTAGGTATAGGAGAGCGTTATCCAGGCCCAAAGGGCGAAGACGCCCAGTGGAAGCACCACAACCACCCCGAGCAGGACCATTGCCCATTTCCATTTACTGCGGCGGCGGGGCGGCGGCGGGGGCGCCACATGCTCTCTGGTGTCGGGCGTACCCTCTTCTTTCTCGTCGGCCACGTGAGCTCCGGTTGTTCTCACACCAAGCTACGTCCCGCCGTGCCACGTCGGTATCTTGAGATAATTCGACCAACCTGATGGCCTTCACCCCTCGCAGACAAACCCCGACAACCTGGGTCGGCATGGTGCCGATCGGTTCGGCGTTCCCGGTCGCCGTCCAGTCGATGACGAACACCGACACGGCGGACGCGGAAGCGACGGCTGCCCAGGTAAGCGCGCTCGCGGCCGCCGGTTCCGAGATCGTACGGATCACCGTGAACAACGAGGAGGCAGCGGCCGCAGTTCCCGAGATCGTACGGCGGGTTCGCTCCAACGGCGCGCCCACGCCGATCGTCGGCGACTTCCATTACAACGGCCATCTTCTGCTCGTGAAGTATCCGGACTGCGCAAAGGCCCTCGATAAGTATCGCATCAATCCAGGCAACGTCGGTGGCAAGCGGCGCGATGAGAACTTTCGCACGATCGTGCGGATCGCGGCGGAACTCGACAAGCCGGTTCGAATCGGCGTCAACTGGGGATCGCTCGACCAGGATCTGCTCACGCAGATGATGGACGAGAACGCCAAGGCGACAGAGCCGCGGGACTCCAAGGATGTCTATATCGAGGCCATGCTCGCGAGCGCGTTGCGCTCGGCGACGCTCGCGGAAGAAGAGGGCCTCGGTCACGACCGGATCGTGATCTCCGCGAAAGTCTCGGACGTGCAGGATCTCGTGGAGGTCTACCGCCGGCTCGCGAAGCGCTGCGACTATCCGCTGCACCTCGGGCTCACCGAGGCGGGTATCGGGACCAAGGGAATCGTTTCCAGTGCGGCGGCGCTCTCGATTCTGCTCGCCGAGGGCATTGGCGACACCATACGTGTCTCCCTCACGCCGAGACCCGGTGGTGCCCGCACCGAAGAAGTGCAGGTCGCTCGGCAGGTGCTTCAGTCACTTCGTCTGCGCAGCTTCGAGCCACAGGTCACGGCGTGTCCGGGGTGCGGCAGAACGACATCCACCTTCTTCCAGCACATGGCAGAAGAGATTCAGTCGTTCATTCAGCACCGCATGCCCGATTGGAAAACGCGCCACCCGGGCGTCGAAGACATGCGAGTTGCAGTGATGGGATGCGTCGTCAACGGACCGGGCGAATCACGCCACGCCAACATCGGTATCTCACTTCCGGGGACGTTCGAGGAGCCGAAAGCGCCGGTCTACGTGGACGGTGCCCTGCACACGACGTTGAAAGGGGATGGACTCGTGCGCGGCTTTCTCGAGATTCTGGAGGCCTACGTGGTGCGGAAGTATCCGAGCCAGGACCGAACTCTCGCCTCGGTGAAGTAAGGCCTCAGGCCTGCTCGAGCGCCTCGACGGTCTGCTCCAATTCAGCCATGATCGGAGCATGAAAGTCCAGAGCGGCCAGGCGGTCATAGACTGACCGGTACCAGCGAATCGTTCCTTCCTTGCCCAGCTTGAACCTGGCCCAGACGCTGTCTGGCTCGATCGTTCGCTGAAGGTCGGACAGGAGCGTGTTGGCGTTATGCAGTTTGTCGGCGGCGCACACCCAACGCGCTCGATCGCTCGCCGCCGCCAGCCGTTCCAGGTAGTCCGCTCGCTTCTCTTCCGGCGAGAACTCGTCGCCGTCCTCGCCTGTCGTCCGGTAAGTCACCGCGAGCACGATGTCGAGCACCTCTGCACCGAATTTCGCTCCAATGCGCTGCTCGAGCATGTCGGCGGTGTAGTGCTTCGTCACGCAGTCCTCGATCACATCGTGCAGGATCCCGGCGACGACGGTGGTCTCGTCACATCCGTAGCGCGTGAGAATGATGGCTACGTTCGCCGGGTGCGTGAGGTAGGGAAGGCGCGTTCCCTTTCGAACCTGCTGGTCGTGATGCTTCGCCGCGAACGCCAACGCGTGATTGATGCGATCGGAATAACCCGCGGCGTGCTGAGCGTGCGTCGGCATACCGTTGCAAAGCTATCCCATGAGGCCTGGCGGGTCACCACCAGTCGAATCGCTCGGTCCGTCAGGAGGAGACCGGCGCCGCAGCCCGGGCTTTCGTCCGTTTGGCGCGCTTCCGTGAGGTAAGTTCGCGCGGCGTCGGCAACAGCGGGCGGGGCGCGTTCCACAGGACGACGCCACGCACCTGGCCTCCAGAGGCACGGATGCGTTGCAGATTTGTCCTGAGATTCCTCAGCGGCGTGATTCCCGGTTGCGCGCAATAGACAACATCAGGGGCAGGTAGTGTTGCCGGTAGGCCGCTGGCCACCTCCTGCGGGCGCGCAAGGACGAAGATCGCGTCATAATACCGGGAGAGCCGGCCTGCATCTCTCCTCAAGAGCGCGGCAATCTCATTCGCGGGTGGTGCTGCGCCGTCCAGTCCGAACGGAACCAGATCGACGGACTTTTCCCGGCCGACCCTCGCCGCCACCCTCGCGTCCGCCCAGCTCGTTCCGCGCTGAAGGATGTCGATCAAGCCCGGCGAGACCCTGGCTCGCAGTGCGGCCGACGCGCTGCAGGTCGTTTCCGCGTCCAGCACCAGCGTACTTCGCGCTTCCTCGGCAGCGATCGCGGCCAGGTTGCACGTCACCACGGCCGCAACCGCCATTTCGTCCCCTGTTATCGTGGCGCTCAAGAGCGCCGGGTGCTCGGTGGCGAGCCCGAGATACGCCAGTTGGTATCCTTCGGCGCCAGGATCGAAGTACGGAGGCGCCAGACGATCCGCTTCGCGGCGGCCGCGTTCAGCCGATGGCATGGGCGTTTCGACGGTGGAGAGCACTCGGACACCGAGAAACCGTTCGAGCTCGTTGGCATCGGAGACGCGCGGACGTCGAATCTCGCCGACGAACGCGGTGGCGAATCCGATGACGGCGCTCAGGACGAATGCCGATGCCAATAGCGCCAGTGGCGGTGCGACGGCACTCGCGCGCTCGCGCGCGCGCTCTTCCGCGAGATCGAGCTCCTGTGAGCGGTGTCGCAAGACGGCCAGCGAATCGCTCGCCAGGCGAATCGCCGTACTGGCCGAGTCAACCACAGCCAACGGCGCCAGTGTGTCGATGGTTGGCACCTCGCCCGTGGACGCAGTGGGCGTCGCGTTAGTCAGCTCAGTCTGCACGACCCGCAATCGCTCACTCGCGATGCTCTTGATCGCGCGGCCGATGTCGTTCGCGCGCGATGTCAGCGCGACAAAGATCGGATCGACACCGCCGACCGCGCCGATTCCCTCGCGCTCCCGCTCGATGTCGGAGAGCGAATCGACGAGTGCCCTGACACGCGCATCGTCGCGCATCTCCGGGAGGTCGGCCAGTGCGCGATAGGACGTAGGCAGGGGCGCTTGCTCCGCGCGGAGCAGCAGTCGCTCGAGGGTTCGCGCGTGCACGATCAGCGAATCGCGGCGAGGTCCCATTGTGGCGCCAAGCGAGTCCGCCGCACGCTGCGCCTCGACCTCGGCGGAGCGCTGTCTCGCGATGTTCAACGTCGACTCCGCCTGTGCCAATCGCGTGTTGGCGATCTGCGCGCTCGCCATGACGGCAAGCGTGTCGGGCCGGGCGATAACCGGGATCTTGGTGGGCGGCTTCGTCCGCGGAACGACGATGAGCGATACGAGCGCGGTCACGAAGGTCGCCACGCTCGTGGCTCCGATGAACGCCGGGCGTTGGAGCGCGTTGCGCGCTCGGTTCGCCAGCCAGGTCTGGCGCGAGATCGCGCGCCGGAGATCGGACGCCGGAATCGCCGGCGTGGCAGCGGTTAGCGTGGCCACGTGGTCCATGAATGCAAAAGGCGGGCGCAAGCGCGCCCGCCTTTTGACCTGCTTGTGTCCTGGCTTACTGAACCGTGACCGAGCCCTTCATACCCGTCGCGATGTGCGGCGTGCAGATGTAGTTGTACTTGCCCGCCGGAATATTCGCGAACGACATCTCGTACTTCTCGTTCGGGTTGAGCAGCATCGGGCTCGAGAGATCGGAGATCTGATTGGGCATGTTCGCCGAGAGCTGCGCACGAGCTGCGGCCGGAACGTCCTGGAAAGCAACGTTGTGGGGGCCACCGGACACCATGATCCAGCGAACTCCATCGCCGGGCTTCACGACCACGTCAACCGGATCGAATTTGTAGCCTTTCTCATCGCCCAACATCTTCACTTCGTGCCAGGTCCCAGTGACCGGCGCCATCGTACCCGCTGCGGCACCAGGAGCAGGTGCGGCGGCCGTCGTGGCGCCGGCAGCCGGCGCGGCTGCACCCGTATCCGTTCTTGCCTTCTCGCCACCGCCACCGCACGCACTCATTGCGGCGAACGCCGCCACGAGCGCCAGTCCGTTGAACCGCATTGCCAGAGGCCTCCGATGAATTGCCAGAGAGTTCACTTCAGAGAGCTGCAGGAACAAACACGATTGTGAATTTATTCACAAGCGTGACTAGCCGCAACGCGCAGATCGCCGAGCAATGTGTGCGCCAATCGAGCGCCCTGCGTCGTGGCGGCAGCGACATCGCGCGTGTTCCTTTCTGACCACCATGACTTCCGCGCTTTCATCGATGTCGAACCTCGAGCGGACTCTCGGCCGGGAAAAGTTGCGCCGCGACGTCACGCTTGCTCCATACACCACCTTCAAGATCGGCGGGCCGGCGGACCTGTTCTACGAAGCCACGTCGGCAGACGAGTTAGCGACGGCGGTGACCACGGCCCGCAAACTGGAGCTCCCACATTTCGTGCTGGGGCTGGGCGCCAATATCCTGATCGGCGATCGCGGGTTTCGCGGCCTCGTGATTCGTAATGCGGCCGCGCATCACGAATTCTCGCGCGACGGCCTGTTATGGACTGAGAGTGGTGCGGTGATGAAGGACTTGATTCAGGAGTCCGTCCGCCTTGGCTGGTCCGGCCTCGAGCACTACGTGGGCATTCCAAGCACTGTGGGCGGCGCGATCTGGCAGAACCTGCACTTCCTGTCGCCGGCGCCGAAGCGCGAGCGCACGATGTTCATCGCCGAGGTTTTCGATTCGTGCGAGATCCTGAGCGAAGAGGGAGCACGCAAGACCGTCGGGGGCGACTACGTGCAATTCGGCTACGACGATACCGTCTTTCATCACCGAAGAGACGTCGTGCTAGCGGTGACGTTCCGGCTCGCGCGCGGCGCTCAGGACGAGATGCAGCGCATTCTGCAGGAGAATCTGAGTTGGCGTGGCGGCAAGCATCCCTGGCTCGACTGGCACCCAAGCGCTGGATCGATTTTCAAGAAGATCGAAGGCGTCGGCGCCGGAAGGCTCGTCGACCAGTGCGGCCTGAAAGGGCACAGGATCGGTGACGCACAAATCTCGTACATCCACGCCAACATCCTGGTCAATCTTGGGAAGGCGACAGCGAAGGACGTCCGCGCGCTGATCAGTTTGGCGCAGGAGTCCGTGCATGACAAGTTCAACGTTCACCTAGAGCCGGAAATTGGCTTCATTGGCGAATTTTAGCGCCATGCTGTCTGATTGATGTGATGTTGATGTCGCTACTTAGTCCACGATTTCCAGGTTTCTTCTGCTAGCCCCACCGTCATGTCCGGTGGCTGCCCGAGTCGTCGCACAAGTGGCATGCGAAGAAGGGACGGTTCGGCGAGCAAGCGATCGACCCAGCGACCGGCGGACACATTCGAGTGTCTCAGCCCCAGCTCTTCGTATCGCCGCGAGTCTCGATCCACGAGCGCCTCGATGCCAAAGCGCTGGATGAACCTCTGGAGCTCGCCTTCGGACATCGCGCGCTCGACAAGATCGACGAAGTGGGTGCGCACCCGGCGCTCCGCGAAGAATCGGAGTGCCTTGCGGGTGTCCACGCTCTTTTTTACCCCGAAGATCTGAACTTCCATGACCGTCTCGCGCTATTCAGATGCCGCATCGTTCAACCATCCGCGAGTATAGATACCGCCCGGCGTGGTGGCTACGCGGCGGGCACGCGCAAACGCTTTGGGGGCGTTTCGCACGGCGGCCGGTGCCGGTAGCGACGTCCGTCGAATACCTCACGACGCCCGACGGCGACACAGTCGAAGTTCACCATGTCACCGCCGCTCCAAACGCTCCGCGCGTGCTCTTTCTGCATGGGCTGGAAGGCTCATCGCGGTCGCACTACGTGGCCGGCGCATTCCACCAGGCCAGCACGCGCGGATGGGGCGCATCGCTGATGGTGTTTCGCGGTTGTGGCACTCAACCCAACGTTGCGCGTCGATTCTATCACTCTGGTGAAACGGGTGACCCAGCCTTTGTGTTCGATCGGCTCGCTGCGCGGTGGCCGAACAGCGCGTGGTTTCTCCTTGGTGTTTCGCTGGGCGGGAATGTGCTGCTCAAGTGGCTTGGCGAGCTGGGCGACCATGTCGACCCTCGAATTCGCGCCGCGGCCGCAATTTCGGTTCCCTTCGATCTCGAGGCCGGCGCTCGGCATATCTCGCGCGGGTTCGCGCGTGTGTACGATGCGAACTTCCTTCGCTCGCTGCGCCAGAAGGCGCTGGCCAAACTAACCCGCTACCCCGATCTCTTCGACCGATCCGCGCTCGAGAGAGCCCGGTCCGTCTACGATTTCGACGAGGTGGTTACTGGCCCGGTGCACGGGTTTGCCAACGCGCGAGACTACTACGAACGGAGCAGCTCGCAGCGGTATCTCGCGCAGATCAGGATTCCCACGCTGCTGTTGTCTTCGCGGGATGATCCGTTTCTTCCCCCTGATGTCCTCGAGCGCGTCCAGCGCATAGTCGATGGAAACCCGAGCCTGACCGCGGAGTTTCATCGCGGAGGTGGTCACGTAGGGTTCGTCGCGGGCCGGTGGCCCTGGCGGCCATTCTACTACGCCGAGTGGCGTGCCTTTCGCTACTTCGAGGAAATGGTGGAGCCCAGGTAGCGGAGCTATTACGATTGCGTGAGGCCAGCCTGGATCGTGCAGGCTCTTGCGCTGCTTGCGCCGGACGTGTTGCACCAACTGGAGCCAACGTCATTGAAGCTCATCGCGATAGTCGCGTTTTTCGGCGGACTGTTGTTGGCGGTCCGCGTCATGTTCTTCGGAGTTCAACGGCGAACGGGCGATGAGCTGCGCTCCCGACGATGGCCGTTGTCGCTCGCAGCGTTCCTCGTCGCGTCCGGCGCAATGTTCTATGCGCGCTCGACGGTGACGGGCACGTGGCTCACGATGGTTTTCGCCATAGGCCTGGTAGCCGCGGCAGCCGCCTGGTGGCTTGTCCAACGGTCGGCCGCAATACCGTCGACGGACCCCGAAGATGATCCCCGGTACCGGTTCCAGGGACATGTCGCTCGGATCATCGAGGCGATCGAGGGGCAACGCAATGGAACATCGAGGGGCAGAATAGCGTTTGAGTTTGATGGAAAGCGGTACGAGCTTCGCGCGCGCTGGATGCCAGGCGATTGGGATGAGGAGTTAGGTCGTGCGGATCGCGAGGTCGTGATCGAGCACGTTGATGGTGAAGTCGCGTACGTCGAACCTTGGGCAGTGGTGGAACAGCGGCTCTAGCGGGCGCGGGCGGGCGGTATGTCGGACATAGTCATCTTTGCCGTGGTGTTCCTGGGTTTCTTCGTGCTGCGGGGGATCGCGGCGACGATCGTCTTCTATTTCCTGCTTCCGGCCAGCGACCGGTGCCCGATGTGTGACGAGCCCACGCTGCGCGTCAAAGAGCCCGCGTGGAACCTCCTGCTTCCATGGTTCCGGACGAGTTGGTGCTATCGCTGCGGCTGGGAGGGGCTGTTGAGGCCCGGCGCGCCAGCGGATCCGGCCAGCACGACAAGCCAATCGGGCCAGTTGCCGCTGAGCTCGAAGAAGTCGTCGTAATAGACCAACCCGAGACGCTCGAACTCTTCCAGCAACGCGGCAAGACCGCTGTCATCATAGATCGGCCCGACGACGACGAGGTCGCCTTCGACGTGAAACTCGTCGCTCGTCAGGCCGAGGCGTTCGTCGACGGCGGCGCGTACGAGCCCGGTCCGCTCATAAGCGGACTTCCGGATGAACAACGTGGGTGCACCCGCGTGTACTCGCACTGGCATCAGCACCCTCAAGATAGGTGGAGATAGCTTTTGGCATGAGCAGCTCGTTGGAAGCGTCCTTCGACGTCATTGTCATCGGTGCCGGCCACGCCGGCACAGAGGCGGCGGTCGCCGCCGCGCGACGCGGCGCGCGTGTCGCGATCGTGACAAGCGCGCTCGACACTATCGGACACATGTCGTGCAACCCCGCAATTGGCGGTGTCGCGAAGGGTACGGTGGTGAAGGAGGTGGATGCTCTCGGCGGCATCATGGCGCGGGCGACGGATCTCGCATGCCTCCAGTTCCGGATGCTGAACCGCAGCAAGGGTCCCGCGGTTTGGGCACCGCGTGCGCAATGCGACAGGGGGCTGTATCGCCGAGCTGTCCGGCGCCTGTTGGAGGAGCACAAGTCGCTGCGAACCGTCCAAGGGACGGTCGCCCGACTGCTGCTGGCTGACGATTCGACGGTGCTTGGCGTGGAGACGCTCGAGGGAAGGCGATTTGGCGCCCGGGCCGTGGTTGTCACGACAGGAACATTTCTGCGAGGCCGAATCCACATAGGCACCCAGACCAAGGTCGCGGGAGGCCGTGCAGGGGAGTCGGCGTCGACCCATCTCGCCGAACAGCTGGAGCAAATCGGCTTGCGCGTCTCCCGGTTCAAGACCGGCACGCCGCCGCGAATCGACGGTCGGACGGTCGACTACAGCGCGTTGCAGCGTCAGGACAGCGAGATCGAGCAGTTCAACTACTCCTGGTCTCACTTCTGGCGAGAGCCGCGACGCCAGGGCGAGACAACGCGGCATCCGGAGCAACTGCCGTGCTGGATCACGCATACGAGTGAAGAGACCAAGCGCGTGATCACGGAGAACCTCGAGAAGTCGGCGATGTATGGTGGCGCGATCGGATCTCGCGGTCCGCGGTACTGCCCATCGGTCGAGGACAAGATCGTGAAGTTTCCACAGGCCGAGCGACACCAGCTCTTTCTCGAGCCCGAAGGGCACGACACGACGGAGTTGTACGTCAACGGACTTTCCACGTCGCTGCCGGTGGACGTTCAGCTCGACATGTTGAAGAGCGTGCCTGGGCTGGAGCAGGTCGAGATGACGCGAGCCGGCTACGCGATCGAGTACGACTATTACGTCCCGACGCAGCTCGACGAGTCGCTGGCGGTTCGAAGTGCGCGCGGACTGTTCTTCGCCGGCCAGATCAATGGTACGACCGGATACGAGGAAGCGGCGGGCCAAGGGCTCGTTGCTGGCGCCAATGCAGCGGCGATGGCACTCGAGCTTCCGCCGTTGATTCTCGGACGCGAGCAATCGTTCATCGGCGTGTTGGTCGATGATCTCGTTACGCGCGGCGTCGATGAACCGTACCGGCTGTTCACGTCTCGATCCGAATTCCGTCTTACCGTGCGCCAGGACAACGCGCTTGGCCGGTTGGCGGCGGTGGCGCGCGCCGCAGGCCTGTTGTCTTCCGCCGAGCTCGCCGTTGCCGATGTTCGTCTCGAGCACGAGGCGAGGCTCGTCGACATCGCCCGCCAGACCAGCATCTCGCCGGAGGCCGCGGATCCCATTCTCGTCGCCGTCGGTGAGACGCCACTACCGCATGCCGTGCGTATCGCCGAGATCGCGAAGCGGCCCGACGTTTCGCTCGCCGCATTGATCGAGGCGGCGGGAATACGTGTCGAGAATGTGGATGCCGCCCTCACCGCGGAGCTGGAATTGAAGTACGCCGGCTATTTCGAGCGCGAGCGCGCGCAGGCCGAGAGGCTTCGGCGGTTGCGCGACTTTGCGCTGCCGCGGGACATGCCATACCTCGAATTGCGTTCACTCTCGACGGAGGCGCGACAAAAGCTCGATGCGCTGCAACCGGCAACGCTGGCGCAAGCCGCGAGTGTGCCGGGCGTCAGCGCCTCCGACATCCAGAACCTGGTGATCGCGGTCGAGCGCCGACGACGGACCCATTCGGCCAGCGATGTTTAGTAGCAGAATGTAACTAATTCTCCGAGGATGACCTGATGCGACACATGTTGGCCGCAGGGATTACGCTGGTCGTAGTGCTCGGTGGGCTCGGGTCCGTGCAGGCGCAGGAGCTGGTACGGCCGGCGGTGCCCCAGATCGTGACCAGCGCCCAGGGAGAGGTCAGGATCGCGCCGGACCGCGCGACAATCACGATCGGCGTGCAGACGCGAGCGGCGACGGCGGCCGACGCGGCGCAGCAGAACTCGAGGAAGCAGCGGGCCGTAATCGACGCCATCAAGGCGCGCGGCGTTCCGGCAGAACAAATCACGACGATGAACTTCAACGTCATTCCCGAGACCCGGTACGACCGTGAGGGCGGGACGCCTCGGGTGACCAGCTATCTAGTGTCGAACGACGTGACTGTCGAATTGCGGCGCATCGATCAAGTGGGGCCGGTGATCGATGCCGCCCTTGCCGCCGGCGCGAACCAGATCAACTCTTTGGCCTTCGGGATAGCGTCCCCGGACTCAGCGCGCCGCGTTGCACTCGCCTCGGCTGTTGGCAAAGCAAGGGCTGACGCGGAAGCGATGGCCAAGGCGGCCGGCGGGTCTCTCGGTCCGCTGATCGAGCTCGTGGCGGCCGACGTCTTCATCCCGCCGCCGAGGCCCATGATGCTCGCGAAGACGGCGGCGGTTGCTGCGGAAGCCGTGCCGATCGAGGCGGGGGAGCAGGCAGTTCGGGCAAACGTTACCGCGCGTTGGCAGTTCGTCGGTCCTGGCAGATGAGGTTGGACTCAACGGTCGGTCCGCGCGCCGATCGATAGATTCTGCGGTTCTGCACGTCGCAGCGCGGCCGCAGAGATTCCGCTTCGGCCTAATCGATGGACTTTGGTCGTGAAATGTGAAACGTGCCACCTTGTGCTGAGGTGGCACATTTCGTAGGTTGGCCCCGTGGATCGCTTCGATTTGGGGTACGCCATGGGCCTGATCGTCAGCGAAGGCTCGTTCACGGGCGACCGACAGCAGCCGTCGCTCGAGGTGAAGGCCCACAGGCGCGATGTTGAGCCTCTTGAGCATCTGAGGCGGGTCTTGGGTGGCCGGATCTTTGGCCCGTACGTGCATGGCGGCAGAAACCTCTACGCGTACATGCTCCGCGGTCGCGAGCTCAAAGAGGCGCTCCCCACGCTTCAAGAACATTTGCCCACCGGCTGGAAGCGCGCGCAGTTCGATGCGTGGCTGGCCAAGTACGCCGGATTCTTCGAGAGGCCGCAACCCTCTCGGCGGTTACTGGACCGAGTCCAGAGACTCCTGCCCCGGCCCCACTAGTGGCTCGTATCATCGCTATCGCGAACCAGAAGGGCGGTGTCGGCAAGACCACCACCGCGGTCAACCTGGCTGCCAGTCTCGCCGCAGCCGAACAGCGAACGCTCCTGCTGGATGGAGATCCGCAGGGCAACGCTACGAGCGGAGTAGGCCTGACACCTGACCGCTTCACTCATACCACCTACGACGTTCTGATCGGGGAGAGCTCTGCCAGGCAGGCAATCGTCAACTCGGTTCAGTTCGCCCACCTGGACGTGTTGCCAGCAACGCCGGATCTCGCCGGGGCCGAGGTGGAACTGGTCGGGAAGCCTGACCGCGAACGGGCCATGGGAAGAGCACTTGCCCAGGTGCGCGACGACTATCGCTACATCCTGATCGACTGTCCGCCGTCCCTCGGGTTGATCACCCTGAACATGCTGGCTGCCGCGGACGCCCTTCTGATACCGCTGCAGTGCGAGTACTACGCGCTCGAAGGCATCTCGCAGCTGCTCAACACGGTCCACCTGGTCCAGCGCAGCGTGAACGAGGGGCTGGTGATCGACGGCGTACTACTCACCATGTACGACGCCCGATTGAACCTGTCTCGCCAGGTTGCCGCCGACGCTCGGGACTACTTCGGGGCCGGTGTCTTCGAGACCGTCATTCCAAGGAACGTGCGGCTGGCCGAGGCGCCAAGTTTCGGCAAACCAATCATCCTGTATGACGTCGCCTCGGTCGGCGCGCAGGCATATGTCAAAGTCGCCGAGGAGTTGATGGGCCGCGTTGGCAGCGCCAGTTCCCGTCGCGCCGTTCCGGCGGAGGCAGCCGAATGACCATGGAAAGACCACGCCGCCTCGGCCGCGGACTCGAAGCGCTGATTCCAGGTGCCGCAATCACGACCGTATCGCCACCGGCCGGAGCGGCTTCAACTGCCCCAGCCAGCGACTACCAGCGCCTCGCTATTTCGAGCATCCGACCGAATCCGTACCAGCCCCGGCGCGAATTCGACGAGGACGAGCTCGCCGAGCTCCAGTCCTCGCTGAAGGCAAACGGTCTGCTCCAGCCCATCACGGTAAGACGCTCAGCGGTGGGGTTCGAGCTGATCTCCGGCGAGCGGCGGCTTCGCGCCGCCACGCGCCTCGGCTGGGCCGACATCCCGGCGGTTATTCGGGACGTCGACGACAGGACGCTCCTGACTCTGGCGCTCGTCGAGAATCTCCAACGCGCCGATCTCAACGCGGTCGAGGAGGCACGGGGATATCGACGCCTTTCCGAAGAATTCGGGTTCACCCATGCGCAGATCGCCGAGGCGATTGGCAAGGACCGCACGTCGATCACGTCCCTCCTGCGAATCCTGCAGCTGCCGCCGGCGGTGCTCGAGTTCGTGGAGAAGGGGCGCCTGAGCGCCGGACACGCGCGCGCCCTGGTCGCACTCGAGGACGAGCGTCGGGCATTCGCTCTGGCCAACGAGGCTGTGGCGCACGAGCTGAGCGTCCGTGAGGTCGAGCGTCGTGTGCGCGAGATGGTGGAGCCCCCGTTACCACGCCGGCCCAAGCCGTCGTCGGACGACACGCCTCAGGGGTCGCCGGTGCTGCGGCGATTGGAGGATGAGCTAAGACGCCGGCTGCAGACCGACGTCAAGATCCGTCTCACGGCGCCAGAAAAGGGCACCATCGACATCGCGTTCTATTCCGCCGACGACCTCGAGCGAGTGCTCGATCTGGTGCTTGGACCCAATCGCGAGCGCATATGAGCATTGTTCGTCGCTGGTCTGTGGTGGTCGCTGTGGCGCTGCTCGCCGGCTGCAGCGGCGAGCGACGAGAGGCGAAACGCAGTGATTCCGCGACTGGGGGAATTTTTCGCGTTGCGCTACTAACTCCGGGGCCGATTTCCGACCAGTCGTGGAACGGCGGCGCCTATCAAGGGCTCATGCGCATCCGCGACAGCCTTGGCGCCGAGGTGAGTCATGTCCAAACCAAGACGCCGGCTGACTTCGAGGAGAACTTCCGCGAGTACGGCGCGCGGCACTTCAACCTGGTGTTCGGTCATGGTTTCGAATTCCAGGATGCCGCGCGCCGCGTAGCGCCACAGTTTCCGGCAACGATCTACGTGACAACCAGTGGCAATACCGCCGGCGCAAACCTCGCCGGCATGTCGTTCAGTTTTGCGGACGCCTCGTATCTCGCGGGAATCCTGGCTGGCGCGATGAGTCGATCCGGAACGGTCGGCGTCATCGGCGGAACCGAGCTTCCGCCAGTGAAGGAAAGCTTCGCCGCGTTCGAGCAGGGCGTGACACACGTGAATCCGCGAGCGCGCGTGCTTACGGCGTACATCGGCAACTGGGACGACGTCAGCGCCGGCAAGGAGCAAGCGCTGGCGCAGATTGCGCGCGGCGCCGATGTGATCTTCCAGAATGCGGACGCCGCCGGTCTCGGAGTCTTCCGCGCCGCGCAGGAGCGCCAGGGCGTGTACGTGATCGGTTCGAACTCGGACCAGAATGGCGTCGCGCCGCAGGTGACCCTGGGCAGCGTCGTCATCGACTTGCCGCGCGCGTTCCTCGAGCTTGCGCGCGAGGTGAAAGCCGGGACGTTTCGCCCCCGTGTCGTCACCTTCGACGCCAAGAGCCAGGTCGTTCGTTTCGTCGTGAATCCGGCGCTCCGGGATCGCATTCCGCAGACTGCGTTGTCACGGGTCGATTCCGTGTGGAGGCAGATCCAGGCGGGCACCTTCTCGGCAGCCAGCGCACGATAAGTGGCGGACCTCGACCAGTTGGTTCGCTATCTCGACGCCGAGCTTCGGACCCACGAAGTTCCCGACTCGGACGCAGCGCTCAACGGATTACAGCTGGCCAACAGCGGGCGCGTCACGCGGGTCGCCGCCGCCGTCGATTTTTCACTCCAGACGGTCACCGCCGCAGTCCGGGAGCAGGCGAATCTCCTCGTCGTGCACCACGGCATGTTCTGGCGCGGCGCACAGGCGCTGACCGGCAGAGCGTATGACCGGGTAAAGGCGGCCATCGCAGGAGACCTGGCCGTGTATTCGACGCACATCCCATTGGATCTTCATCCGACGTTCGGCAACAATGCGCTGCTCGCAAAAGCCCTCGGTTTGACCAGCAGCGGGACGTTTGGTCGCTATCGCGACGTGGAGATCGGGGTTCAGGGCACGAGCGACGTCGACACGGCGGAACTGGTGAACCGCGTGCGCGCATTCTCCGCCGCCTTCGACACAAACGCCGTCGCAACTCCATTCTCTCCTGGGCGAAGGACGCGGCGTTGGGCAATCATCACCGGCGCCGGCGCCTCACCGGATGTTCTCGCTGAGGCGCGCGAACGTTCCGTGGATACGCTCATCGTCGGCGAAGGCACGCACCATAGCGCCGTCGAAGCCATCGAGCACGAATTGGTCGTGGTCTATGGCGGGCACTATGCCACCGAGACGCTCGGCGTGCGTGCTCTGGCGACCCATCTCGCCGAGCAGTTCCGGCTGACGTCAGTGTTCGTGAACGTACCAACGGGGTTGTGAGCGCGCGGACGGACGGTGGGCCCGCACTGGAGCTCCGCGGCATCGAGAAGCGCTTTGGCGATGTGGTCGCGCTGGCTGGCGTCGACCTGAACGTCGCGCAAGGCAGTGTTCACGCCTTGTTGGGCGAGAACGGTGCAGGCAAGACGACGCTGATGCGCATTGCGTACGGTCTGGTACCAGCCGATCGCGGCGAAGTGCGGCTCTTCGGCACACCTGCATCTTCGCATTCGGTTCGTGGCGCTGTGCGGGCGGGCGTCGGCATGGTGCAGCAGCAGCTGTCGCTCGCGCCGAACTTGTCGGCGGCCGAGAACCTGGTCCTTGGTCGGCGCGGCTTGTTCAATCCCGCCGCGGCGGCGGAACGTCTCGACGCGGTGAGCGCCGAGTTTGGCCTTCGCGTTCCCGCCGTGTCGCGCACGCAGGACCTGAGCATCGTGGAGCAGCAGCGTCTCGAGATCCTCAAGGCACTGAGCCGTGGCGCTCGCCTGATCATCCTCGACGAACCAACCGCGCTGCTGGCTCCGAGCGAAGTTGATGACCTCCTGCAATGGATTCGCAACTTTGCGTCGAACGGTGGCAGCGCCGTTCTCGTGACGCACAAACTGCGGGAAGCGCTTGCCGTGGCTGACGACGTGACAGTCCTGCGACGCGGCCAGGTCACGCGCGCCGGACCCGCGAAGGACACGTCGGCACAGGAACTGGCCGCAGCGATCTTTGCGGACACTGCGGCGGACGGTGCGTCTGAACGATCCTCGGACCAGCCGGTGCCGGCTGCGTCCTCCGAAGGCGCGGTGATCGTGGAGGCCAGAGACGTGACGATATCGCGTCGGGTACCCGTGCTTCGAGGCGCGTCGTTCGTCGTGCGGAGACACGAGATTGTCGGCGTGGCTGCGGTCGAGGGCTCGGGCCACAGAGAACTGCTGCTGGCCCTCGCGGGGCTGCTGCCAATCACCGCCGGCCAGTTGCGAACTCCCAATCGCATCGCGCAGATACCGGCCGATCGCGCGCGCGACGGACTGATCCCGGACTTTTCGTTGGTAGAGAATGTCGCTTTGCGCGGCCTCGGGGGGCGTCGCGGCGTCATGCCGTGGTCCTCGCTCGCGGCGCTCACGTCCGAGCTGCTGCGGCGCTTCGGGATCGTCGCGCCGTCGCCAAAGACGCCGGCAAAGGCGCTCTCTGGCGGTAACCAGCAGCGACTTGTCGTCGCGCGTGAACTGGAACGCGAAGTCGACCTCGTCGTCGCAGACAATCCGACTCGGGGGTTGGACCTCAAGGCCACGGCCTTCGTCCACACGCAACTGCGCGGAGCGGCTGCCGGTGGTGCCGCCGTGCTGATTCACTCGACCGATCTCGACGAGATTCTCTCCCTCGCGACGCGCGTGCTCGTCGTGTTTCACGGTTCCGTGCGCGAGGTGCAGCCAGAACGCTCCGCGGTCGGTCGCGCCATGCTCGGCGCCGCGTAAGCGTGCCCGTCATGCTTCTCGCGGACGTCGCGAGCGCACTCGAGGCGTTCTGGCGCGGATCCCTCGGCACCAGCAGTGCGCTGTTTTCCGGCACGCTCGTGCGCGCGGTACCGCTCATCCTCGTTGGCGTCGGCGTCGCCCTGGCGTTTCGCGCCGGGGTGTTCAACATCGGCGGTGAGGGACAGCTGCTCCTCGGCGCCGTCGCGTCGACGGTCGTCGGCTTGCATTGGGGCGGCGGCGTCGCGGGAGTGATCATTGCGCTCTGTGCGAGCGCCGTCGCCGGCGCGGCGTGGGCAGCGATCGCCGCGGTGCTGCGCGCGAGATTCGGCGTGTTGGAAGTGATCAGCACGATCATGCTGAACTTCGTCGCCGTGAACCTGGTGTCGTATCTCGTTCGTGGTCCTCTGCAGGAGCCGACGCGGATATATCCCCAGACGTCGCTGATCGCGGAGTCCGCCCGCCTTTCCCGCCTCTGGACCGGAACGCGACTCCACGCGGGGATCTTTATCGGGATCGTCGTGGCAGTGTGTGCATGGCTCGTTCTGACACGGATGGCGGCTGGTTTTCGATTGCGCGCAGTGGGTGCGTCGCCAAGCGCCGCGCGCGCCAGCGGCCGCGTGGACGTCGAACGGGTAACGGCAGCAGCGCTTGTTGCGAGCGGAGCGCTGGCGGGCCTGGCGGGTGGCGTCGAGGTGACTGGCGTGACGTACGCCCTCTACGAGAACCTGTCGCCGGGTTACGGGTTCTCGGCAATCGCCGTGGCGATACTCGCGCGTCTGCATCCGCTTGGCGTGCTTGCGACGGCCCTGCTCTTCGCGACGCTCGAGACCGGCGCGCTGGGCATGCAGCGGGACGCCGGCGTTCCGTCCGTTGTGGCGTCCGTGCTCGAGGCCCTCGCGATTCTTGCCGTCGTAGCCGCCAGCGGCCGGTTCGGGATCTCGTGGCGGGCGACCAGGGGACCGCGAACGAGTGGTGCGGCATGACGGACGTCTCGCCCTTTCTCGAGGCCGCCGTCCGGACCGCGACGCCTCTGCTCATTGCGGCGGCTGGCGAGAGCATCTCGGAGCGCGCGGGAGTGATCAACATCGGCCTCGAGGGATGCATCATCGCCGGCGCGTACGCGGCGTTCGCGACCGGTGGTATCCCGATCGCGGGATATACATCCGCCATCTTCGCAGGCCTCGCCGTTGGGATCACCATGGCGTTCTTCGCCGTCGTCATGCGCCGTGACCAGATCATTGTCGGTGCGGGTCTCACGATGTTGGCGCTCGGGCTGACCGGCACGTTGTTTCGCCTGCGTGAGGCGTCTGCTCCGCTCGTCACCACGGAGCCCGTCACGGCGATTCCACTGCTCTCTCGAATCCCGGTCGTCGGGCCGGCGCTGTTCGCTCAGCCAGCGATCACGTACTTCGCCTTCGCGCTGGTGCCCGCCCTGTGGTGGTGGTCGCAACGCACGCAGGGCGGGCTCGCCTTGCGCGCTGTGGGCGACTCGCCGTCCGCCGCGAAGGCGGCTGGCGTGCAGGTTGTCGCAGTTCAGGCTGGAGCCGTCATCGTCGGCTCGGCGCTCGGTGGGCTGGCTGGCGGATCACTGGTCCTCGCGCAGGCTGGGACGTTCGCGGAGGGGATGTCGGCGGGTCGAGGATTCCTTGCGATCGCCATCGTGGCGTTGGGGCGGTGGCAGCCTGTCGGCGTTGCGCTCGCGAGTCTGATCTTCGGTGCTGCGATGGCCTTGCAGTACGTCGTCCAGGCGATGGGTTGGGGAATCCGCTACGAGCTGGTCCTCATGATCCCCTATGTGCTCACGCTGGTGGCACTCGCGGCGCGACGCCGTGGCGTCAGCCAGGGCCAGCACTTTTCCTACGCGCCGGCAATGCTGGGCCGCTCGCTCCCCGATGACTGAGGGTCAACAGGCGAGCTTGCGAGACCAGCGGGACCGCCACTGGCCATTCGCGCGCTCGAGCACTTCGTAGTCCGTCAGCGCCTGCTGGTCCCGCGCCAGCAGGAGTAGCACCGATTGTTGTCCCTGCACGGCGGCCAGCACGTCGAAATGTTCGGCGGTGTCTTCGGTCCCCTCGGAACGGCGGCTGTATGCCAGCGAATACGGCTCATCGGCAGCCGCATTGCTCGGGCGCTCGGCGATGATGAGGGTGCGCTCCTCGAGCGGCGAGGCTTCGATGTTGACGCGCCGCGCGAGATGTGCAACCACGACCCTACGTCCGGCAGCCTGGAACAGGTGTGCGCCGATGACGGCGAACGGCAGGCCACTGAAGCGAGATTCGCGTTCTGTCTTGAGCGCCGATGCCATCCGCACCAGCTCCACGGCAAGCCTGGCAGAGTCCGCCGTGGGCAACGCCTCGATCGAGTCCATCCGCAGCAGCGCTCCCGACCGACCAAGAAGGCCCACCGACCATGATGCGGTGTCGCTTCCGGCCAGGCGCACGACGGGCGCGTCACCGCACTGCTGCGAATCCACTGCTGCCACCTGTACGCTCGTCGTGTCTCCGGCCGCGTTAACGAGGGTCATCGGGGCAGCTGTCACCATGCGTGCGCTGAGCTCCGCCGGATAGACCACCGCCGCCGTGTTCTCGCTGTCCGTCGGAACGACGAGCACCTGGCCGAGCTCTGGCGCCCACGTGCCGGTCGCCGTCGGAGCGAGAACGGGCGCACGGGTCGTCTCCACGCCGGTCTCGCCCCTTGGAGGGGCTGCGCGCTCACACGCGACCGCGAGCGCGCTCGCGAGAAGGGTCGCCTGAACCACGCGTTGGCGGCTCATGGAGCATAATTTGGGTTCCAGGGCAATCACGTCAATCAAATTCATGACACACGTGGCGCACGACGCGGTTCGATACGATCGCACAGGGGAGGCGCGAGTCGTCACCCGCGCTCCCGCCCGCGAACGGTGGAGCTGGGCGCTCTACGACTTCGCGAACACGATCTTCTCGATGAACGTGGCCACGCTGTATTTCGCGGTGTGGCTCGTGAGCGACCTGGGCTCCTCGAACACGTTGTACGCGGTTGCAAACGCGGCCACCAGTGCTCTCGTCGTCCTCGCGATCCCCGTGCTCGGCGCGGTGTCCGACGCGCGCCGGCAGCGAAAACGCTGGGTGGTTGGCTTTACAATCATGTCGTGTATCGCCTGCGCCGCCATCGGCATGTTCGGACAGACGACTATCCCATTGTTCGGCGAGCAAGTCATCGGTGGCGCGCGACCCGCGGGCTGGCTGGCCGGGTTCGCCGAGCTCAAATGGGTGCTGCTGGCATTCGTCTGCGCCAACTTTGCATACCAGGCGGCGCAGCCGTTTTACAATGCGATGATGCCGGAATTGGTACCGGCCAGCGAGCAAGGGAGACTTTCCGGCTTCGGCGTCGCCCTGGGATACGTGGGATCGATCGTCGGCGTGGTGCTGGTCGTGCCGTTCTTCACCGGCGCGCTTCCCGGCGACATCAAGCTGAGCGAACCACTCCTGAGGTTCCTGCGCGGGATCCCGTTTACGGAGTCCGCGGGCCGAGTATCGACGTTCGTTCCCACGGGCCTGCTATTCCTGCTGTTCACGCTGCCGCTGATACTCTTCTGCCGCGACCACGATCCCGTCCGAACGGCCAGGCGCATCCAATGGCGAGCCGCCTTTCAGCGCGTGCTCCACACTTTGAAGGACGCGCGACGCCACCCTGGTGCGCTTCGCTTCATCCTGACGTCGTTCATATACCAGGACGCCGTCGGAACCGTCATCGGGTTCATGACCTTGTACGCCGTGAAGGCCATGGGATTCGACAAGGGCTCCGAGACGACACTGTTCATGGTGCTCACGATTCCCGCGGTCATCGGGAGCTACCTGTACGGCAGGATCACGGATCGCATCGGGCCGAAGCGGACCCTGAGCATCACACTCGCCGTCTGGGTGGTCCTGCTCGTCGCGATGATCGCAGCTCCGAGCAAGAACGCGTTCTGGCTGGTTGGCCTGGCGGTCGGGTTGAACTTCGGGGGCGTGGTCGTTGCCGAACGTCCGGTCCTGCTGTCGCTCATCCCAGACGTGGAGGCAGGCAGGTACTTCAGCCTCATGCTGTTGTCAGCCCGCGCCGCGGCAATCGCAGGCCCGCTGGTGTGGGGGCTGACCGTGGACGGACTCGAGCGCCCCTTCGGCACCGCGATCGCGTATCGAGCCGCCGTGGCAACCATTGCGGTGATGTTTGCCTGGTCGTGGTGGCTGCTGCGCAAAGTTCCCGACCGGCGTCCCGGAACGCCTGCCGTGTCCTAGGGCGGCGGCGGCAGAAAGGGACCGCCGAGGTCCCAGTGCCAGGCCTCGCGGATAATGCCGGTTCGGGGATCCTTGAGCGGTTTGTGCTGAAGCCGTTCGGCGGGGAGGCCCACGCTGGTCCCGTACGCCAGCAACTTGTCGCGATCGGTCGAGACCAGGTGCGCCATTGGTCGACCACGCCACACGTG
This sequence comes from Gemmatimonadaceae bacterium, assembly GCA_035758925.1. Lineage (GTDB taxonomy): Bacteria > Gemmatimonadota > Gemmatimonadetes > Gemmatimonadales > Gemmatimonadaceae > DASPMP01. The sequence continues at coordinate 84,917 of DASTVV010000145.1, forward strand.
GCGATGCAGCCAGAGCCCGCCGTCCATGGCGAAAATCATCCCTTCCCGCCGCGATGCGAACTCGCGGTATGGCGGTGACTCATCCTCCCGCGCGGTGCTCAATGCGCTAACCGAGCTTGGTGTCGAGCCAGTTGGGCCCGACGCCGATGTCGACGACCAGCGGCACCGCCAGCTCTGCCGCGCCTTCCATTTCAGTGCGTACCAATTCGCTGAGTGTCTCCACTTCGTTCGTCGGCGCCTCGAACACCAGCTCGTCGTGAACCTGGAGCAGCATGGCGGACGCAAGCTGTCGCGTGCGAAGCGCGTTCGCCACGCGCACCATGGCGATCTTGATCAAGTCGGCGGCCGAGCCCTGGATCGGAGAGTTGGCGGCGACGCGCTCGCCGAACGCCCGGATATTGAAGTTGCGGTCGCGAAGCTCGGGTGTGTAACGCCGGCGACCAAAGATGGTTTGGACGTAGCCGTGCTCGCGCGCGAACGCCACGCTCGAGTCCAGGTAGCGTCGGACGCCCGGCAGCCGTTCGAAATACCTGTCGATGAACGCTCGCGCTTCAGCGTGGGTGATCTTCAGCTGTTGCGACAGCGCATGCGGGCCTTGGCCGTAGATCGTCGCAAAGTTGATGGTCTTGGCGCGGGCCCGCATCTCGGACGTCACGTCGTCCACGCTGACGTCGAAGATCAGCGCTGCGGTCTGCCGGTGGATGTCGCCGCCGGTCCGGAACGCCTGGACGAAGGCTTCGTCCCCCGAGAGGTGGGCGAGCAGCCGAAGCTCGATTTGTGAATAGTCGGCGGACAGCAGCTGGGCTCCCGGCTTCGCGATGAACAGCCGACGAATGTCCCGTCCCAGCTCCGAGCGAATCGGGATGTTCTGGAGATTGGGGTTTTCTGATGACAGCCTGCCGGTAGCCGCCACCGTTTGGTTGAACGACGTGTGGAGGCGCCCGGTCTCGGGGTTCAACAGCACCGGCAGTGCGTCGATGTAGGTGCTTTCGAGCTTGGTGACCTCGCGGTAGTCCATCAGCAGGACAGGCAGCTCGTGCCCCGCGTCCGCGAGCTGCTGCAGCACGCTGGCGTCCGTCGACGGGCCGCTGGGCGTTTTCTTGAGGACCGGCAGCTTGAGCTTCTCGAACAGGATCTCACGCAGCTGAAGCGGTGAGTTGATGTTGAATTGCTGTCCGGCAGCTTCGTGGACGGCGCCTTCGAGGCGATGCCGCTCACTCTCGAAGCGGCGCTTCAGCTGTGCGAATCCCTCGACGTCGATCATCACGCCCTTCCACTCCATTTCGGCGAGCACCGGCAGGAGCGGCATCTCGATGTCATCGAAGAGGCGTCGAGCCGCCATCGCCTCGAGCTGAGGCTCGAACTCCTGGCGCAGGCGCAACACGACGTCAGCGTTTTCAGCGGCGTAGTTGGTCGCGCACGACACCGGCACCTGGTCGTAGGGGATAAGCGCTCGACCCTTGCCGCAGAGATCCTCGTACGTGCTCACCTTGGTCTGGAGAAACTCGAGTGCGAGGACGTCCAGACCGTGAGATCGACGCCCCGGATCAAGCACATAGCTCGCGATCATCGTGTCGAAATCGAGTCCCCGGAGCTGAATGCCGGCCCGCCGCAGGACGAGGCGATCGACCTTTCCGTTCTGCGCCGTCTTGCGAACCTCGGGGTCCTCGAGCAGGTCGCGTAGCGGGCGCATTTCTGGCGCGTCGAGCGAAGGGAGGTTCGCGATATCCGGCACTCCGGCCGCCAGCGCCCTGGCCGCAATGCTCACCGGCTCCGCCGTCTTTGCCTTCGACTTTCTGGCCGGCGCGGCCTCCTCCGATGTGAGCTCGAAGCTCGCCTGCGGCGTTTCGTAGCGACGATGCGCCATCGGGAAGTAGTACGCCTCGCCCGGGGCAATTGCGATCGAAACCCCGACGATGGACGATCGCATCGGATCGTTGGGCGCGCCCTGGTCCGCCACCGTCTGCACGTTCATGGCGATGTACGGCGCCTGGCGCGCCTTCTCGATCACCTTGGCGACGTCTTCAAGCCTTGTGACCGTCACGTATTTCGAAGCGCCCTCGCCAGGCTTCGGGCGCAGCGGCGCTTCGGCCGGAGCCGGGACATCGATCTGCCGCGCGAGGGTATGGAACTCGAGCTCCACCAGCAGATCGCGCAGGCGAAGGTTGTCGGGCTCGCGCCGCCGCAGCGACTCGAGATCCAGCGTGATGTCCACGTCCTCGCGGATCGTGACGAGCTCCTTGGAGAGCCGCGCGGCGTCGGCCTGCGCAAGCAGCGCTTCGCGCGGACGCTTCTTGGTGATCTCCGGAGCGTGCGCGAGGATCTGCTCGACGGTGCCGTAGCTGTTCACGAGCTCCACGGCCGTCTTGTCGCCAATGCCACGGACTCCCGGGATATTGTCCGACGTGTCGCCAACGAGCGCGAGGAAGTCGGTCACGAGCGCCGGCGGAACTCCGAGGCGCTCGGAGGCGTTCTCCGTGCTAACCCAGTGCTCCTGCACATTCGCCGGCCCGCCGCGGCCGGGGTTGAGAATCCAGACACCGGGCCGAACGAGTTGCTGGAAATCCTTGTCGGCGGAAACGACGACGACGTTCGTGTTCCGCTCCACCGCCTGGCGAACGAGCGTGCCGATGACATCGTCCGCCTCGTATCCGGGGACAGTCAGGACAGGGATGCGGTAGGCGTCGAGCAGCTCGCCAATACGCTGCATGCCGCGATCGAAATCCTGCTGGAGATCCTCGGAAAGCTTTTCGCGCGTCGCCTTGTACTCGGGAAAGGTCTCGTGCCGGAACGACGTGCCCGAGTCATGCACCCAGCCGAGATAGGCGGGGTGGTGGTTCTTCATCAGGAGGTTGAGGAACTGGACGACGCCAAATGCTGCCGACGTGTTCTCACCACGGCTGGTGGTGAGCGGACGCGCGATGAACGCGTAGAACGCGCGATAGATGAGCGCATAGCCGTCAACCAGAAACAGCGACGGCGACGGTGGTGGACTTACGGGCACCTCTTACAAAAACAGCACCGCCTGCCGAGCGGTAGCCGGGCAGGCGGAGGACAGGACGCTGAGGAGGCGTGTAACCGATTCAGACCCGAGTCACGTTTGCTGCGTGTAACCCTTTTTCTCCGGTGCGGATCTCGAACTCGACTTCCTGACCTTCGGAGAGAGTCTTGAATCCGTCCATCTGAATCGCCGAGAAGTGCACAAAGACATCCTCGCCGCCTTCCTGTTCAATGAAGCCATAGCCTTTGGCGTCATTGAACCACTTCACCTTCCCTCTGGCCATTCGAGCTGCCTCCTGCTGGGTGGGACGATCCTGCCCCAACGGTGCGGGCAAGTCGTTAGGCTTGCGGGCCCTATATAGATGAGCCCTCTTTGTTTTGTCAAGAAAAGTGGCTATAGGAATGTTTGCCTAATCCGGGTACCGCGATTAGGTTCGCCGCCGTGCCACGGGAGAATCTTGTCGGGCGGACCATATCCGGATACACGCTCGAGAGTGAGGTCGGCGAGGGTGGCACATCGGCCGTTTTTCGCGCCAAGCACCCGTCGCACGGCTTAGTTGCGGTCAAGGTGCTGAGGGAGAAGCTCCGCAGCGACCGGACAGCGGTCGCGCGCTTCCTGCGCGAGGCAAGATACGGCGAGCGCGTCGTCCACCCGAACGTCGTGAAGACCATCGAGATCGGCGAGTCGTCGCCCGGGATGCACTTTCTGGCAATCGAATGGGCTGCCGGGGAGTTGCTCGAGAAGTACGCTCGCCGACACGGTCCGCTGCCGCCCGGCCAGGTCGCCAACATCGTGTCGCAAATCGCCGACGCCGTGCACGCCGCTCATGAAGTCAGGATCGTACATCGCGATCTCAAGCCCGAGAACATCATGTTCGACTCGGGGAGTGGCGCGGTGAAACTCCTGGATTTCGGCATCGCGACGGACACCGACATCGAACCGGAGCAGCGGCTGACGCGGGCGGGCTTCTTCGTCGGCACGCTGATGTACGTCGCGCCCGAGGCGCTTTCCGGGGAGCTGGTGACGCCGGCGGCGGACCAATACAGTCTGGCGACGATCGCGTACTTCCTGCTCACCGGCTGCCTGCCGTTCACCGCGAAAACACCGAGGGAGATGTTCTCCCAGCTGCTTTCGCAACCGCCGATTCCGCTCAACTCCGCCAAGGCGGGCATGCGATTCCCGGCGGTAGTCGAAGGCGTGATCATGCGTGGCCTGTCGAAAGATCCCGGCAAGCGGTACGCGACCACCGTGGAGTTCGCGAACGCGCTGAAGGAGGCCATCGCGGCCCCGGCCGAGGAGTCCAACGGGGGACTCTTCGGAAAAATCAAGAAGATATTTGGCCGCGAACCGACCGACTAACCGCCGGGTTCCTCGGCCTTCTCGACGGGGAGCCAGACCGTAAACACCGAACCCCGTCCGGGCTCGCTCACCACGGTGAGGTCGCCGCCGATGAGGCGGGCGAGGCGGCGGGAAATCGCGAGCCCCAGGCCGGTGCCGCGACGAACGGAGTCGGTGCGTGCGCCAGCGTTCACCTGCTCGAATTCGTCAAAAATCCGCTGCAGATCCGCGGGGGCGATTCCAACTCCGGTATCGCTGACCTGGAGCGCAACCCAGACTCTCTGTGGATCGGGCGGTCCACCGATGTTGAGGTCCGCCGAGTCCGCCGAGCCGCTGCTCGCGGGTATTGCGGGCGTCGCCGGGCTCGCGTGCGGCGGCGATGTCGCGCCATTCCCCAGCATGGTCGCACGAACACTGACGCCGCCGCTCGTCGTGTACTTGACGGCGTTGCCAATGAGGTTGATCAGAATCTGCCGCAGGTGCGTGTGGTCCGTCCGGATCCGTGGCAGCGATGGGCCGACGCCGATCGACAACGACAATCCACGCTCGCTGACGAGCGACTCCATCTCACTGGCGACGTTGAGCACGAACGGCCGCAGCACGAGCGGTTCCGGATGCACCTCCAGTCGTCCCGCCGCGATCTTGGCGATATCGAGAAGCCGATCGACGAGATGCCGCAGATGGGTTGCCGACGCCGCGATGCGATCCACCGGCAGCGCCTGACGCGGCGTGAGCTCGCCATAGACGCCCTCGCGCAGCATCTCGACGAATCCCACGATCGCGTTCAACGGCGTCCGCAACTCGTGTGACACGTTGGCCAGAAACTCGCTCTTCATGCGATTGGAGCGCGCGACTTCCTGATAGAGTCGCTCGAGCTCCGTGGTACGTCCCGCGAGTGCAATGGCCTGGCGCCGCTCCCGGGTCAGACCGCCGAGCAATGCGCCAAGGGCGACGATCCCGAGCATCCCGAGCGCGAGGCGCAGGCCACGTCCTGTCTGCGGGTGCGCAATCTCGACCTGGATGACGTCTCCGGCGATCGGCACGTTGGCCATGGCGTGACTCGCTCGACGGTCGTCGCCCGCGCTTGCGACGGACCGCCCGCTGCTCACGAGCCCAACCCACTCCCTCGGAACGACGCTGTCCCGCAGCACGTCCAACACGCGGACGCCGTCCACGAAACCGACCGCGGCTCCGAGCTTTGCGCCGCGATGGCTCAACGGCACCGTGAGAAGGAGACCGCCAGCGGCCGCGGACTCCGCGCCTCTGGGTACGGCCCGCACATGAGGCCAACCCGGGCCAACCTCGCGGCCGGCGGCTGCAACCGTCGCGGTGTCCACACGTGGGCCCGCCCCAAGGGACTGCCGCCAGACGACATTTCCCGTCGTGTCGAGGACCCAGACGGCGTCGAACCCGGCGGGCATCACGGTGGTGTCGCGCGACGCCCGCGACGGCGAAAGCAACGGACCAAACGTCTCGGTAAGGGCCTCGGCTTTGAGGCGCAGCTCGCGCTCCACCACGAGCGCGGCGCCATGGGCATCGAGTCTCAGCGCCGCCTCTCCCGCATTGTGGAGCGCGCGATCCGCCACGAACAGGCTCGCGAACAACGCGAGTGTGAGAACGCCGAGCAGCAGCGTGAACAGACCGATGCGGGTCGACGCCGGGGGTTGCGATATTCCAGTCAAGAGACTGTGCGATTGACGGTGTTGTTACGCGACACTAACGTGCGCCCGCATCCATGACAGATCACGCGGACCTCGTGCGTCTGCTCGCCATACGTTCGGCGCGACGCGGCAACTTCACCTTGGCGTCCGGCCGACAGTCCACGTTATACATCGACGCTCGGCTGACCACAATGACACCCGAGGGTCAGCGGCTGATTGGCAAACTTGGATTGCAGGCCATTCGGGACGCCGGATGGCCGGTGGACGCGGTCGGGGGCCTCACATTGGGCGCCGATCCGATCGCATACGCCATCTGCCATACGAGCGCGGAGACCACCGAGCCCGTGCGTGCGTTCACCGTCCGCAAGGAGGCCAAGACTCATGGCACCGGCAAGCTAGTGGAAGGACCGCTTCGCGCGGGTGATCGTGTGGTGATCGTAGAGGATGTCATCACCACGGGCGGCTCGGCCGCCAAGGCCGTGGATGCCGTGCGACGCGAGGGCGCCACTCCGGTTGGTGTCCTCGCGCTCGTCGACCGCGAAGAAGGCGGACGCGAGCAGCTCGAAGCACTCTCGATGAGAGTCATCGCGCTGACCACGGCGAGCGAGATCATCCCGCACATCGCGAGCGGCTGAGCCCTGTGCTGAGCCCTGTGCTGAGCCCTGTGCTGCGCCGCCAGCGACGACGGCGGCCGACCGTTCATCACGTCACGAGATATCGCCTCGCTGGCTGGCGCGTCGGATGCGCGAGCGGCGACAAGCGGCGCAGGACCGCCGCGTTCGGGAGCACCAACTCGTGCCGAAACCGCTCGAACATTCCCGCACCGTCATAGCGCTGCCGGAACTCCACGGCCGTGACGTGCAGGAGCGTTCGAACGTGCCGTCCGAAACTCTGCGGCGACGAGTATTCCAGATGGTTCGCGACGTTGGCCACGCTGAAGCCGTGATTCTCGAACAAGTGCGCCGCGCGCACCAGGCGAGCCATCGCCAGAAAGCGTTTGGGCGCCGGAAGACCGGCGCGGAAGAACCGGCTCATGAGCGTGCTCGGCACGACGTTCAGTTGGTGAGCGAGCCGGCGCACCGTGCAGATGCCTGGCGGACTGAGGAAAAGCGCTCGGAAGAACTCCCAGCAGTCGGGCGTGGCGCCCTGAAGGTCTTCGGCCAGCTGTCGCAGCGCGTGCCGCTGGACGGTGTTGCCGCATTCGTCAGTCAGTGCGCTGCGCAGGATGCGCCAGCCCGCGGCATCACGCACGTCGATCAGCCGTCTCACGCCGCTGGTTCCCAACGAGAGCAGCGTCTGCGGCGTGCGGGGGCCGATATCGCTGAGCAGCACGAGCGTCGGCACACGTGGAAACTCGCGGACCATCGACGCAACGGCGTCGCTTGAGGATCGCTCGCAGTAGCTCACGCTGACGACGACGGCATCGGCGCGCGCCTCGCGCACGTCGCGCATGACGTCATCGACGGAATCGCGATGCAGCGACTGGTACAGTCCATGGCCGGCGGCATCGACACGCAATCGCTCGGCGGGCGTGAGAACCGTCGTTACCTGGGTGAGCGGCTCGGAAGACGCGGCGGTTTGCGCTGCGCGCGGCGCCGGCGAAATGTTTGATGACATTGCCTGTCCCCGACTACGGATAGCGAGAGGCGGCGTCGCCGTGAACGCGCGACTCTACGATGCGCAGGTCAGCACGGCGTCATCGCGTGATGTCTCAATTCACCGCGCTGCGCGTCGCAACCTTCCGCTGTCGGCGATGTGCCACACGCGAGTTCTCCGCGACACGCTCGAGGTCGCCGGCTTTCGCGTTATATTTCGAAACGCGTGGTTCCCGGCCAGACGGTCGCGGGAGTGATCCCGAGGAAAGTCCGGGCTCCATTGGGCAGACCGCCAGGTAACGCCTGGGCGCGTACGCGCGAAAGCTCGAACGCGACGGAAAGTGCAGCAGAAAGCAAACCGCCGATGGCCCGCAAGGGATCAGGCAAGGGTGAAATGGTGGGGTAAGAGCCCACCGCGGCGCTGGCAACAGCGTCGGCACGGCAAACCCCGGTTGGAGAAAGGCCAAATAGGCAGTGAGAGCTGGCCCGGCTCGTTCAAGACACTGCGGGTAGGCTGCTGGAGGGTGCGGGTGACCGCACTCGTAGAGGAATGACCGTCCGGCGGTTCGCCGCCGACAGAACCCGGCTTATCGGCCGGGAATCGCGCGAACAAAAAAGCCGCCCGGGAAACCGGTCGGCTTTTGCGTTTTTCCGTTCGCTCAGTCCACCAGCCGCAGCGGCATCACGAGCGTCACGTACGATGCCGCATCGCTCCATCCTTCCGGCTCGAGCGTCGCCGCACGCTCCGGAGCCTTCAGCGTCACCTTCACTTCTTCCGACGGGATATAGCGGAGGATTTCGAGCAGGTAGTTGGCGTTGAAACCGATGTCGAGCGGATCGCCATTGTAGCGAATGGGCAACTCGTCAGTGGCTTCGCCGAGATCCGGCGTCTGGACGCTGAAGCGCAGGAGCGCCTGGTTGAACGACAGCCGGATGCGGTGCGTCTGGTCGGACGCGATGACCGACATGCGCTTCAGCGCGCTGGTGAGCGCCAACTTGTCGGCGATCGCCACCTTGTCGTTGTCCTTGGGAATGACCTGCTGGTAGTTCGGGTACGGACCCTCGATGAGGCGTGTGAACACCGCAGTAAACGGCGATCGGAATCCCAGGTGATTATCGCCGCGTGCGATCTCGAGCTCCTCGTCTTCGGGGAACAAACGACGAATCTGATCCAGAGCTTTCGGCGGCACGATGAGATCACTCGATGGCGCACCCGCCGTCGCGATGGGGACCTCCATCTTGGCCAGCCGGTGGCCGTTCGTCGCGACCATCCGCATCAACTCCGCGCGCAGCTCCCACAGAACGCCGTTGAGGATGGGTCGACTCTCCTCGGTCGAAACCGCGAATGCCGTATGATCGATCAGCTTTCGCAGATCGCCGGCACGCACACGCCAGCTGTCCTTGAACTTGACCGCGGGGAAGCTGGGGAATTCGTCCTTGGGCAGACCGAGAATCTTGAAGTGCGAACGTCCGCAATCGAGCGTCACGCGCTGCTCACCCGCCGCGGCGATCTTCACGGGCGACGGCGGCAACTCACGCGCGATCTCGGTGAGCTTCTTGGCGGGGATGGTGATGGCGCCGTTGGCGTCGACGTCTGCGCTGACTTCGGTGCTGACCGCGATATCGAGATCGGTTCCGGAGATGCGGATGCCCTTGTCCGTCGTTTCGACGAGGATATTGGCCAACACCGGCAGCGTCGTCTTCGCCGGAACAGTTGCGGCGACTGCGGCGAGGCCTTCCTGCAGCTTCTCACGAGTAATCGTGAAGCGCATCAACAATCACCAGAAATGTGGAGGACGATCGGAAGTTCTACTAATGCTTTATATAGAGAACTATGTAGTAGTAGTAGTAGTGCCCGTGGTCATGTGGATGGCCGCTACAACTTAATGGGGCCCAAGCAGTTCGCTAGGCTCGCGCGATGTGTACGAACTGTGGACGGCGATGGTCTTCCACACGCTGGTACGCGCGGCGGACATTCCGCGCTGTCCAATGCTGATTCCATGTTGATCACTGTGGGTTATCGCAGCGCATCGAGCGCGGTCCGAAGTCGCGACACCCGCTGCGCGGTCGCGGGCTCCTCGGCGATCATTGCCGTGGCGCGTTCCAGACTGTGGATCACGGTGGAGTGATCCCGGCCCCCGAATGATGCCCCGATCTCGACCAGCTGCATCCCCAGCATTTCACGCATCAGGAACATGGCAACCTGGCGCGGCACGGTGAGATTCTTCGTGCGCGTCTTGGAGCGAAGTCCTTCGGCCGTGACGCCCCAGTCCTTGGCGACGGCATCCTGGATCACGTAGCTCGACAGGCCCGCGGCGGCAGAGGACGCAAGAGGGCGGAGCTTGTCGCGCAGCGCGTCGCGTGCGAGCTCGATGGTGATGTCCTGATGCTTGAGGGACGCGTACGCCAGCAGCTTAATGATCGATCCTTCCAGCTCGCGCACGCTGGACCGAACGTTCTCGGCGATGAAGCGAATGACTTCATCGGGGAGCGTCATCTCGAGGTGATCGATCGCGGCCTTCTCGCGCAGGATTGCGATGCGGTGTTCCAGGTCAGGTGGCTCGATGTCGGCCACCATTCCCCACTGGAAGCGACTCACGAGCCTGGCTTCGAGCCCGGGGATTTCGGACGGCGGCCGGTCGCTGGTGAGCACGATCTGCCGGCCCGCCTCGTAGAGCGCGTTGAACGTGTGAAAGAACTCTTCCTGGGTGGTTTCCTTGCCCTTCAGGAAATGGATGTCGTCGATGAGGAGGAGGTCGGTCTCACGGAACCGACGCCGGAACTCACCCGTCGTGCGATTCTGGATCGCGGCGATGAGCTCGTTGGTGAACTGCTCGGTGCCGAGGTAGGTGATGCGGAAGCGAGGTTCGGCGCGGACGATCTCGTGGGCGATGGCCTGCATCAGGTGAGTCTTGCCCAGGCCAGTGTCGCCGTAGATGAAAAGGGGGTTGTAGACCTTGCCAGGTGCCTGCGCCACGGCGTGTGCGGCTGCCGCTGCGAGCTCGTTCGACTTTCCGATCACGAAGTGGTCGAATACGTAGCGCTCGCTTAATGGTGGCGTGTTGCTGCCACGTTCCTGAGTCTGATCAGCCGCAGCTGATCGAGGCGCCTCGGCCACGAACAGGTCCATCTGCGGACGTTTCCGCCGTTCCTCGTTCACCTGGAAAACGACCGACATCGGCTGGCCAAGTGCAACCGGCGCCAACGACTTCAGCAGCTCCGCGTGCTTGGATTCGTTCCACTCCGCGGCGAATCGGTCTGGTGCGCCAACGAACAGCTTATCCCCCTCGACCTTGAGGGGCTCTGTTGGCTCGAGCCACGTTTTGAATGTCTGTTCCGGCAACTCCTGGCGCGCGCGATCGAGCAGCCGCGTCCAGGCTTCTTGTGGGGTGAGGTTCACGACTCTTTGCCGGTGTGGAAAACTCGCGGGGACGGCGAAGCTACGCGCGTGATTCGCAAAGCGCAACACGGTCAGTCTGCTTGATCTATCTCGTGAATCCGGATAGGTTTACCGTCCTTCGCACATCACATTTGGTGGTGCAGCGAGAATTCGCTGTGAAGCGCGGCATCGGACCGCCTGCGGCGATCCAAGAACCCGAGTTGGAGCCAGAATGGGAAAGCCGACTTATCGTCCCCGTAACAAGCGCCGGATCAAGACACATGGGTTCCGTCAGCGCATGGAGACGAAATGGGGTCGTGAGGTCCTGAGTCGTCGCCGGAAGAAGGGCCGCAAGCGCCTGACGGTTCAGCTCCCCAGCAAGTACGCCGGCGCCTGAGCTGAGGCTCGGCTTCCCGCGTTCTCGACGGATCACGGGAAGCAGCGACATCGAGCGCGTGCTGCGCTCGGGACAGCGCCTCGGCGGACGTCTTCTGGACGTGAAGCGGCTCGATTCCGCGCTCGGGTATGTGCGCGTCGGCCTCGTGGTGCCAAAGCTTGGATTCAGCGCGGTGCAGCGCAATCGACTCAAGCGCCGCCTGCGCGAGCTGACGAGGCAGCACCTGATTCCGCTCGCCGCTTCGTCCGACGTGCTGCTCCGTGCGAAGCGAGACACCTATGCGGCGAGCTTCGACAGCCTCCGCGCGGAGGTCGTTCGCGTGGCGTCGCTGCTGACATGAAGCATCTCCTGATTTTTGCCGTACGGGCGTACCAGGTCGGGCTCAGTCCCCTGCTCCCGGCATCGTGTCGCTACTATCCGAGTTGTTCTGCGTACGCGATCGAGGCGCTGGAGCGCTACGGCGCGGTTCGCGGAACCTGGCTCAGCGTGCGACGAATATTGCGGTGTCACCCGTTCCGGCCGGGCGGGTACGACCCGGTCCCGTAATCGGCCGCGCGAAAAATGGACCGACGAACTCTTCTAGCGCTTCTGCTCACGGCGATCGTGATCGTCGTAACGCCGTTCCTCTTCCCGGCTCCGCGCCGTCCGCGTCCCGTCCCTGCGGACACCACCAGGCCCGCAGCACGCGATACCACCCCACCCCCGGCTGTCGCGGCACCCGCGCCGACTCCACTGCCGGCGCAGAGGCCCGCCGCCGCCGCCGTCGTCGCCGCGTCAGCCGCGCGTCCCGAGACGACGGTGGTGCGAACCGACCGTGCGACCTTTCTGCTGTTGAGTCCCGGCGGAACGCCAGCGAGCGTCACCCTGCCAGAGTACCGCTCGTTGCGGCCCGGTGCGTCGCGCGCCACCGCGGTGACGTTGGTCGATCCGACGGATCGCCTGCTTCGCCTCAGACTCGCCGGAACTCGCGACACGGTCGCGCTCGACACGATCGCGTTCAAAGCCGGCCCACAGCGCCGGGAGGGAGGTTCGATCGTTCAAGTGCTCACGAGCGTCTCATCGTCCATTCCCGTGACGCTCACCTATCGCTTTCCAGTGGACAGCTTCGTCGCGTACGTCGACGGCAGCGTTGGAACAGTCGCCGGACAGCCGCCACAAGCGTGGCGCGTGCTGGTGACGCTGCCGTCGCGGATCAGATCCGATGAAGCAGACATCAACGACGACACCCGCCACCTCGCCGTCGCGTATCGTGTCCGGAACTCCGAGGTGAGTACCGTCTCGTTCCGCCAGCTGGACACGCTGGCGACGCGGGTCGATACCGGCGCGTTCCGCTGGGTGGCAATACGCAACAAGTACTTCGTCGTTGCGGCGATCCCCGAGGGACGCGACTCGACGTTTCGGTCCGTGGTGTTGCGCGGCGGGCCGCGCACGGGTCCCGAGGCGACCGCTGCCTTCGCGACGGCAATGCTGCCGACGAGCGCGGACCGGTTTTCGTTGAAGCTGTACGCCGGACCACAATCCTGGGATCACCTGCGCCGGGCAGCGCCCGATCTGGAGAACGTGAATCCGTATGGCGGATGGCTGCACGGACTGGTGCAACCCTTCGCGACGATCGTCATGCGCCTGCTGCTCTGGCTGCACAACACCTTGAGCGTTGGCTACGGGTGGGTGCTCGTCATCTTCGCGGTGGCGGTAAGGATTCTCCTGTGGCCCATGAACCAGAGCGCCATGCGCTCGAGCATGAAGTTGCAGCGGATCCAGCCGGAGATGGCCGAGCTTCAGAAGAAGTATCGCAATGATCCGGAGAAGCAGCGGGACGCGATGCTCAAGCTGTATCAGGCGCACGGAATGAGTCCGTTCTCGCCGATCCTGGGCTGTCTGCCGATGCTGCTTCCGATGCCGATTCTGTACGCGCTGTATTTCGTGTTCCAGAACACGATCGAGCTCCGCGGCGTGTCGTTCCTGTGGCTGCCGGATCTTTCGCTCAGGGATCCGTATTTCATCACGCCGTTGTTCATGGGCGTGTCGATGTTCATCCTCTCGTGGATCGGCATGCGGGGAATGCCGCCGTCGCCCCAGGGCAAGATGATGAGCTACGTGATGCCGGTGATGTTCACGGCGCTGTTCTGGAACTTTGCGTCGGGACTGAACCTGTACTACGCGGTGCAGAACGTCGCGGCATTGCCCCAACAGTGGATGCTGTCCCGCGAAAAACAGCGCAGCCAACCCGCCCAACCCGTTCCGGTGGCGAAAAAGGCGGTTGGCGGCGGCGGCAAAGGCACGAGGAATGAAGGGTCGTGACGCGTGCGCATCACATACATCGGTCACGCGACACTGTTGATCGAGATCGGCGGCGCCAAGCTGCTGACCGATCCCAACTTTGAAGCCACCCTCGGCGGCTTTCTCCCGAGGGTTTCGCCACCGGGCATCGCCATCGAGCAGTTGCCACCTCTGGACGCGGTGCTCCTCACGCACGCGCACGCCGATCACCTGTCGTTCGAGGCGCTCGCGACGCTGCCGAAGTCCGTCCCGGTGTACGCGCCGCCGGTCATCGCCAGATGGCTGCATCAGCGCGGATTCCCGCACGTGGAGCCGTTGGCACCGAACGACACGATTCGTTTCGGCTCGCTCCACGTCCACGCGGCGGCGGCACGCCACAAGGGCAATCGCTACGGGTACGACCGGCGGCGCGCGGCGACGAACATGTACCTGCTCGAGGACTCCAACGAGAGCTGCTTCTTCGCTGGAGACACGGGTCTGGGCGACACGACCCATCTGCTCGTGGAGCGTTCGCTCTGGATGCGCGCACGCGAGCTCGACGTCGCGCTGCTGCCCATCGGATACGCGCCGTGGTGGAAGCGCTCGTCGTTCCGGCAGGGACATCTCACGAGCGAGGATGCCCTCGAGTTATTCGCACGACTGCGCGCGCGACACCTCATTCCGTACCACTGGGGAACGTTCAGGCACGTCACGGTCGGCGCGCACGACGCGATCAGACGCTTCCGCGTCCTGACCGAGGTGCACCCGCGTGGCCGGGACGTTCGGATTCTCGAGCCGGGCCAGGCACTCGAGGTGGCTCACGCGGCGTGACGCGCGATAGCGCGAGTGACACGATCGTCGCGATCGCGACGCCGCCCGGTCGTGGCGCGCTTGCCGTCGTGCGATTGTCCGGGTCGCGCGCGTTCGAGATCGGCGCCCAGCTGATACGGCCGTGGCCCATCGAACGTCGGCGAGCCGTGCTGTGCCGCGTTCACGAGGCTGCGGGGGACGCGCTCGACGAAGGGATCGTCGTCACGTTTGCCGCCTCTGCTTCCTTCACCGGCGAAGACACGGTCGAAATCACCTGTCATGGCGGACCGATCGCGTCCGCGTCCATCGCTGCCGCGTGCGTTGGCGCGGGCGCACGGCAGGCGGAGCCGGGCGAGTTCACGCGCAGAGCGGTACTGAACGGACGAATGGACCTGCTTCAGGCGGAAGCCGTTGGCGATCTGGTGGACGCCACATCACGCCCCGCGCACCGGCTTGCCCTGTCGCAGCTGGATGGCGGCCTCTCGCGCCGAATCGTCGTGTTGCGCGATCGAATCCTCGCGCTGGAAGCGCTGTCGGCCTACGACATCGACTTTCCCGAGGAAGACGATGGTCCGGTGCCGGCGGATCGCATCATGTCGACCGCGACCAACGTGATCGCCGAGATCGATGCGATGCTCGCTACCGCTTCGCTGGGCGAGGTGATTCGCGATGGAGCAGTGGTGGTCATCGCAGGCGCCCCCAACGTGGGCAAGTCGTCGCTCTTCAATGCGATGCTCCGTCGGCGCCGGGCAATCGTCACCGACATTCCCGGCACGACCCGTGACGCGCTCGAGGCGGTGACGGAGCTCGGCGGTTGGCCCGTGCGACTGATCGACACCGCTGGGCTGCGCGACACGGAGGAAGTCGTCGAGCGGCTGGGC
Organism: Gemmatimonadaceae bacterium; assembly: GCA_035758925.1. GTDB lineage: Bacteria > Gemmatimonadota > Gemmatimonadetes > Gemmatimonadales > Gemmatimonadaceae > DASPMP01. The sequence goes on from DASTVV010000145.1 coordinate 100,238, forward strand.
ATCGAAGTCAGTCGCGAATACCTCGAACGCGCGGACGTGGTGCTGGTCTGTGGTGACTCGCCGGCGTCACTCGATGAGGCAAGAAACGCCGTCGCGCGCGTCGCACACGCGCCGGCCGTCGAGGTTCGAACCAAGTCCGACCTGCTCGCTCCGGACAAGCGGCAGGGCGCCACGGAAGGCGCGATCGCCGTGAGCGCGGAGACCGGTGAGGGTCTCATGGCGCTGAGTCAGGCGATCGCGAGCGTCCTGAACGCATCCAAGGGGATGCTGACGCTGGACGCTCCGCTGATCAGTCGCGAACGCCATCGGGTGGCGCTCGCGCGCGCTCGTCAGGAGCTCCAGGAGTTCCACGACTCCTGGAGCGAGCGGGGCGTCCCCGCGGTCGTCGCCGCTGTTCACCTGCGCGAAGCGACTCGCGAGCTCGAGGAGTTGATCGGGTCGGTGGACGTGGAAGACGTGCTCGACCGCGTCTTCGGCACGTTCTGCGTCGGGAAGTAGGCGGCCTGAGCGGCCGTCAGGCGCTGGCCACCGTCGCGCTGGCGATCTGCGCGAGTTCGGTTGCGCTGGCGCGCACCGACCACGCAAGTCCGCGCTCATTCACAGCCGGCTCGACCATGCGCGCTCCCACGTAATAGCCGCAGCGCTCCGGAAGCACATAGCGGTCGACCGTGCGCGCCTCGTCGCTCATGCCGCCCGAGAGATAGCGGAGCCGCAGCCCGAGTCCCGTGCGATCGAGATCGGCCTGAACCACGCGGTGGATGATGGACTCCAGCTCGCGCACCCTGGCGTACTGTCGACGAGCGAAGCCGTAGTACTCCCACGCCGCGTGGCCCGGGCTGATCTGCTGGGAGAGATGCACCGCCAGCCCTTCGTTGACGAGCAGCTCGCGGAGGGTCGCCCGACGACCAGTTTCCCAATACGAGTAGTCACCCTCGCACTCGGCAATCAGGTGCCGCAGCTCGCTCCGGCTCTCCGGTGACGTATACCGCACCACGTGAGCCAACTCGTGCGCCAGCCACATGGGGATCAACTCGGGGTCCAGGCCGAGTCCCTGGGTGTCGGCGTTGGGGATGCCCGTAAAATGCTCGAGACAGACGAAGGCAACACCACGCGTGTCGATGACAAGCTCTCCCGCGTTCGCCGCTCCGACGCCCACCATGAGGACGATGTCGTGGTCGGCGTCCGACTGCAGGAGCTCGCGACACTTCGCTTCCGTGTCACGCACGAGCGACACAACGTCGGTGCGCTCGAGCATGGCACGCAGGTCGCTTCGGTCCGCGAGAACGGTCGAGCGCACGACATCCGCGAAGTGCGGACTGTCGGGATCGATCACGTAGTTGTGCCAGTACGCTTCGAGCAGCCGACGGTGGCTCTCGAAGTAGCTGCGATAGGCGGCGATTCGGTCCGTGCTGTCGAGAACTGTGAAGAAATCCGGCAGCAGGTTGATCAGCATTCGATCGACCGATCCGCGTGAGGTTCTGAGAGGGTTTCGGGAGAGAAACAATGACGCACGCGTCAGTCGCCCGCGTCCTCTCGCGATGGTCCGCGAGGCGCGCGAATGATAGCGGAATTCGCACCGTTCCAACAAGAGTGTCGTGTCACCTGTTGGTGGCACGGAAATTCCCTTTCCTAGCACCGCCAGCGAGGTGTAACGGAGAGGCAGGCGATGACTACGCTACAGCAAATCGAGCTACGCTGTCCGATCTGCGAAACGGCGTTTCGTTCGCAAGCCGTCGTGTCCACGAACTCGTTCGGCGGCAAAAGGACCGACTTTCACGAGCGCGCCGCGGGAACGCAGCCCCTGCCGTACCTGATCCACATGTGCAACCGCTGCGGCTTCTCGGGTTCGGAGCGCGATTTCACCGAGGAGTCGGACGTCTCGCCCGTGCTGAAGGAGCACGTCTGGAACGAACTGGCGCCGGCGATCGCCAGTGGCGGCGTGGTAGGGTCCGAGAAGTACGAGGCGGCAGCGAAGGTCGCGGAGTGGCAGGGCATGGAATCGAGACACATCGCGGACCTCCTGTTGCGTGCGTCGTGGTGCTGCGTCGACGAGGGCGATGTCGAAGCCGAGCGTTTCTTCAGGCGCAAGGCGGCCTGGAAGTTCGAGGAAGCACTGTCGACGTTCGACGGCGTGCCTCGCGACGAGCGCGCCGTGCTGACCTACCTCGTCGGAGAGTTGTGGCGTCGCGTGGGCGACCAGCGGCAGGCACACGCGTGGCTCAACAAGGTGCCGGCCGAGATCGTGGACGCGACCACGCAGCAGTGGGTGCTGGACGCGGCGCGGCAGCAGCGGGACTGTCCGCGGGAGTGGTTCGGCTGAAGCAAAGGCGGAATGGGAATGGGTATCAGGAATGGGCGCGCGAAGAGTCCTTCTACGCGCCCATTCCCATTTCCAGCACCCATTCCGTCTCTCGTCCTTATCTGGTGCCGAACAGTCGATCGCCCGCGTCGCCCAGTCCTGGAAGGATGTACCCGTGCGCGTTGAGCTCCCGGTCGAGCGCCGCACAGTAGATCGCGACGTCGGGATGCGCGTCCGTGAGGCGCCTCACCCCCTCCGGCGCGGCCACGAGGCACAGAAACCGGATTCGTGTGGCGCCGGCGCGCTTGAGTGACGCGACAGCAACGGCAGCGCTACCGCCGGTGGCCAGCATCGGATCGAGAACGAAAAAATCGCGCTCCGACGCGTCGCTGGGGACCTTGAAGTAGTAGTCCACCGGCTGGAGCGTATCGTGATTGCGATACAGGCCGATGTGACCGATACGCGCGTTCGGGACGAGCCGGTAGATGCCATCCACCATGCCCAGGCCGGCTCGGAGAATCGGAACCAGCGTGAGCTTCTTGCCACTGAGCTGGTGCCCAACGGTGGACTCGAGCGGCGTTTCCACGCGTACGTCTTCCAGCGGGATCTCGCTCGTGGCCTCGTACGCCATGAGCATCGCGATCTCCTCGACCAATTCCTTGAAGATCTTGGTCGGTGTCGCCCGATCGCGAAGAATGGTCAACTTGTGCTGCACGAGCGGATGGTTGACCACCTTGAGCGTTGGAAACTCCTTACTGGTGTCCATGCGCGAGAAGGTACTAGGTTCTCGGCGTGCACGTCACATTCTCCGGCGCCGCCCGCGAGGTCACCGGGTCCTGCCACCTCCTTACCGTCGGTGAACATACGGTCGTTCTGGATTGCGGAATGTTTCAGGGACGCCGTGCCGAGTCCCGCGCCAAGAATGCTGTCCTGCCTCTCCCGACGGAACGCATCTCGTCCGTGGTCCTGTCGCACGCCCACATCGACCACGCAGGCAGACTCCCGTTCCTGACGAGCCGCGGCTACACGGGAACCATCTGGGCGACTGCCGCCACGCGCGACCTGTGCGCCGTGATGCTGCTCGACTCGGCGCACATCCAGGAGAAGGACGCCGAGTTTCTTCGGAAGCACGGGCGGGAGCCGGTCGAGCTGCTGTATCGAACCGACGACATCGCCCCCATGATGAAGCAGATGATCGGCGTGCCCTACGAGAAGACGTTCGACGTGGTGCCCGGTGTCCGCGCGACGTTCGTCGACGCTGGCCACATTCTCGGCTCGGCAGCGGTGATCCTGGACTGCACGGAAGGCAGCACGACTCGACGTCTGGTGTTTTCCGGCGACATCGGGCGTTGGGATCAACCGATCATCCGCGATCCGCAGCCGCCGGGCGGTGCGGACATGGTGATCATGGAATCCACGTATGGCGATCGCGACCATCCGCCCATCGAGGACATGCGCGAGCGGCTGGCGGGTATCGTCAACGACACAGCGGCGAAGGGCGGCCGTGTGCTGATCCCAGCCTTCGCCGTGGGACGAACTCAGGAAATCGTGTACGACCTGCATCACCTGACGCGGAAGAACCGCATTCCCGCCATCCCGATCTACATCGACAGCCCGCTCGCGGTCGACGCGACGTCGGTGTTCGGAATGCATCCCGAGATTTTCGACCGAAGCGAACATCTGGTGCAGGCGGTTCAGGATCTCTTTCGCTTCGAGCTGGTGCACTACACTCGCGATGTGAGCGAATCGAAGGCGCTCAACGCTCAGCGTGGGCCCATGGTGATCATTTCGCCCTCGGGCATGGCCGAAGTGGGCCGCATCCTGCATCACCTGAAGAACGGCGCGTCTGATCCTCGCAACACGATTCTCATCGCGGGCTTCCAGGCGGAACACACGCTTGGCCGCCGCATCGTCGAGCGTCAGCCGGTCTTGCGCATCCTGGGCGACGACGTACCCCTGCGGGCGCGCGTGGAAGTGCTCAACGGCTACAGCGCGCACGCGGATCGTGCGGAGCTCACGCGGTGGATAGACGCCGTGCGGGAGAAAAGCCGTGCGACTCCACCGGTGTGGCTGGTCCACGGCGAGCCCGCCAGCCAGGACGCGCTCTCGGCACGGCTCCAGTCACGTGGCTACGAGGTGCACATGCCGTCTCCCGGAGATCGGGCACCGCTCTGACGCCGTGACGACCGAGGCAAAGCCGGCCGCAACCTGGCGCATCCTCGACGCCGCACGCGCGCTCGTGCAGCGGGGCGGTGCGGCGCAGGTGAGCATGGGAGAGGTTGCGGCGGCCGCGGGCGTGAGCAAGGCGCTGGTGCACTACCACTTTCACGACAAGGACTCACTGCTCTGTGCGCTGGTCGAGCACGTCGGCTTCGGCGTGTTGGCACGGGCGGAGGACGCTGTCACCGGCCACGACGATGGCCACGCCCTGGACAACTACTGGGCGTGGCTCGAGCATGAGCTTCGTGGCGGTGATTTGCGAATCCTCCTGGCGCTCGCAGAGTATGACAGCGATCGCGTCCGGGCCGAGACCCGAAGAATTCTGGACAGGAGGCGTGAAGCCACAGCAGCTCACGTCGACCAGATCTTCGCGCGGCTGGGTCTGAATCCGAGGGTACCGGGCGCGCTCATCGCGGACACGGTGCTGGCATTCACCGATGGTCTTGCCATGTCGAGCGCTCTCGAGCCCGATCGGGATCCGAGACCCGCGTTCGACGTGCTATGGCTTGCGCTGTTGACGCTGGCGGAATGAAGGCGGCATGCTCGACCGCTAACTTTTCCGGTGATGCAGCAGCGACCCCCCCTTCCCCGGACGTCCGTTTCGCTGGGCTGGCGCCTGACGCAGACCGCTGTCCTGGTGCTGCTGATCGCCTGGCTGGTCTCTCTTGCGCTCGTCATGATCTGGGAGCGCTTGGACACACGCAAACCCGCACACGCCATCGTTGTGCTCGGGGCCGCGCAGTACGACGGTAAACCGTCGCCGGTGCTGCGGGCGCGTGTGGATCACGCCATACAGCTGTGGCGCCGTGGCCTGGCGCCGGTACTCGTAGTCACTGGCGGGAGCGGCGTTGGGGATACGACAACCGAAGCCGCCGTCGAACGTCGATATGCGCTGGCACACGGTGTTCCGGACTCGGCGATACTGCTCGAAACGCGCAGCCGCTCGACGAGCGAGTCGTTGCGAAACGTTGCAGCAATGCTCAGCCAGGACAGCCGCGAGGTGATCCTGGTGAGCGATCCGTTTCACATGCTGCGCCTGGCGATACTGGCGCGCCGCTTCGGCTTGAAGCCGAGGACGTCTCCCACCAGAACCAGCCCGATTTCGTCCAACCGCTCGGCGTACGTGCGTTACACGCTCCTCGAGTCATGGAAGGCGCCTGTGGCCTTCTTTTTCGAGTTCTCGGACCGGCGTTGATCCTTCCGACCGGACCGCCGAAACCAGCCACTGCCAATACTGCTCGCCACCGATTTCGGCGACGTCGTTGTGACCGGCGCCCTCGACGATCAGCAAGCGCGCCGGATGGCGAGCCACGGCGAAGACCGATCGGCCCATGCGCGTCGGGATCACAACGTCGCGCGTGCCGTGCGAGACGAAGACCGGGCAGTCGAGCTGCTGGACCAGCGCGCGAGTGTCGTAGTGCACGCGAGAGATCCTCTGCCATAGCCACTGAACCGGTGGAACGAGCATGCGCGCCGCCATCTCGCGGGCGGATGTAAAGGGCGACTGCAGGACAAGCGCACTGGCGGCGTCGTTGCCGGGACCGCTCTGCATCGCCGCGGCGAGCTCCGTGGCGACGGCGCTGCCCAACGAATGCCCGAACAAAACGATCCGCGACGGATGCAGCCGGGTCTGAACGAACTGCAACGCCCCCTGGGCGTCGGATGCCACGTTTTCGTACGTGGGATGGCCCTCCAGGCCGGCATACCCGCGGTATTCGGCGAGGAAGACCGTCGCGCCCGTGCGGTTCGCAAGCTCGCGCGCCCAGGGGACCTGCCATGCCGCCAGATCCGCGTTGCCATGGAACATGAGGACGACGGGTCTGTCGCCGGGCGCAGGCAACGGCGGCGCTACGACATAGCCGATGAGAGGATGACCGTCCGAGGCGGCGAGCTCGACGCGACGCGCGGGCGCGGAGGCAACCACGGCGACCGCGGGCGGCTGGAAAACAACGCGCTCCTGGACTCGCCAGAGCCAAAGGGTCGAGATCACCACGGCGCCGAGAGCCACGGCTACCGCGAGCAAAAAAATGGTTACCACCCGACGCACATCATTCGGTCCGTTGTCCGCGATCTGGTCATCAATTCAATTTAGAAGCGATGCAGATACCTATCGACACGCTTCGGTTGCCTAACGGACTATTCGTGACGCTGTCCGAAGACCACACTGCGCCGATCGTCGCGGTGAACCTCTGGTACCACGTCGGCTCCGCGAACGAGCGTGCCGGTCGCACCGGGTTCGCGCATCTCTTCGAACACATGCTGTTCCAGGGAAGCAAGGATGTCGGCTCCAACGAGCACTTCGAGTTGATTCAACGCGCCGGCGGAACGTTGAACGGTTCGACGTGGCTGGAACGCACGAACTACTTCGAAACGGTTCCGTCGCACCACCTCGAGCTGGCGCTGTGGCTCGAAGCCAATCGCATGGGCAAGCTGCTGCCCGCGATGACGCAGCAGAAACTCGACACGCAGCGCGACGTCGTGAAGAACGAGCGGCGCTGGTCGATGGACAACCAGCCGTACGGCACATGGTGGGAGAAGCTGCCGGCCCTGTGCTTTCCGCCAGATCACCCGTTCCACCATTCGCTCATCGGGTCCATGGCGGACCTCGACTCGGCGAGCCTGGAGGACGTCGGCAAGTTCTTCGAGACGTATTACTCGCCGGCCAACGCGGTTCTGACCATCACGGGAGATTTTGATCCCGCTCAGGCTCGTCGCTGGGTAAAGCGGCACTTCGAGCCCATTCAGGGGGGCAAGACCTTTCCGCCCGTTCCGGACACCACGATGCCCAACGTGTTCGGCGCGTGGAAGCGCGAGGTGGTCCCCGACAACGTCATGCTGCCTCGGCTGTTTCTGACCTTTCTCTCGCCGGTTTTCGGGACTGACGACTACTACGCTGCAAGCGTGTGCTCCGCGATCCTGGGAATGAAGAAGGGCAGTCGCCTGTACAAATCGCTGGTGCGCGAGCGGCAGGTCGCTGCGGAGGCGCAGGCATTCACCTACGATTTGACGAGAGGCAGTGACCTGATGGTCCTGGACGTCACCGCGCGGCCCGGCATCTCCGCCGATCAGCTCGAGCAGGAAGTGGCGCGCGAGGTAGACACGCTGCGTTCCAATGGGGCGACCGCGGACGAGGTCTCACGCGCCGTGACGCTTATCGAGACGGAATACACCACGGCCTTGCAGTCAGCCGGCGAACGAGCGGACCGGCTCTCGATGTTCGCGACGTATTTTGGAGACCCCTCGCGGATCAACGCACAGGTGGATCGCTACCGCGACGTGACCGCAGCCGATGTGAACGAGTTCGTGTCGCAGCGGCTGGGCGAGGACAATCGCGCCAGCCTTCTCTATGTCCCGCGGCAGGGAGCGGCCAGATCCGTTCGACGTACTGGCGAGTACGCGGGGGTCCGCGCGTGACTCGTGCCTCGGGCGTCGCGCCCGCAAAGGGCGCCCGTCCAGCCCCGCTCCAGCCCCGGCCGTATCAGTTCCCGCGTTTCGAACGACGCCGTCTTGCCAACGGGATGCAGCTCGTGGTGGCGCCCGTGCGCAAACTTCCAGTCGCCTCGGTCATCACGCTGGTGGACGCGGGCGAGGTTTGCGTCGAACGGGGCCGCGAAGGACTCGCCTCGCTGACAGCGCAACTGCTGCTCGAGGGGACGATCGCCAGCGACGGCGCCGAGCTCGTCGAGCGCTTCGAGCGCTTGGGTACATCTGCGGAGGCGGCATCCGACTGGGACGCCGCCTGGATGACGCTGACCGCGTTGCGAGAGCAGCTGGGACCGGCGATCAAGTTGCTCGGCGAGGTGCTGCGGCAGCCGTCCTTTCCGCAGCGCGAAGTGGAGCGCCTGAAGGCGGAGCGCCTGGCGGACCTGCTGAAGCTTCGTGCGGAGCCGCGCGGCCTCGCTGACGAAATGTTCACGCGCGTCCTCTACGAGAACTCCTCGCGCTATGCTCGCCCCGAGGGAGGCTCCGAGGTGTCCGTGGAGGCCATCACGCGCGAGGATGTCCTGGCGTTCTATGAGAATCGCTATCGTCCTGGCGGTGTCACGCTCATCGTCACGGGCGACATCAGCGGTGACGAAGCGGAGCGCCTGGCGGAGGAGACCTTTGGCGACTGGCAAGGCTCTGCGCCGAAGCACTGCTCAACGACCGACGCGCCGGCCCGAGCCACTCGAGCACTTCACGTCGTTTCCAAGCCCGAGGCGCAGCAGGCCGAGCTGCGAATCGGCAACGTTGGACTGCCGCGCAGCCACCCCGACTACTACTCCGCCGTCGTGATGAACGCCGTGCTCGGCGGCCTGTTCTCGTCGCGGATCAATCTCAATCTCCGCGAGAAGCACGGATACACGTACGGGGCATTCTCGCACATCGACTGGCGGCGCCAGGCGGGGCCGTTCGTCGTCTCGACCGCAGTGCAGACGGAAGTCGCGGCGCCTGCGGCGACCGAGGCCATCAGCGAGATCGCGCGACTCCGCGAGAGCAAGGTGGACAAGGACGAGCTGTCGCTCGCCACGAGCTATCTCGACGGAGTTTTTCCGATCCGCTACGAGACGACCGACGCGATCGCCGGAGCGCTCGCGACATTGGTTCAGTATTCGCTGCCCGATGATTTCTACGACACATATCGCGAGCACGTCAGATCCGTCACAGCCGACGATGTGCTGCGAGTGGCGCGATCACATCTGAATCCAGATGCCCTCCAGCTGCTAGCCGTGGGCGACACCGACAGCCTACTCGCGCCGCTCGAGGCCATCGGGTTCGGGAAGGCGACGCTCTACGACACCGACGGCGGTCTGCTGGATGAAGATCTCTAGTCGGCGGGCGTACACGGGACGCATCGTCAACGTCGACATAGACACGGTTCGCTTTCCTGACGGCAGCACTGGCGAGCTCGAGATGGTGCGTCACCCGGGCGCGAGCGCGGTCGTTCCATTTCTCAGCGACCCTGGCGGACCTGATCCGCAACTGCTGCTGATCAAGCAGTTTCGTCACGCCGCCGACAGCTTCATCTACGAGATCCCCGCCGGCAAGCTGGACAACGGCGAAGACCCGCGTGTCTGTGCCGAGCGGGAGCTTCGGGAAGAGACGGGCTGTACCGCGGAGCGACTCGAGCACGTCTACACGTTTTTCACGACGCCCGGCTTCACGGACGAGCGCATCCATGCGTTCATGGCGACCGGACTGAAGCAGGGGGACGCCACGCATGAGCACGATGAGTTCATGTCGCTTGAAACCGTGACCCTCTCCCAGGCCCTGGAGTTGATCAAGAAGGGTGAATTGATGGACGCGAAGTCTGCCCTGGCCATCCTCTACATCGCCGGTTTCCGATTGAACCGCTGATTCGTACGGAAAGCAACCGTAGTGTGTCTAAATAGAGGCGTGTTATACGTCTCCATTTGTAGACAGCCACGGGGGTGGCCTGAAACGGCGCCATTTCGCAAGTGCTTGAAAAACAAGTCCTTAACACCGGACGGCACCAGGCGTCAGACAAGGCATACCGCCTGCTTTTTCCGCGGGTGAGAACGCTACAAGGGTGTAGGTCGGGCAAAGTTCCGGTAACTCCGACTCACTAACCCTTGTGGGCGGTTTACGGGGGTGAGATATGACCAGACTAGCGACCAAGCGCGTGACGACGGCCAGTCAGCAGAATGGCCTCACGATTCGCGAACGGCTCAAGGCAGCCGATGACTCGGCGGTAGTAACCGCGTTCCTGGAGGGTGAGGAGCGTGCGTTTTCCGAGCTGGTGGAGCGATATCAGACACGCTTGTTGAACTTCATATATAGGACTATCGGCGATCGCGATCGCGCCGAGGACCTGGTGCAGGAAGTATTCATTCGCGTGTATCGCCATCTGCATCGATTCGACCGTTCGAAAAAGTTCTCGACGTGGGTCTACACGATCGCGTCGAATCTGGCCAAGAACGAGCTGCGGAATCGCTCCAGGAATCCGCTGGTGCTCTTCCAGACAATGCGCGGAGCGCAGGACGAGGAGGAGCGTCCGCTGCAGTTCGAGGATGCGACGACGCGCCCCGACGATCTCTTCAGGAAGCGTCATCTGCGCGAGCTGGTGGAACAAACGGTTGCACAGCTGCCTGAGCATCACCGGCAGGTGTTCGTGCTGCGCGAGCTCGAGGGAAAGTCGTATGAAGAAATCGCCGACATCACCTCGTGCAACCTTGGCACGGTCAAGTCACGCCTGAATCGTGCGCGCACGGCATTCGCCGCGATCATCGAGCCCTGGGTCGACTAGGAGGACGGTGGTGGGTCATTTGACCTACCTCCGTCCGTGTAGTTCGAGCGATCTGATCCCTGTCGTTTGACGGTTGGGATCGACATAATCCCGGTCTCCGGAACCCGCCCCCGTGGAGGGGGTACCGGAACTCGCACGATGAGGAGACGGCCGGGAATGGACTGTCGGGACTTTCGGGACAAACACGCCTTTTTTGTCGATCTGGAATGCTCCGCATTCGAGGAAGCAGAGATGCGGCAGCATATGCGTTCGTGTCCCAAGTGCTCGCGCCATGACACCGTCGTGCGCCGCAGTCTAATGTTGGTGAGGAGCCTCCCAACCATCGAGCCGTCGCCGGATTTCCGTGCCCGGCTCGAGTCGCGCTTGCGGACCATTGGCCAAGTGGACATGGCAACGCCGCCGAGGCGCGCAATGAGCACGTCGCACGTCGCGTTCGTCGCGTTGGCAGCCGGCGTCGCGTTCGTCGCGTACATCGCCACCGACATGGTTCGACAGTCCGCGCCGAGTGAGATCCGACTGGCGCCAGTCGTCGCTTCCATTCCGGAGTTCGAGCCGACGACGGTCGCGTCTCCGGCCCTGGTGGTCTCGGTTCCGACCGGGATGTCGGTGTGGCCGGCCATCATGGCCGCGAGCCAGGCACCGATGCATCTCGTGGCCACGGAGATGCCGACCGAACGCTAGATTGGGGCCCATGCGGGTTTCCCCCCTCCGCGCCGCGATTCAGGACAAGCAATTTGCGCCAGCATACTTCCTGTACGGCGAAGATGAGTTCCTCAAGGAGGAAGGTCTCCGCCAGCTGATTGCCGCGGCGGTCGACCCGGGCACACGGGATTTCAATCTCGACCAGCGCAAGGGCGCCGAGCTCGACGCGGAATCACTCGGATCGCTGCTATCCACGCCCCCCATGATGGCGGAACGGCGCGTGGTTGCCGTTCGTGACGTCTCCGGATTGCGGAAAGACGCACGCGCAGCTCTCGAGAAGTACCTTCGCTCGCCTGCTCGCGACCTGTTGGTGGTGCTGACCGCCCCCGCGGACGCCAGGCCGGACGCGACTTTGGCAGATCTCGCCGTCGCAGTGGACTGCGCGCCACTCACCGGAGCGCAGGTCCCAAAATGGATCGTCGCGCGTGCCGACAAGCTTGGTACAACCATCACGCCTGGTGCGGTTACACTGCTTCAGGACGCCGTTGGCGCCGACCTGTCGCAACTCGCCATCGAGCTCGACAAGCTCGTCGCGTATTGCTCCGGTCGCGCGATCGACGAGGACGCCGTCGCAAAGGTGGTCGGCGTACGCCGCGAAGAAACACCGGGACAGTTGCTCGATGCTGTTGCCATGCGCAACAGCGCGATGGCACTCTCGCTGATTCCGGGCGTGCTCCAGCAGCCGAAGACGAGCGCCGTGCAGATCGTGATGGCGCTCACGACCCAGACTATCGCGCTCGCGGTCATGGTAACACGCGGGATTCCCGCGGGGCGGCTCAACAGCGAGTACTACGGACTGCTCAAGTCCGGCAGCTCCAATTTTACAGGGCGGTCCTGGGGAGAGGCCGTCGCCGCGTGGACTCGCGCGCACGGAAAATGGACGCGTGCCGATCTGGACCACGCGCTCGGCGCGCTGCTCCAGGCGGACCTATGCCTGAAGGAGAGCCGGGTTTCGTCGGACGCGCAGATACTCGCCACGACGATCCTGTCGATGTGCGCTGGGGCCTCGTCCCGGAGTGCGGCCTGAGATGACGCGTGCACTGTTGCTCGCGTTCCTGGGCAGTATGTCCGTCGCCCAGGCTCAGCAGCCGGATTCGACACCGCGCACGCCGCAGGATTTCGCGATTCAGCGCGCCAGGAAACTGATCGACGCGGACAATACCGCCGAAGGCCGAAAAGTGCTGGACTCGCTACTGAAGGCGCTTCCGCCGGACCATCCCGCCTACGCCGAGGCATTGTATTGGCGCGGTGCGTCCGCTCCGACGGCGGTCGATGCCGAACGGGATTACCGCCGCCTGCTCGTGGAAGCTCCACTTGCCCCTCGGGCGGAGGACGCCATGCTGCAACTGGCTCAGCTCGAGCAGGCGCGCGGCGATCGCCGCTCCGCGAGCGACCATTTGCAGCGATTCCTCATCTCCTTTCCGAACAATCCGGCGCGTCCGCGTGTCGCGGTGTCGCTGGTTCGACTCCTTTTCGATCAGGGCCTTGTGGCGCGCGGGTGCGACGCGCTACGAATGGGACGTGAGGCGGTTCCGCAGCAGAATCTCGAATTGCGCAACCAGCTCGAATTCTACGCGCCGCGATGCGTCGTGCTGGAGGCACCATCGCGCAATCCCACTCCCAACGTCGCGCCAAGTCGCGATACGGCAAGTCGCGCCCCAAGTCGCGCCCCAAGTCGCGACACGGCAAGTCGCGCCCCAACTCGCGACACGGCCAGTCGTGCTCCAACTCCCGTTCCTCCGTCACGCGCGGTCCCGTCGCCCTCCCCGTCGCCCTCCCCCGCCGCGCCCGCCGCGCCCGCCCCATCTACGTCGCCCAAGCCAGCCAACGCGCCGCCGTCCACCGCGAAGGCGGGCGCCTCGTTCTACAGCGTGCAGGTGGCGGCGTATGACCTGCAGGAATCCGCTGCGCGCCTTGCGAGCACGCTCATGGATCGGGGTCTCGAGGCGCGAGTGGACGGCGCCGTGAAGCCGTTCCGCGTCCGGATCGGCAAGTACGCCACGCGCGCGGAGGCAGTGAAAGCAGCCGCGACGCTCAAGGCACAAGGGATGGAAGGCTTCGTCACGCTCGTTTCGCCGTAGCCATGTCCGCCACACCGCTCATGCAGCAATACCGCGAGATCAAGTCGCGTCACCAGGATGCGATTCTGTTCTTCAGGATGGGCGAGTTCTACGAGATGTTCTACGACGACGCTGAGACGGCTTCGCGCACACTCGGCCTGACGCTCACGTCGCGAAACAATGGGGGCGCCGCAGACGTGCCGCTCGCGGGCGTACCAGTCAAGGCGGCTGGCGATTACGTGCGGCGCCTGGTGCAACACGGTTTCCGCGTCGCGATCTGCGAACAGGTGGAGGACCCCAAGGTTGCCAAAGGCGTCGTGCGGCGGGAGGTGATCGAGACGGTCACTCCGGGCGCGGCGATCTCGGATGACCTGCTCGACGGCTCACGAAACAACTATGTCTGCGCGATATCACGGTCGCCGGTGACTACCTCGCGTCCATCGGATCCGGACACGATGGCGACGATCGGCATCGCGGCGGCCGACATCTCGACTGGCGAGCTTCGTCTCGCGGTCGTGACGTCCGCGGAGCTCGAGCCCATTCTGGCGCGCCTGGCGCCGCGCGAAATCCTGCTCGCGCGTGCTCTGGCGCCGGGGCGTCCCGACATTCGCTTCACGAACTCGCTGGTGACCGAGCGTGAAGCGTGGGAGTTCGACGGAGCGCTCGCGCGCGACGATCTCCAGAAGCAGTTCGGTGTCCTCAGCCTCGACGGCCTCGGCATCGGCGCCGAAGATGCCTTGGCTGTAGGCGCAGCGGGTGCGCTGCTCCGCTATCTCAAGGAGCTGCAACCGGCCGGTGTGTCGCTCGCACATCCGATCGTCGAGCGCGCCGAAGGCGTGCTGCCGCTGGATGAAATGACTCGGCGCAACCTCGAGCTGGTCGAATCGCTGCGGCGCGAAGCGCATGGCGACCGAGAGACAGCCGGTACGCTGATCGACGTGCTGGATCGCACGATGACGCCGATGGGCGCGAGGCGACTGCGGCAGTGGATTCTCGCCCCGCTGGCAAGCAGGCGAGCCATCGATGCTCGCCTCGACGGCGTCGAGGAGTTTGCGCGCGCGCCGCTGGCGAGGGAGTCGCTGCGAATGACGCTCACCGGGGTGCGCGACATCGAGCGACTTGCCACCAAGGCTGCCCTGGGACGGAGCACGCCGCGGGAGCTGGGCTGGCTTGGCGGCGCCATTTCGCGGCTACCGGCTGTTCGTGCCACACTCCGCGAGGTTGTGGGCGGAGACAGCCGATCCGTCACCAACGGCGGCTCGAACGGGAACGCGCATGTTGGCGCATCGCTGCTGATCGAGCTGCTCGAGGCCTGGGACGATTGTGGCGACCTGGTCGCAGACATCCAGCGCACGCTGGTTGAAGACGCGCCGATGGGCGTGGGCGAAGAGCCAACGATCGCGACCGGTGTGGACGCGGAGCTGGACGAGCTTCGAGGGCTGCGTGACGGCGGCCGTGACGCCATCGCGCGCATCCAGGCCGAGGAACGCCAACGCACCGGCATCCAGTCACTCAAAGTCGGATTCAACAAGGTCTTCGGCTACTACATCGAGGTCACGAAGAGCAACCTTCCCCTCGTACCGTCCGACTATCAGCGACGCCAGACCATCACGACTGGCGAGCGCTTCGTGACGCAAGCGCTCAAGACGTACGAAGAGAAGGTGCTCACGGCCAGCGAACGGATCGAACAGCGCGAGCGGGAGATTTTCGACGCACTGCGTGCCCGCGTCGGGTCGGCGGTGGCCCGCCTGCAGCGCACGGCGCGCGCGCTGGCGACGATCGACGCGCTCGCGGCGCTTGCCGAAGTGGCGGCGCGCGAAGCGTACGTCCGGCCGCGGATCACGGACGATTTCGCGCTGCGGATTCGGGCGGGGCGGCATCCCGTCGTCGAGCGAATGATGCCGCGCGACAAGTTCGTGCCGAACGACGTGCATCTGTCGGATGACGCGCGAGTCGTCATCCTCACCGGCCCCAACATGGCGGGAAAGTCGACGATCCTGCGCCAGGTGGGACTGATCGCCCTCATGGCCCACATCGGCAGCTTCGTCCCCGCGGACGAGGCGGAAATCGGCGTGCTCGACCGGCTGTTCACGCGCGTTGGCGCCAGCGACAACCTGGCCCGCGGCCAGTCCACCTTCATGGTGGAGATGGCCGAGACGAGCGCCATCCTGCACACCGCGACGTCTCGCAGTCTGGTGCTGCTGGACGAAATCGGTCGCGGCACGTCCACCTATGACGGCGTCTCGATCGCATGGGCCGTGACCGAGCATCTGCACGACACGACGCGGTGCAAGACCATCTTCGCGACGCATTATCATGAGCTGACGCAGCTGGCGGACGAACTGCCGGCGCTCCGCAACTACAATGTCGCCGTGCGCGAGGTGGGCGACCGCATCCTCTTCGTTCACCGGCTCGAGCCTGGCGGAGCGGATCGGTCCTATGGAATCGAGGTTGGACGACTGGCCGGGCTTCCGGCCCCGCTGCTCGAGCGGGCGCGACACTTGTTGCGCCTGCTGGAGAGCGAGCAGCTGGTGAAGCCGAAAGCGCAGACGGATGCGACCGGACAGCTTGGACTGTTCGCGGCGGCGCCGCACCCGGTGGTCGAGCGGCTGGCCGATGTGGACGTCAATGCGCTGACACCGATTCAGGCATTGGCGTTGCTCGACGAGCTGTCACGTCAGGCCAAAACCTTCTGAGCCGATAGATTTGCTGCCCATGCGCGTCCGGTTTGCGTCCGCCGCGGCTGTGGTCGCAGTGCTTGCTTGTCGGGATGGTGGTGCGGGCCGCGCGGACAGCGCTGGCCGGCTGAGCGGCTTTTCGACTCGGAGCCCTCGTCCCGACGAGGCACCCGTCGTGGTCAACAAAGTCTTGCCATTCAGGTATCCGGCGCCGCTGTATGCCCGGAAAGTGCAGGGGAACGTCACGCTGCGGTTGTTCGTCGACGCGGACGGTCGAGTGCAGGCCGAATCCACGCGCGTCGAGGAAACGAGCGGGTATCCGGCGCTGGATTCGGCGGCGGTCGTCGGATCGCAGGAACTGCAATTCGTACCGGCGAAGCTGCATGGTGAGCCACTCGGAGTCGTCGTGCTCTTTCCGGTGTACTTCAGGCACCCGGAAGCTCCGCCGCTCCCCGGCGACACCATTCTCGGCAAGCACGAGACAACCAGTGGCACAAAGCAGGCGCCATGACCAAGCGTCACACGGCTCCGTACGACTCGGTCCTCGACACCATCGGGTGGACGCCGCTCATCCGGCTGTCGCGCATCACGCGCGGGATTCGCACGCCGGTGTTCGTCAAGGCCGAGTTCTTCAATCCTGGCGGGTCGATCAAAGATCGCATCGGGCTGCCGATCATCGAAAAGGCCGAGCGAAACGGCTCACTCAGACCGGGCGGAGTGATCGTCGAGGCCACGAGCGGCAATACCGGAATCGGTCTCGCGATCGCCGCCGCGTTGCGCGGGTATCGATGCGTGTTCACGATGCCCGACAAGATGTCGCAGGAGAAAGTGCGACTGCTCAAAGCGTTCGGCGCCGAAGTCATCGTGACACCAACGGCGGTTCCACCGGACCATCCTGACCACTACCTGCAAACCGCCAAGCGGATCGCCGACGAAACGCCCAACGCGATTTTCGCGAATCAGTTCTACAACGATGCCAACCCCGAGGCGCACTACGCGACCACGGGGCCGGAGCTGTGGGAGCAAACCGAGGGGCGCATCACGCACTTCGTCTACGCCGCTGGAACCGGTGGCACCATCACGGGGGTGGGTCGGTATCTCAAGGAACGCAACAAGAAAATCCAGGTCGTCGCGGCCGATCCGGTAGGATCCATCCTGGCGGAGATGTGGCGCACCAAGGGTGCGGCAAAAGTGGAGGGCGTTCCGTACAAGGTGGAGGGAATCGGGCAGGACAAGATCCCCGGAACGCTGGACATGAGCCTCGTGGACGATTTCGTCACGGTGACGGACAAGGAATCGTTTGCCATGGCGCGCCGGCTGACGCGCGAGGAGGGCCTGTTCGTCGGCGGCTCGAGCGGCACGATCGTCCATGTCGCCGTGCAGCTGGCCGAGCGTCTGGACGATCCCAAGGCGATGGTCGTGGCCCCGTTGCCGGATACCGGCGAGCGCTATCTCTCCAAGCTCTACAGCGACGAGTGGATGCGGGAGAATCAGCTGCTCGACGCCGATCGCACGTCCCTCGGTCAGGTGATGCGCACGAAACCCGACCACAAGACAGACATCGTGTCTGTCACCGGGGGCCAGACCGTACGCCAGGCGCTGCGTCTCATGCGACTGCACGACGTCTCGCAGCTGCCTGTGATGGACGGCCCCAATTGCATCGGCTCCGTGAGCGACTGGTCCTTGTCGGCGCGCAGCCTCGAGGACACCAAGCTGCTCGATGTCACGCTCTCGGAAGTGATGGACGCGCCATTCCCGGTCGTGGACGAGCAGCACGCCGCCGACAGCGTGGCGAAGCTGTTGTCAAAATCGAATCCGGCGGTGCTGGTGCGGACGAACGGCAAGGTGACCGGCATCGTTACGCGCTCGGATCTACTTGCCTACTTGATGGGGCGCTGACCGGCACCCCAGGGAATGGGGACAAGGGACAGGGAACAAGCCCAACTGACTAGGGAACAGATGAAGGGAATGGACCCTGAGAACGGTGCGTGGCCGTCTGGTGAGTTGGATTACAGAAGCCACGGTGAGCAGTCCATCTCCTTAACTGATCCTCTTTACCGGTCCCTTCAACCGTTCCCCAGTCATTTGCCCCTGTCCCGCGTCCCCTGTCCCATGTCCCCCAAGTGAATTAGATGAGAATCACGGTTCTGATGGGCGGTACCTCCGCCGAACGCGACGTGTCGCTGGCCAGTGGGCTGCGTGTCGCGGAGGCGCTGCGCCAGCGCAAGCACGACGTGGTCACGCTCGACA
>DASTVV010000159.1:0-60805 GCA_035758925.1 Gemmatimonadaceae bacterium
CGACCAGCGAGACTAGGATCATCATCACCGACGCGCGACTCGCTCTGATGCCCGTCACCATCTTCTCCGGAAGTCGGGGTCAATATGGCCGCGCGGCCGATATGGCTACGCTCCCCGTTGCCGCTGCGCGATGCGCACCGCCACCCCAATCACCGTGCCCATTAGGCTCGGCAATAGGTACCGACCAATTGAAAAAGTCGCGACGTATGTGAAGGCGGCCAGAAGTACCGTTGAGATGACTGCTGCCACGATCCCTGGTGCGCGCCTCCTGATGGCGAGCGGCACGGCCGTTATGAAAACAGGTAGCACCACCAGCCAATTTCCCTCCATTCTCAGACCGATATAAGTCGCGCCTACGGCGAACAGAAACGCAAACCATGCCAATGCGTCGATCATCTCGTCTGGAAGGCAGTTCGTGTTAAGTCGGGTTATCCGACACAGTATTTATGTGCAACAAAGCGGCGCACGGGGCATCGCCCGAAACGTCAAAGGAGAATTGAAATGTGGCCGATCCGTTCTTATGGCCATAGACTCTGTTCAGTCGATGCTTGGCGAAGACAGTGAGGTTATTGCAGCCCGGAAAGGTCGAATTGAAGTAGTAGGAGTAGCCAAGACCCATGACCCCACGCGCCAATGTTCTCTCGCCAGACCAAGTGCAGCGGCCATCAGTTTGACGCACACCCTTAGCAAAGTACTGAAGCGAGTCAATGAACCCCTCGCTCTTTCGCACCACTACGAAGCGACCCGGCAATGCCGTCACAAGGTCGCTTGTCGCAGCGTCCGGAGGGGCCACAATCGGCTCCGAACAGGCAGCGGCGAGAAGAAACAGCATCGTGGCGGTGACGGAGCGTAGTAGGAGGTTGGGCATACTCTCCCCTGTTCGTAGGTGTTGCTTCTATTCGGCGTTCATCGGCGGTGACACGGTCGTGGCGGCGCGATTCCATTCACTTGAATCCGTCATGCGAAGTTCACGTGAGGTCCCATGAGATGCGTGCAGAGTCTGGCCTGTGCTGTCGCTTCCATGTCCGTGGCCTGTTCCGATCCAACGCCGAGAGGTGCTCCGGTTCCATCCGGTCCGGACTCCCTGACCCGAACACCGGGCTTTATCATTCTCGCGAAAAGCCCACGCTTCAAGGACAGCGTCCAGTACTTCACTCAGGGACAGCGGACGGCTGATAGCAGCTGTTCGTGGATCGGCACGCGGACGCTCGAGCGCGGACAGCGTGTCGCTGAACGTCTTGCTGGGTATGACCCCAAGACATGCCGACTGATCATTGCTCGCGGCGCCTACACCCCCCGCTTCCCTAGCGAAGAAAGACGGACCAAGATGGACACTCTGAAACCCTGAGTGCATTTGCGCGCGAATGTGGTTCGCCGCGTCATCGCCGCGTCATCGCGGGTGCCAGCCAGCAATTGCTGGACGTTGGGCCTCACAGCCTTCGCGCCATTACCGCGTCATCACTGGTGGCCGAGCCAACCGCGCTGAACCATACGCGCGAGACTGATGGCCGCATCGCGGGGTGCGGTCACGCGATTCACGCTGGGGGACCGACGTTGTCAGCTTCCTGGGGCGAACCGTCAATTCCTGTTCTCGCATGGCCCGCGAGCGTTATTAGGGATTCTTAGTGAATGGTCCCTAACTCCCTGTGCGCCGCCATTGTTGCAGCAGGAGGATACGGCCGAGCCGGACTGATCACGGGGGCGTAACGCGTCGTGATTATGCTCGCGGATGATCATCGAGCTCGAAGGACCGGCATCGTCGGTCGAGGCGGATGCGCGCTGGGGTGAAGGCGCGTGGCGCTTGCACAGACCCACGATGCGATCCGCGGCGCCCGCTACCAAAGCGCGACGTCCGTCCTGGCGACCACCTGGGTGGCAACCCGAGCGGTGCGCAATGACCAAGAGAAGAAGCCCTGACACAGCAACTCGCAGCCAAGGCTACGGTTATCTCAGAGCGGGCGACCGGGCTCGAACCGGCGACGTCCAGCTTGGGAAGCTGGCATTCTACCAACTGAATTACGCCCGCGTTCGTTGAAGCTATAGCCGGGATCGCGGGGCGGAAAGCCGATCGCTACATGTTGCCCCTGGCTCGATCGGCCGCATCGCGATGGTTGTTCACTGCGTCGATGCGTTCCTGCGAGGCGCGAGCTTCCAGGTCGGACCCGATCTGTTCCGAGATCCTGCGAGCCAGCTCATAGCAGCGCGAGGCGTTGACCAAGTCTTCCGCGCGAAGATTCAGATCGCCGATGAGGCGCAGGCACTCGATCTCGCGCCACCGGTTCTCACAGTCGGCAAAATAGCCAAGCGCCGCCATGGCCAGATCCTGCGCACGGTCCACGTTGCCGCCGATGCAGAGCGCCGACGCGAGATTCAATCCCGCGAGCGCCGCCAACTCCGAGTCGTTGACGTCGCGCGCCAGCTGGAACGCCCGCTCGAGCAGCGGAAGCGCGGCCACCGCATCGTTCGAGTCCAGCGCCAGGCGGCCAAGATTGTTGAGCGCGATCGCCTCACCGCGCTCGTAACCGGTTTCGCGGAGCACCGCGAGGGACTCGCGAAACGCGCGTTCCGCCTGCCCCGGCGCGCCGGACTGCGCGTGCATGGAGCCGATATTCTGGAGCGCGATGGCGCGAAGCCGCGGGTTGGTGTTGGATCGAGCCACTTCGTCCATCTTGGGCATCGCGGCCGCAAAGTCCCCCTGCGAGATGAGGACGTTGCACTCGGCGATGATGGCCTCCGCAACGCGTTCCGACAGCTTGGCCTTGGCCGCTACCTGTTGCGCGGCCCGCGCGGCCGCGATAGCGAGGTCCCAGTCACATCGCGCTCGATGGACGTCCGCCTGACGCGCCAGTGCCTGCGCCTGCACGTCGGGATCAGCCGTAGAGCTCGCTACGGCAACGTACGCCTCCAGCGCACGGTCCAAGGCTCCTGACCGCTCTGCTCGCACGCCTTCTGCAAGGAGTTCGGTGACCTCAATCACGTCGGCTCCCACTCAGCTGGCTGTATCCACCACCGATCGCGCGAGGAGTTGCTCACAACATGCATGCTAATCGTTTCACGTTGGTGCTGACGGCGCTCGCCGCGGCATCGCTGGCTGCGTGTGCATCGAGCCCCACCGAGACGAGCCGCACCACCCCGGACTCGAATGCCACCTTGCTGCCCCAAGCGGGCGCTCCACAACTGCTTCACTGCCCCGCCACCCAAACTGTGTCGACATCGGCGCTCGTGACACCGCTCGGCGCGGTGCTCTCCATCGCCGGCACGTCGATCTCGATTCCCGCCGGCGCGTTACTGTCGCCAACCACGGTAACGGTCACGGTGCCTGCATCCGAGTACATGGAGGTCGATGTCACAGCGATGGGAGCGAGCCATTTCGTCTTCGAGCTGCCTGTCGTCATCACCATCGACTACTCTCGATGTGGGCCGGTCAACTTGTTCGCCGCGCCGTACAGTGCCTGGTACATCGACAGCGAAACGAAGGCATTGTTGGAGCTCATGGTCAGCGTCGACAACAAGCTCACGCGCACCGTGACCTTCACGACCGGTCATCTTTCGGGCTACGCGCTGGCGAACTGATTCATGGGCAAAAAAAGAGCCTCACCGGAAGGGCGAGGCTTTCTGTCGACAGAGCCAGCGGTCGGGATTGAACCGACGACCGCTCGATTACGAATCGAGTGCTCTACCACTGAGCTACGCTGGCATTCAAAAACGGGTTGGCGGGTTGACTGCTTATCGGGTTAACGGGTTGGCGGAACCAGTCAACCATTCAACCAGTCAACCCGACAACCTGGTTTTATATGCCCTGGCACGGACTCGAACCGTGACGCCTTGCGGCACCACCCCCTCAAGATGGCGTGTCTACCAATTTCACCACCAGGGCAAAGGGGAAACCTTCAGTCTTTCAAACAACAACGGGGCCGACGGGGCTCGAACCCGCGACCTCTCGAGTGACAGTCGAGTGCTCTAACCAAGCTGAGCTACGGCCCCTGAACAGCCCAAGAACAGCGCTTGGGCTGTTCAGGGGCCTCCATCTTTCTTGAAGTCGCTCGCGCTGCCGCGCTCGCTCCTCTTCCCTCATCCCGAACAGCACGGGCTGTTCAAGAGCTACTTCCACCAACCCATTCCCCTGTTCACGGGATAGCCCGTAGGGGAATCGAACCCCTCTCTGCACCGTGAAAGGGTGCCGTCCTAACCGATAGACGAACGGGCCATAGCGGTAACGGGATTCGAACCCGTGTTCCAGCCTTGAGAGGGCTGTGTCCTAGGCCCCTAGACGATACCGCCGAAGTTGTCGCCTCCGGCGACAACGGCAGCATGGGATGTCGCGTGCGCTATGCGCACGCTCCTGATCCTTGCGCCGGCCTCGGAAGCTCTGGCCATTCAAGTACCACTTCAGTTGTCAAACATCCAACAGGCCGGGAGGGACTTGAACCCCCAACCGCTGGTTTTGGAGACCAGTGCTCTACCAGTTGAGCTACCGACCTAACGAACTGCTGGTCTGGGCTTGGGGTTTGAGGTTTGAACCTCATCCCCCACACCACACACCTCGTACCAGTTTTCAGGGTGACTGACGGGAATTGAACCCGCAACCCCCGGAGCCACAGTCCGGTGCTCTAACCAATTGAGCTACAGCCACCATGGCACTACGCGATTGCGCAGAGCACTGAATCTTAGCGGTCCGAAGACCCCTATTCAATTGTTCTGGGCGAACGCGAGCGGCCGCGTGGCCGACTGTCGCTACTTCGCTCGCTCCTGGTACTCGCCGGTGTTGGGATTGACGCGAATCTTGTCACCCGTGCCGATGAACTCGGGCACGTTGACCGTCGCGCCGTTCTCCAGCTTGGCCGGCTTCTGCGAGGCGGTCTTGGTCGCCGTCTTCATGACGGGAGACGTCTCCACCACCTCGAGCGTGAGCGAGTTCGGCAGACGAATTCCCACCGGACGCCCATCATAGAACTCCGCCTGGATCTTCATGCTCGGCTGCATCCACTGAGCGTTGTCGCCGAGCGCTTCCTCATCCATCTCGAGCTGCTCGTAGTTCTCGGTGTTCATGAAGTGGTACGTGCCGGCAGCATCGTAGAGATACTCCAGCTCGTGCGTCTCCATGGACGCCGGATCGACGGAATCCGCAGCGCGAAAGCGATGCTCGAAATTGGAACCCGTGCGAAGATTCCTCAGCTTCGCCTGCACCATCGCGCGCAGATTGCCGGGCGTATGGTGCCGGAACTCGGTGATGCGGCAGGGATCGCCCTCGAAAACGATGACCATTCCCCGACGAATTTGCGTTGCTGGTATTGCCATTGGGCGAGCTTCCAGATTTGTGTCGTTTTGTGTCGTAAGTTGAAACAGCCGTTGAATTTAGCTCATTGGAGCAGCGGTCTCAAGCCCCGCCACAC
Source organism: Gemmatimonadaceae bacterium (assembly GCA_035758925.1). Classification (GTDB taxonomy): domain Bacteria; phylum Gemmatimonadota; class Gemmatimonadetes; order Gemmatimonadales; family Gemmatimonadaceae; genus DASPMP01. Next base: position 5,394 of record DASTVV010000159.1, read on the forward strand.
ATTCTGCGCCACGATGCGCTCGCCAGGGTAGTTGGGATGGATGCCGTCGGACTGGTTGAGCTCGCGTATCCCCGCCACGTTCTGGAGCAGAAACGGCAGCAGGATGATCTGGTTGCGCCGGGCGATCTCGGGAAACACCTCACGGAACTGGCGCGTATAGGACGTACCGAGATTCGGCGGAGCCTCCATCTGCGCCAGTACCACACGGGCACTGGGACGCGTCGATCGAATACGCTCGATGATCTGCTCGATGTTGGCGCGCATTGTTTCAATCGGAATGCCACGTAATCCGTCGTTCGCTCCCGTCTCGACCACCACGACATCGAACGGCTTGCTCAGCAGCCAGTCCAGTCGATGCAACAGCGCTGATGATGTCTCGCCGCTTTGGCCGGCGTTCACGACGACGTACCGCAGCCTGGCGGAGTCCACCATGCGCTGGATGTGCTCCGGGTACGCGCTGTCCGCGTCCAGCCCATACCCAGCGGTGAGCGACGTTCCGATGAAGAGAATTGTCCGGCTGGCCGACTCGGCGACGCTCGAGCTGTCCGCCTCCGGTGTCGCGCGAGACGTATCGACTCGAGCGCCGGACCGATCCCGAGGGGTGCAGGCGGCCAGCAGTAGCGCGCACGAGGCCAGCCAAACGACTTTTCGATTCCCCACTTCAACCATTCATGCTCTCCGCAACAGGCCTTACTAAAGAATACCAGAGTGGCGCGCATCGGCTCACGGTGCTGCGCGACGTGACGTTCGCGGTGGAGCAAGGCGAATTCCTGGCCATCGTGGGACCGTCCGGCAGCGGCAAGACGACGCTCCTCGGCCTGCTCGCGGGGCTGGACACGCCGTCGCGCGGCTCCGTGCACCTGGACGGAACCGACATCACCGCGATGGACGAAGACGACCGTGCCCGGCTGCGGGGCGCCAAGGTGGGATTCGTGTTCCAGAGCTTCCAGCTCATCCCGACGCTCACCGCGATCGAGAACGTGCAAGTCCCGCTCGAGCTTCGCGGCGAAGCCAACGCCAGCGATCGCGCCGCGGATGTCCTTCGCCGCGTCGGTCTGGGTGACCGGCTGCACCACTTTCCCACACAGCTGTCCGGCGGCGAGCAGCAACGGGTTGCGATCGCGCGCGCGTTCTCGAACCGGCCGCGCATCCTCTTCGCCGACGAGCCCACCGGCAACCTGGACAGCGACACCGGCACCCGCATCGTCGAGCTGCTGGAGTCGCTGAACCGCGAGTCAGGCTCCACCGTGGTGCTCGTCACGCACGACCTCGCGCTCGCCCGTCGGGCGCGCCGCGTCATCCGGCTGAGCGATGGTGTGGTCGTCTCGGATATGTCGGCGAACGGAGACGGCGTGGCTCAGGCGCCGCAGACGTCTGACCTGGGCGCCGCATGAGCGAGACGAAACGGCTGCAACGCCTCATGGCGATCGCGTGGCGCGAGAGCCGCACCGCGCGGCGCCGTCTGCTGCTGTACATGTCCTCCATCTCCCTCGGCGTCTCGGCGCTGGTGGCGATCGATTCATTCACGGACAACGTCTCGCGCTCCGTGCGCGAGCAATCTCGCGCGTTGCTCGGGGGCGACGTCTCTCTCTCGGCGCGCGACCGATACTCCGCCAAAGCGACAACGCTGCTCGATTCGTTGGCAACTGCCGGCGTGGGCGTGACCCACGTAACGACCTTCGCATCGATGGGTCTGGTGCCGCGATCGGGCCTCACGCGACTCGTCCAGGTGCGAGCGGTGAGTGCGCGGTATCCGTTCTACGGAGAGATCACGACCGAACCCGCGGGCGCATGGGCGCGTCTCCAGTCGGGACGCCATGCGATCGTCGATCCGTCACTGCTCGTGTCACTCGACGCGCAGCTTGGCGACACGCTGATGCTGGGAACTGCGAGGTTCGTGATCCTCGCGACGCTACGCAGCGTGCCAGGCGATCTGGGCGTCAGCGCCGCCATCGGACCACGCATTTACATCCCGGACGCCTACCTCGGGGAGACCGGCCTTCTCGTGTTCGGAAGCCGTGCCGAATACGAGACGCTGCTCAAGATGCCGCCGAGCCTGTCGCCCGCGCGGTTCGCCGGCCGCTTCAATGTGCGATTCTCCACCGATACACCGCGGGTGCGTCTGCGGACGGTCGCCGAAAACGAGTTCAATCTCACGCAGTCGATCGATCAACTCGGGGACTTTCTGGGGATCGTCGGGCTCGTGGCGCTGCTCCTCGGCGGCATCGGTGTAGCCAGCGGCGTGCACGCCTTCGTGATGCGCAAGATCGACACGGTGGCGGTGCTCAGATGCCTGGGCGCGACGAGCGGACAGGTGCTCTTCATCTACGTGCTGCAGGCGCTCGCGATGGGACTCGTCGGCGCGCTGGCTGGCGCGGTTCTGGGCGTGGGATTCCAGTTCGCGCTCCCGTGGGCGCTGAAGGACTTCCTGCCGGTGGACGTGAACGTGACGCTCGCGCCCATGGCGATCGGGCTGGGATTGGGCATCGGCGTCTGGGTGGCCCTGATCTTCTCGCTGCGCCCCCTCCTGTCGCTGCGGCGCATCTCACCCCTCCAGACGCTGCGCCGCGAATCCGACGCGGACGTCATGCGGCGCGCGCAGCGCGATTCAGCCGCGATGGTGGTGTCCTTCGCCATCGTCGCGAGCGTGCTGGTCATCGCGCTCACCAGAGCGGGAACGGTGGAGCGCGCGATCTCGTACGCAGCGGCCATCGCGGGCGCCATCGGGCTGCTCTGGATCGCTGCCGTGCTGCTGTCGCGCGCGGCAAAACAGTTCACGCGCCCGGCGTGGCCGTTCGTGCTGCGACAAGGCGTGGCGAACCTGTACCGACCCGGCAACCAGACGCGCGCAGTGATTCTCTCGTTGGGATTCGGCGTCTTCCTGATGAGCACCCTGTACCAGGTGCAGCGCAATCTGCTCAATCAACTGGACCTCAAGCTCGAGCAGTCGCGCGCCAACGTGGTGTTTTTCGACGTTCAGGAAGACCAGGCGCAGGCCGTCGACTCCCTGATTCGCGCGGCAGGCCACCGCGTCGTGCAGGAGGCGCCGATCGTGCCGATGCGGATTGCCGCGATCAACGGGCGGTCCGTCTCGCAGATCATGGCTGATGCCGACAACGCCGCGAAGGCCGCCCGCGCGCGAGGCGAGCGTCTAACCGGGGCGCGCCGCGGCCCCTCGTCGTGGGCGTTGCGTCGCGAGTTCAGATCCACCTTCCGCGGCGAGCAAATGCCTTCGGAGAAGCTGGTCTCGGGCAAATGGTTCGCCGCCAACGATCGCACTCCGCAGATCAGTCTCGAGCGCGAGCTGGCGTCCGAACTTCACGTGGCGCTTGGCGACACGATCACCTGGAACGTGCAGGGCGTTCGGATTCCCACGGTGGTCACGAGCACGCGCGAAGTGACCTGGGCGCGATTCGAGCCGAATTTCTTCGTCGTGTTCAGTCCGGGAACCATCGAGAAGGCGCCCAAGCAGTACGCGATTCTCGCGCACGTGCCCACCAGCGCGGCGATCGCCGCGCTGCAGCGTTCCGTGGTTTTGCGCTACCCGAACGTCTCCAGCCTCGACCTGTCCCTGATCCAGCGGACCATCAGCAACGTGATCGGCAAGGTCACGTCAGCCATCCGGTTCATGGCGATCGTGAGTCTCGCGTTCGGGATTCCGGTGCTCTTCAGCGCCGTCGCCGCGACGCGCCGTGAGCGCCTGCGCGAGGGCGTGCTGCTCAAGACCCTGGGCGCAACCAGGCGTCAGGTTGGCCGGATCATGCTCGCGGAGTACGCGCTGCTCGGTGCGCTGGGCAGCCTGACGGGCGTCGTGCTGTCCGTCGGCGGAGCGTGGCTGCTGATGAAGTTCGTGTTCGAGACGAGCTTCACCCCGGCGATCGCGCCCGTTCTGCTCGTCGGCGCGGCGATGACGGCGCTTGCGATCGCTATCGGGTTGGCGACGGGGCGCGAAGTCTTTCGACAGACTCCGATGGCGGCGCTGCGCGAGGCGTGACGCGCGAGCCGCGGACCTTCTCTGCTGTGGCGCTGCCTACTGGAGGAAGCCGCCGGGCTGTGCCGCGATGTGCGCGGAACATGCCAGGAAGAGCCCGGTGGTGAATGCCAGAATGGCGCGCTGAATGAAAGCCTTTTTGTCGAACTTCATGAGTCTGGGAGGAGTGAAACGTATCGGGAGGTCCATCCTAAGACGCGTGAAAGCTCCATGCGTTTCCCGCTCGCGCTCGACATGATACCCCGCTACGGCGCGAGTTGCCGTTCGATGGCCTTGAACAGGAGCGCCTCGTCGATGATGGGCTTGGTGACATAGTCGTCGAACCCGGCAGCAAGGAACTTCTCGCGATCGCCTGCCATCGCGTGGGCCGTGAGTGCGATTACCGGCAGGTCGCGGAGGGTCACGTCACGCCTGATACGCATGAGGATCTCGGTTCCGTCCATTCCGGGCAACGAAATGTCCAGGAGAACGAGATCCGGTTTGTCGTTCGCGATGCCTTCGAGCGCATCGCTGCCGTTTTCGTACTCGACGAGCGTGTACTGATCGCCGAGGATGGCCTGCAGCAGCAACCGATTGTCGGCGTTGTCTTCAACTACCGCGAGCGTGTGCCGCGTCACGTGTCAGCTCGGCGTCGCGACTCGAATGGCCTTGAGCTGGCGGAGGGCGAGCGGGAGATCCGTCTCGATGCGTAGCACCTGTGCCGCGCAGGCGCTCAGGTCGCCGCGGCTCGCGAGCTCTTCGCCCGCAACGCATGCCTGGTGGACCGAGAGTGCCCCGAGCTGGCCAGCGCTGGACTTGAGGCCGTGGAGAGCGGCGCGCAGCGCCGCGGAGTCGCCGCAGTCGAGCGCTTCCCGGGCGTCCGCGGCCTTGGTGGGCGCGTTTGCCAGGAAGAGGTCGATCATCCCCCTCAACAGCTTTTCCCCGCCAAAACTGCGCAACCGGTCGAGCGAGGCTTCGTCGAGAACGGCGGGCGATTGGTCCACGATGAGTGCCAAGCTAGCGCCGCGTCGACCAGGTGCGAAGTGCGGGGCTCCACTTTTCGTGCGACTACTTGGGCCGCGTAGACCAGGTGCTAGGTGCTGGGAGTTGGGCGTTTGGATGCGACCACCCGGGCCCCAGCACCTAGCACTTGGTGGTTAGTGCTCGGTGCGACGAATGGATGACTGAACGGTAGCCGCGAAGCGCGCCCAATCGAGGTTCTTCGACTGCGTCGAGTCGGACCCCGGGGTGACCGGCGGCAACTGGTTCGCGGGCGTCGCGTGGGGGCTCGACTCGGCGATCGTCACCACCGGTACCGCCGTGGTGGGACGGAGTGAAGGCGCACGCCGCGGCGGGAGGCTTGGCGCGGACAGCGTGGGCATCATGAGATCGGTGACCATGAGCGCAAACTCCTCGCCCGTTGCCATCAGCTGCATTGCCTGGACGGCATCCACGGCTTCAGTCACGCGGAAGCCGCCGCCTTCCAGCAGCGCGCGAGCCATGCGGCGCCAGGCCGGATCGGCGTTCACGACGAGGATGGACGGCGGCCCATCCTGCCGTACCTGCTGCTCTTCAATGTTGTCGCCGATGACGCGCTCGACTTCCTGCAGCGTCGTCTCGCCTCGGCGGACGCGGGCGACGGCGACATCGCGCATCGACGCCATGCCCTGAGCGACGGCGGCGCGCTGCAGCGAGTGCGCGGAGGCGCCGCCAGCGATCATGTCGGCGAGCGTCGGCGTGATGACGGAGACTTCGACGAGCGGGAGCCGGCCGCGGTAGCCGGTGTTGCCGCAGCGCTTGCAGCCGACGGCGCGCGACAACGGCAGGACGCCGTAGCGGGCGCCGAGCGCCTCCTCTTCCTCAGTCAATGAGCCGATGAGCGGCTGCGCACAGTCCGGGCAGACGCGCCTGATGAGACGCTGCGCCAGGGTGCCGCGCAGCGTCGTCGCGATCGTCTGGCGATCGAGACCGAGGTCCTGGAGGCGGGTGATCGCGGACATCGCATCATTGGTGTGGAGCGTCGCGAGCACGAGGTGACCGGTGAGCGCGGCCTGCGCGGCGATCTGCGCTGTCTCGTTGTCGCGGATCTCACCGACGAAAATGACGTCGGGATCCTGCCGGAGGAGGGCGCGAAGCGAGTTGGCGAAGGTGATCCCCCGCTTGGGGTCCACCTGGATCTGCGTGATGCCGGGCAGCTCGTACTCGACCGGATCTTCGACGGTCGAGATGTTCACCTCGCCCGTGGCGATCTCACGAATGGCCGAGTACAGCGTCGTCGTCTTGCCCGAGCCCGTGGGACCCGTGACGATGACGATGCCGTCGCGGCAGTTGAGCAACTGACGCAGCCGCGCCAGCTCGCGGGGCGTGATGCCGATCTCCTCCAGCCGGCGCGTGTTCTCGGGCCGGAGGATACGAATGACGGCCTTCTCGGCCTCGCGCGTCGCAACCGTCGCGATGCGCAGATCGACATAGCGGCCCTCGATCGAGATGCGGCTCCGACCGTCCTGCGGGCGAATGCGGTCCGCGATGTCCAGCTTGCCCAGCACCTTGATCCGTGAGACGACACGGTTCAGCGCCACCATCGGCAGGTGCATGTACTGGCGCATCACGCCGTCGACGCGAAAACGAACGGTGCCGCCCTTGGCGCCAGGCTCGATGTGAATGTCGCTGGCGCCCTGCACGACGGCGTCACGGAGAATCAGATTGGCAAGCTTGACGACGGGCGCGGATTCGACCTCGGCCGCGGCGACCGCTTCAGGCTCGAGCTCCTCGACGATACGAACGGCATCGGAGACCTGCTCGTCGACGCTGCTGAGGAGGTCCTCCATGGCGCTCTCACCGCTGAACGCGTTGAAGAGCGCTTCTTCGATGGCGGCGGGCGTCGCGAGCTCGAAAATCGGACGCCGGCCCGCGGCGAAGCCGATTGCGTGCTCGACTTCGATGTTGGTTGGGTCCGCGGTCGCCACGACCAGGTGGCGATCGTCTTCACGCAGTGGGAAGACGTGATACTTGCGGGCGATACGCTCTGGCAGGAGGGCGAGGGCCCGGGCATCGCCCTTCGCGAAGTCCGCTTCGGCAAGACCGAACGCGGGAGCGAGCGCACTCGCCAATTCAGCGGGGCTGACGCCGAACGTCCTGGAGACGATTTCCCAGGAGTCGCTCAGCGAAACATCGCTCGGAAGAACGAGAACATCCGCGCCTTTGACGCCGGCGCGCGCAGCTGCGGCAACAAGCCAGTGCATAGTGTGATCTCTCCATGCGCAGGCCCGTCGTCGGAACCTGCTGCAGTACTGCCCTGCTCTAACATTGCTTCCTCTTCCGGAAACCCTCCGGGAGAGGCGTAAAACCTAAAACGTCGGCGGGGTTTCTTCTACGGCTGAAGACGGTGGGCGCCGCAGCAAGTCACCACCAAAATGGGCGTGGCTGCGGACAGCTGGATTTAAGGCTTGGCGCGCAAAGTTGCCGTGATGGGTGTCACAGGGCGTTACACCGCGACGGCCAAGCAGTGGTCCTATCTGGTTTTGGCTGGTGACCATTCGTTTGTGGCCCGCCCATCGCCGCGCTGACCGAGACCACCGGCGCCCCAGCAATAGATGTTGCCACCCAGCGTGAGTGCACACGCATGGTCACCCTGTCCCGCGGTGATCGTGCTGAACACTCTCCGCCCGCTGACGCGAATCGGCACTCGGCTGCACGCAATGAACGACGCTCCGCTGCACCGCGAAGTGAGCGCGGGCGACACACCGAGCTGTCCAACACGGTTGGAGCCCCAGCAGTACGCGCTGCCGTTGTCCGCCAGGGCGCACGTCTGCATCGCGCCGGCGGACAGCATGATGAACCTCACCTCGCCGCTGACTCCAAGTGGAACGGTGCTCCCCGCGAGGGTACCGTCGCCGAGCCCTCCCGCGGGATTCCCTTCCCAGCAATAGGCTCTGTCGTCCAGGCCAATACCGCACGTGGTATTGGTTCCCACCGTCAGCGACTTGAACGACGGTGCGGGAATGCGGAATGGTTGTCCTTGCGGACGCGTGACCTCGATGCCGTTCTGCCGCGCGACCCAGGTGGCGCCCCAGCAGAACGCGACGCCGTCGGCGGTTCGGGCGCAGGTGCGACGGTCACCAGCCGCGATGGACGAGAATCGCTGGGTGGATTGAATCGCCAGCGGTGTCGCGGACGCGGACCCCACCGTGGAGAGTCCCAGCTGGCCATCGTCGTTCGCACCCCAGCAGAAGACGGCGCCGTCCGAGCGGATGCCGCAGCTGTGTGAGCCGCCGACGGCAAGGTCCGTGAACGCGTCGGCGCTGAGGATGGGAACGGGAGTCGTCGAAGCCCGGACCGCGGGATCGCCGAGCGCGCCGAGCAGGTTGTCACCCCAGCAGTAGATGCGACTGTCCACGCCGAGCGCGCACGTGTGCGAACCTCCAGCGCGGATCTTCAGAAACTTGAGACCACCGCCGACGGCCACCGGCTCGCGCTTGCACGCGATTGGGCGATCCTCGCGCAGGCAGGTGGTGGTGTCGGGTGCAACTCCCAGTTGTCCGAACTCGTTGCTCCCCCAGCAGAACGCCGAGCCGTCCGTGACGAGCGCGCAGGTGTGCTCTCTGCCCGCTGAGACGGCGATGTAGTTCCCGGGTACCGGATCGTCGAGCGTGGGCACGCCCGTTCGCGGCATGACAGGGTCGCCGCAGCTCGCAATGGCTGCAACGAGTACAACCGCGATGGAAAGCGGTTTGGGCCTCATCTCAAAACCGCATGCCCATACGCCACAACCCCAATCGCGTACGACACCACCCCCACGCCGCAGCAACCAGCCTACTTGGCTCTCGTAGCGGATACCGAGAAGACCAGCGTGCGCGGCATGCCAGGCTCGAACGCCATTGGTGCCCCTGCACCATTGCGATCAGGATTCAGGAACACCGACGCGACGTAGCGCTTGTCCGTGAGATTCTCGACCGCCACACGGCCGCGCAGCGTCGACCCGTTGGCGAACGTCTGTGCGACCGCGACGCCACCGTCGAACACGGTCTGCGACGGCGCCGTTACCCGATTGGCATCGTCCGCGAAGTACGAGCCATTGTGGCGCGCTCCCACTTCAAGTCGGAGCCAGGGCAACTGCGTCGGGCGATAGAACACCTCGGAGCTGAGAAGTACGTCCGGCACGCCGACGACCCTGTTGCCGGAATAGTCCGCCTTGCCGGCCGTCGCCGGAACCGTGAGCGCCGAATCGACGATGTACTCGAGATAGCGGTGACGATTGAACGCCAGCGCCGAGTGGGTGCCCAGGCCGGCTCCCGATTCCATCGTCGCGCCCAGCTCCACGCCCTGACGCCGCGCGCGTCCGACGGTGGCATAGTACCGTCCGCCGCGATACGGGATGATCTCGTTCTTCACTTCGGTATTGTAGAGGGCGAGGTCGTACGACCAGGCAATATTGCCGAGCGCGGTGCCTGTGCGACGCGTGCCGACTTCGAACGTGGTGCTCCGAATCGGCTCCAGCAGCGGGTTGAGCGCGCTGGGGACCGTGGTGAGCGGCGTGGGATCCGTCTCGTTGCCGGCGGGCACTTCGACGCCTCCGCCCACATTGGCGTAGATCGCATGGTTGGCGCCGACGAGGAAGCTCAGGCCGATCTTCGGCGATACGCCGTCAAAGGATTTCTTCGCATTGAGCGCGGGATTGATGAAGCTGCGATAGTCGTACTCGATGTCGTCATATCGCGCGCCGAGCGTGGCCGTGAATCGCGTCGAGATCGGTAGCTCATCCTGCACGAGGAGTCCGACGTTGCGCGCGCCTTCGCCCTTGTTGTCGGCGAGCGTCGTCCCGCGCTCACCATTGACGAGATTGTAGAAGAGGATCGCGCCGCTCTGATAGGCAGCGTCGGCGCCGACGGTGAGCGTCGCCTTCCGATCACCCAGGGCATGCGCGGTGTGCGCGAGCACGCTCGACCCGAAGTGGTAGCGCGTGAAGTCGCGGAAGGTGTTGCGCTCCGACCGCTGGAGGTACTTCGGGTTCACGTACACCGAAACGTCCAAGCCACTGCTTTCGGTCCAGTCGTGATCGAGCGAGACCCCCAGTCGTCCGGTCCGGTTGTGGCGCCGTTCACGTTGCGTGAGATAGGCCGCGTTGGCCTGCTGCGGATCCTGGGTGTACTGATCCCACGTGAGGGGCCCGGGGACGTGGATCAGGTTGTTGGCCGCGACCGCATTGACGGTGAGTCCCGTGCGCGGCCCGAGCGATGTGGTCACGCCGGCGTTGAGCATCTGACGCCGGCCGGATGAATTCTGCCGCCAGCCGTCCTGAGTGGTGTTCGTGTGGTCGATCCACGCGCGGCCCTGGGAACCGACGCGGCCGCCGATCGACGTGACGAGACGCTTCAACCCGAACGTGCCCGACATCGGTTCCAGGTGAGCGCGCGAGTCGGTGAACTGCGGCACCGTGCTCACGTTCACGAGGCCGCCCGACGCATTGCCCCAGAGCGCCGACGCGTTGGATCGGACCACATCCATCTTGTCGGCGAGACTGAGATCGATCGCGTCGAACGCGGTGCGTCCGTCGGGCTCGGTCTCGGGGAATCCATCCACCAGGATACGAATGCCGCGCGACGTGCCCGAGTTCGAACGATCGCCCGCGCCGCGCGCACCGTAGCCGCGAATGACGAGACGCACGTCCGTTCCACCTGAGCGCGATTGCGCGATCACGCCAGGCACGTATCTCAGCGCCTGCTCGATGCCAATGCCTGACCCGGCTTGCAGCTCATCCTTGTCCACGCGCGAGACCGCGAGTGGAACCAGAAATGCCTCTTGGCTCGAACGGGTCGCCGAGATGGTGACGCGCTGAAGCAGGACTGTGCTGTCTCGAGGCGCCGTCACCTGCGCGCTCGCGGTGAGTGCCGTCAGCAGCGTGATGGTGACCGCGACTTTCATTCTCAGCATCGACGTCTCCGGCCTTTCGTGGACGTTGGGTTTGAGGACAAGGGCGACGCGACATGCTACTCACTAGCACAATACTGTTCATGCAGTTGCTCGGCGTGAACCCGCCCGCCGATGGCAAGATGGTGAAAGAAGCACACAAGCAACAGGCGAAGTTCGAGAGCTTCCGTCGCATGAACCTACCGCGTGACTACCGCGGCGGCACCCGCGACCGGTGCGACCAGATGATCGGGCGCTACTGCTATTGGTACGACGCCGCCGAATCACTCGTTGGCATCGAGGCGGACGAAATCAAGGAAGCGCGGGAGAAGCTGCTCCGATATCTGGACGCGGCCGCGGTGAGCAGCCCCACGGATTCGTGGGTCGCAGGACAGCGGATTCGTTACCTGATCGAGGCACAGCGGCCGGAAGTCGCTCGACACGTAGCGCAGACGTGCCGCGCGGAGCACTGGTGGTGCGCCGCGCTCGAAGGACTCTCGCTGCACGTGATGCAGCAGTACGTCGAGTCGGATTCGGTATTCGCCATGGCGCTGCTGGAAATGCCGTCGCAGCAACGCTGCGAGTGGCTGGACCTGCGCCTGGTCGTCGGCTCGCGGCTGGAGAAGGAGATCAAGAAGGCGGGGTGCGACGAGCGGGCCAAGCTCGCCGAGCGCCTGTGGATGCTGAGCCAGCCGCTGTGGGCCAAGCGCGGCAACGACCTCCGCACCGAGCACTTCGCGCGCCAAACCATGTCGATGATCATGTCGAAGTCCGCGAACACTCAGGGACTGGCGTTCAGCCACGACAGCCGTGAGCTGTTGCTGCGCTATGGTTGGCCGGAGTGGTACACGCGCCACGAGACCACCGGGAATGGGGCCTACACGTACAGCACAACCGTGATCACGGGCCACGACCGCGAGCCCAGCTACTCGTTCTTCCCCGACATCTCGTCGCTCAACTCAGTCCCGCGACTGACGCCGGAGTCCTGGATCGTGCGACTGCCGCCGGGACGCTCACGCTATGCGCCGAAGTACCTGCGGGGACTGACCACGCCGGATCACCAGTTGGTGCGCTTCCCGCGCGGTGATTCGATGCGAGTGGCCGTCGCCTACATGCTGGACGACAGCGACCTCCTGAGCGACGACGCCGTGAAGTCTTACTTCTTCGCATTCCAGGATGGCGCGCTCCAGCCCAGCGCCCCTCAGAAGGGCGTCGGACCATTGTGGGCCACGATCGCGAGCGACACCACGATCGTGAGCATCGAGATCCTGGGCGAGCTGTCGCAACACGCCGCCCGTGCGCGCTACACCGTCGATCCCCTGCCTCGGGTGGACAAGGCAACGCTCTCGGATCTTCTCCTCTACGATCCCACGGGCACGCCGGACGGCTCGGACGTGAGTCTGCTCATCACGAAGGCGACCACGACGACGCAGTTGCCGTCCAGCCGGCCGCTGGGCGTCTACTGGGAGCTGGAGAGCCCGCCGAATCCCGGGCCCGCATGGTTCAGTCTGACCGTCGAGCCAATGAAAGCCGGCTTCATGAAGCGACTCGCGCGTCGGTTGCATCTGGCGGACGAGCCGTCACCCGTCCGGCTGCGCTGGCAGGGTGTGATCCAGAAGCCGCTGGAAATGCAGAGCGTCACGCTGCGGCTGCCGGAGAATGCGAGTGGGAAGTACCGGGTGTTGCTCACGATCGAGCCCTCGAACGGACCGCCGATTTCGAGCGGACGGGACATCGAGCTGCAGCGCTGAGCGACTAATCCAGGCCGCGAAGTCCGGCGAGCCGGCGACTCTTCTTGGCGTCGAGCACGGCCCGGACTTCGTGCGCGAGCGCTGAGGCGGTGAACGGCTTCTGCAGGAGACGCTGGCCGCGACGCAGCAGGCCCCGGCGGAGGATGTCGTCGTCGTTGTAGCCGGTCACGAACAGCACTTCCATCTCCGGCCGGGCGTTGGTCACGCGCTCCGCGAGCTGGCCTCCGCCAAGCTCCGGCATGACGACGTCGCTGACGAGCAGGTCGATCACACCGGCATAGTCCGTCGCGATCCGCAGCGCGTCTTCGCCGTTGATCGCCTCGAGCACGGTATAGCCCTGGGACTCGAGAACCCGGCGCCCGAGGCGACGTACCGTGTCCTCGTCCTCGACGAGCAGCACGGTCTCGCCCGTCGCCTGAACAGGACGACGTTCCACGACACCACCCGCGATCGATGCGGTGGCGGGCGCCTTCGGGAGATAGACGCAGATCGTCGTGCCGGAGCCGGGCATACTGTCAACCGTGATGGTGCCGCCGCATTGCTTGACGATGCCGAAGACCATGGACAGGCCCAGACCAGTACCGCGTCCTGGTTCCTTGGTGGTGTAGAACGGCTCGAACGCCCGAGCCATCGTCTCGGCTGTCATGCCCACGCCGGTGTCGCTCACGGTGAGCAGCACGTACCGGCCGGTTCGCAGGGATTGATGCCGGACGCAGAGCGCCTGGTCCACCGCCACGTTGGACAGCTCCACGCGGAGCCGGCCGCCCTGAGGCATCGCATCGCGAGCGTTCACCACGAGATTGATCAGCACCTGCTCGATCTCGCCTTCATCCGCGACGACGTGATCCACCTCGCCGTTGACGACCGTCTCGTAGTCCAGGTCCTCGCCGATCAGACGTTGCAGCATCGGCTCCATGCCGGTGATGACGCGCGCCAGGTCCAGGACCTGTGGCTGAACGGCCTGCTTCCGGCTGAACATGAGCAGCTGGCGCGTGAGAGCCGCGGCGCGGGTGGCCGCGCGCGAAATCTCCTCGACATCCGCGCGCATCTCGCGCGGGATGCTCTGCAGCAGCAGGTCCGAATGGACGTTGATGATCGTGAGCAGGTTGTTGAAGTCGTGGGCCACCCCGCCGGCGAGCTGGCCGATGGCCTCCATCTTCTGCGCCTGTCGCAGCTGATCCTCGCGCTCGAGCAGCGCGTGCTCGGCGCGCCGGCGCTCGCTCGCACTGCGCACAAGGTGCGCGGCGGATCGCACGAAGTCGGCATCCTGCGGATCGAGGCGGACGCTCTCCGACGGCATCTCACCCGCGACCGAAACGCCGGGGCTCGCCAGGCCGTGGCGGCCGAGCAGGTCGAGCGCCGCAACGGCGGGAACGCGAAGGGCCTCGGAGATCGCGTCCACCGCAACGCGGGTCAGTGCGTCCACGTCTGTGTCCCGCAGCGCGAGCGCGCCGAGCGATGCAAGCGCGGCCTGCTGCAGCGCCCGATGCCGCAGCGTTGCTTCCACCTCGTACTGCTGCGTGACGTCGGTCGTGATGGAGAGCGCGGCGACGATGGCGCCCGCGGCGTCGCGCAGCGGAACCGCGCGGTGCTCTACGCGCCGGCGTGTGCCGCGGCGTCCGACGATCTCGAAGGTGAGGCTCGCGGAACCACCCTCGAAAACACGCTCATTGAGCGCCTGGAGCCCCTGACGATCTCCGTTCGCGACAAAGGGCGCGATGGGAAGCCCCAGCACGTCGTCGTAGCTGTCCACCTCGAGGAGATCGAGGCCCGCCGGATTCGTGTCGAGGAGGCGGCCGCCGCAATCCAGCAGCAGGACGCACCCCGGCTCCGTATTCAGGATGGCGCGAAAACGCTCCTCTTTCTGCCGGAGCTCGATCGTGGCCCGGCGCAACTCGGTGACATCCCGCGCGAAGAACGCCATGCCGTCGCCAAACGGAATCGCGTGAATCTCGAAGCACCGCCCGGACTGCGCGGTGAATTCCAGCCGCGCAACCTGGCGGGCGCTCATGACCTTGCGGAGATCCTGCTCGAACGCCGAGCCTCGCAGCGAAGGACTCAGGGTCCAGACTTCTCTCCCGAGTACGACGCCGGCGGGCTGCTGAATCAACCCTTCGAACGCGGCGTTGACGTACGTGTAGCGCCAATCGCGACCGAGAATCGCGACGGCTTCCGGACCAGCGTCCACGAGCGCGCCAAGCCTCGGTAGGTCGGGCCTGGCGTGCGGAGCACTGATTCTGGCGGGAGAGGAGTGCTTTGCTGCTGAGGTGGGCATCACGAGGGATAGCCGTTCCTACTACAAACGAGTATCGACCGGATCGGGCACAAACTTGGGGTTGCCCGGTTGTCGGCGTTGACTGGTCGTTCGAATCGACGTGTGCGTAGTTCCGCAAACCGCCATCCCCCAACCTCAACGCCGACAACCCGGCAACCCGGCAACCCGACAACCCGGCAACCCGACAACCCGACAACCCGACAACCCGACAACCTGACAACCCGTCAACCCGATAATCGGTGCGGGCTTTGCAATTTGGTGGCGAGATGGCGACACACGTCGGCCGCGAGCTCCCGATCGGGGCCGAGATCGTTGAAGGCGGCGTACACTTTCGCGTCTGGGCACCCAGGTGCGCGCGCGTCGACGTGATGCTGGAGAAGAGCCAGAGGGCGGTGCCGCTCACGCCCGAGGGGGACGGCTACTTCGCTGGCCTTGTCCGAGGCGCCGGGGATGGAACGCGCTATCGGTTTCGCCTCGACGGTGGGAAGACGTTTCCCGACCCCGCATCGCGCCGTCAGCCTGACGGTCCGCACGGCGACTCACAGGTGGTGGACCCGCGGCACTTCGCCTGGACCGATGGGGAATGGCAAGGGGTCGCGATCAGGGGGCAGGTCCTTTACGAGCTGCACGTCGGCACCTTCACCGCGACGGGCACGTTCGCTGCGGCGACAGAGCAGTTTGGCGAGCTGGTTGATCTGGGCGTGACCATCATCGAGGTCATGCCCATCGCCGATTTCCCCGGGCGGTTCGGCTGGGGATACGACGGCGTCGCGCTCTTCGCGCCATTTCACGGGTACGGCACGCCGGACGACTTTCGCGCCTTCGTCAATCTGGCCCACGGCCACGGCCTCGGTGTCATCCTCGACGTGGTGTACAACCATTTCGGGCCGGACGGCAATTACCTGCGGCATTTTTCGGACGGGTACTTCACCAGTCGCCACCGCACGGACTGGGGAGACGCGATCAACTACGACGGCCCGCACTCCGGTCCCGTGCGGGAGTTCATGGTCGCCAACGCACGCCACTGGATTGCAGAGTACCACCTGGATGGCCTGCGACTGGATGCGACCGACTACATCCACGACGACTCCGACACCCACATTCTCGCGGAAGTCGCGGCGGAGGCGCGGCGGGCAGCGAGACGCGGCGTCGGCGGCAAGCGCGCGGTGCTGATCGTGGGCGAGAACGAGTCGCAGGACGCGTCACTGCTCCGGCCTCGCGCCGAAGGTGGCAAGGAACTGGACATGCTCTGGTCCGACGACTTCCACCACACAGCGCTCGTGGCGGCCGTCGGGCGGCGCGAGGCGTACTACACGGACTACCGCGGCGCTGCACAGGAGTTCGTGTCCGCCGTGAAACACGGCTATCTGTATCAGGGGCAATACTACGCGTGGCAGAAGCACCGGCGCGGCACGGCCGCCTGGGACGTGCCCGCGTACCGGTTCATTCACTACCTGGAGAATCACGACCAGGTGGCCAACACCCGCGATGGCCGTCGCCTGCACGAGCTGACGAGCCCCGGTCGCTATCGGGCGCTCACCGCGCTCACGCTCCTCGGGCCGGAGACGCCACTCCTGTTTCAAGGGCAGGAGTTCGGCTCCACCGCGCCGTTCCTGTATTTCGCGGATCACAACCCCGAGCTCGCCAGGCTCGTGCGCCAGGGACGCGGGAAGTTTCTCTCACAGTTTTCGTCCATCGGCGGAGACCCTGCAGCACTTCCCGACCCCGCGGACCCACGCACGTTCGAGCGATCGCGGCTGGATGACGCGGAACGCGCACGAGGCCGTCAGCACCGTGCGTTGCATCGCGATCTGATCGCACTGCGACGCTGCGACCCCGTGCTCTCCGGCGGTGCCGCGCGCGTGGACGGCGCCGTGATCGGCGATGCCGGTCCGGGGGCGGGGGGCACCGCATTCGTCATCCGCTTCTTCGCAGCGAACGGCAGCGACCGGCTTCTCGCGGTGAATCTGGGCGCGGATCTCGCACTCGACGTGGCGCCCGAGCCATTGCTCGGACCGCCCGACCGCGACCGGGGCTGGCAACGAATCTGGCACAGTGAAGATCCGCGCTATGGTGGGCGCGGTGCGACCCAACCTGAATCGGAGAACGGCTCGTGGCGACTTCCAGCAGAGTCAGCGACGCTGCTCGCGGCGCACGACGAATAGCCCGCGCTCCCAGGCTGGAGCTGCCGGCCTGTCGCGTGCCGGAGGTGAAGACCGCTCACGACAGCGATCCGCGGTCGCTCATCGAACACGAGTGGCTGGTGACGAATGGCCTCGGCGGCTACAGCTCCGGGACCGTCGCGGGACCGGCCACCCGGCGGTACCACGGTTTCCTCGTCGCGGCGCTCCCCAATCCGCTGGGCCGGATGGTGATGCTGAACACGCTGGATGACTCGCTGACCACGGCCGCGATGCTGGGGTTCGAGCTCCAGGGCGGCATCCCGACGTGGCGATATCGGTTGCAGGACCTCGTGGTCGAGAAGCGCGTCGTCATGCCGTTTCGGCAAAACACGGTGGTCGTTCAATACCGCGTCGTCCAGGAGGAGGAAGGCAGCGCGGAGGTGGTGAGCATCCAGCTGACTCCGGCTGTGCACTTTCGCGGCTACGAAACCAGCGTCTCGGCGCCGTTGCAGGACGGGTATTCCTTCGCGTCGCACCGCGAGCACTTCCGGATCGAGCTAGCCGGGCTTCCTGCCTTGCGGCTGGTGGCGGAGGGCCGGCACACCTTCGCGCTGCGTGAAGAGCGGCGTGAACAAGTGCTGTACCCGGTGGAGGAATCACGGGGCTACCATTCGCATGGATCGCTCTGGTCGCCGGGGGTGTTCACCCTGGAGATGGCGCCGGGCGAAACCGCGGCACTGATCGCGTCCACCGAGACGCTCGACGTCATGCGCTCGATGACCGCGGCCGAAGCGCTGTCGGTCGAAGGCGAGCGGAAGGTCCGGCTGCTCCAGGCTGCCTTGAACGCTCCAGCCGAGAGCAACGGCCCGGAAGGTCAACTGGTGATCGCGTCGGACCAGTTCGTGATCAAGCCGGTTGGCCGCGTACGCGACACCATCCGATCGCTGGCGATGGGCGAAGAGCTCCGCACGGTGATCGCTGGATACCATTGGTTCACCGATTGGGGCCGCGACACGATGATCAGCCTGGAAGGGCTGACGCTCACGACGGGCCGCCACCGCGAAGCCGGGTTCATTCTGCGCACGTTCTCCCAGTACGTGCGTGAAGGGCTGATTCCCAATCTTTTCCCGGACGGCAGCGACGAAGGGCTGTATCACACGGCGGACGCCACACTCTGGTTCTTTCACGCCCTGGAGCGGTACGCACAGGTGACCGGCTATTGGTCGCTCGTCGAACAAACACTGCCCATCGTGCGCGGCATCGCGGAAATGCACATGGCGGGTACACGCTTCGGAATCGGAGTAGATCCCAAGGACGGGCTGTTGCGGCAGGGAGCGGAGGGGTATCAGCTCACCTGGATGGACGCCAAGGTCGATGACTGGGTCGTGACGCCGAGACGGGGCAAGGCGGTCGAGGTCAATGCGCTGTGGTACAACGCGCTGTCCCTGCTGGCCCGATGGGAGTGCGACTTTGGCGATCGGGCCAGGTCGCACCGGTACGGCGACGCTGCGGCGCGCGTGCGCGAATCGTTCAATGCGCGCTTCTGGATCGCGGACCGCCGGCACCTCTATGACGTTCTGGACGGTCCGTCAGGCGACGATCCCTCGTGCCGGCCCAACCAGCTGTTCGCCATCTCGCTGCCGAACCCGGTGCTGGACGAATCACGCTGGTCCGACGTTATGCAGGTGGTCGAAGCCAAGCTTCTGACGCCAGTGGGCCTGAGATCGCTGGCACCCGACGAACCGGACTACAAGCCGCGCTACTTCGGCGACCTCCGCGCCCGCGATGCGGCATATCACCAAGGCACGGTCTGGGCGTGGCTCATCGGCCCCTGGATCGACGCCTGGATCAAGCTGCACCCCAACGAGCACACGGGCGGTCGACGCTTTCTAAAGGGGCTGGTGGGTCACCTGACGGAGTTCGGCGTCGGATCCATAGCGGAGGTCTTCGACGCCGAACCACCATTCACGCCTCGCGGCTGCATTGCGCAGGCCTGGAGCGTGGCGGAAGTCTTGAGATGCTGGGCCAAGACGGCGCGGTAGGACCACTACGGTATCTATTGTAGTGGCGATCGGGCTCATTCAGCCGAATAGCCGTGAACCAACGTGACCCACCCCTAGGTCGACCGCGCCCCCCCACTCACGCCACCAGGTCACGGCCCCCGGTCCTCAAGGACGTTGGTCCACAGCGTATTCGATGCTGCGCGCCCGCTTCGTTCGATGGACACTTTAGGAGCTTTCGGCCGCGCCGAGTATTGGCCTTTGGGCCGAGTCTATTGCAGCCCGCTGGTGGCCGGATGCTCTGAGGCGTCGAGCGCAAGGCAGGAGCCAGGGAACTGGGCGTAAGTCCAATGCTTGCCCATCCCGCGTTCGGCGGACTCCCGCCAAACCTTCGGGCAGTGCGTGAAGATTCCCACAGGTAGCGCGCATTCGCCCGAGCTGGCGCGGGACGAAGCACCTCGTGTTGTCGCGCCTCAAGGAGCTGGCGGCGCGGGATCCATCCACGCGAACGCGTGAGCCGTTCAAGGCGGCGCTGGACGGCGACGTCGCCTATTTCCACGAGGCAGGCGACAAGAAGATCCTGGACCTCGTGTACGAGCCCATGCTGGAGCTGCTGGAGTAACTCCAGTCCAATGGCTTCCGGATCTGGCTGAATTCGGGCGGAACGATCGACTTCATGCGCACGTTCGGCGAGCGGATCTACAACGTGCCGGACGAGCGGGTGATCGTTCTGAGCTCAAACGGCAGGCGCGCGACTCCGGCTCCAAGATGGTGCTCTGGCTTCGTCCCGAGCTCGAGACGTTCAACGACAAGGACACCAAGGCCCGGCCGCTCGGGACCGAACCTTCACATTCTCATCAACCACGACGACCCGGTGCGGAAGTTCGCCTATCAGGAACCGGACAATGAATCGCTCAGGGCCGCCGAGGAATACGGCTTCACCGTCGTGAGCATGCGCCGCGATTGGCGAACAATCTTCCCCGCTCGCGAGCGCGTCGCCCGCCGCGGCCGTTCGGCCGTGCCGGTTCGCGGCGCCGTGTTCACGCTGGCACTGGGACTTGCCAGTGTGGCCGGCGGCCAGAACCGTGGCGTGTACCTCCCAGGCATCGGCGGCCTGCATTCGGGCGTGCAGCCGCCACCTGGCCTGTCGTACGCGAAGCTGTCGTCGCGCTACACCGCAAGCACGTTCGGGGGACCGAACGGCGAATCACTTCCCCTGAACGCGGACTACACGGTGGCCGCGTCATCGCGCACGCGACATGCAACGCGTGCTCTATTGGCCTTTGGTCCAATGCGCAGCAGCCCGCCGTAGGCGGACCAGGCCTTGAGTGCACAGCGACAAAACAGTACACTCGCCACACGACGCTGTGCTGACGCTGGTTCACGCGGGCCACCCGACGAATGAGCAGTGGTTCCACGGTGCAATCAGGCGCGTTACTAGCGCCGCAAAGTGCCAGCCCGGACATGGGATATCGCACGCGCTTTCGGCGCGTTCGACGACTAATTCCGTTCGTCGGGTCGCGGGCACTCGTTGTCGGCGTTTCGTATTACGTGGGCGCGCGCATCGGATTCGCGCTGCAGGCGCCTGGACTCGTCCAGTCCGTCCTGTGGCTGCCGAATTCCATTCTCCTGGCGACGCTGCTGCTGGCCGCGCCGCGGCGCTGGCCCTTGTACCTCGCGGCCGCCCTCCCGGCGCAACTGATCGTCGCCGTGCAGAGCGACACGTCGGTGCCGTTCATGGCGCTGGTGTTCCTCACGAACTGCGCCGACGCCGTGCTCGGCGCGTCCCTGGTGCGATGGGCGTGTCGCGGACGCTGGCGCCCGGATCGGTTGGATGACCTGCTGGTCTTCCTGGTGCTCGGAGCCGCGTTGTCGCCGCTCCTGGTCTCGTTCGCCGACGCGGCCATCTCCATGGTCGTCGGCATGGGGGCGAGCTACTGGCACGTCTACTCCACACGCGTACGCGCCAACACGCTGACGAATGTCATCCTCGTCCCCGCCATCGTCGGCATCGCGGCCAACGGGCTGCCACGCCTGCGACGCATCAATGGGCAGCGTTATGCGGAGGCGGGGCTCCTCATCGGAGCACTCCTGGTCTTGTCGGTCCTGGTGTTCTCCACCCGATCGGACGTCGAGGGGCTTCCGGCAATGCTGTACCTGCCGCTCCCATTCCTACTCTGGGCGGCCGTTCGCTTCGGACCGGGCCTCACAGGCGCCGGGCTGTTCGTGGTGGCCCTGATCTCGAGCTGGAACGCGGTGCACGGCTTCGGCGCGGCGTCAGCGACGCCCGCGGTCCCGAACATCGCCGCCGTTCAGTTCCTGCTTTTCTGCATCTCGGTGCCGCTGCTCTGTCTTGCTGCCGTCGTCCAGGAACAGCAGGCGGCGGCGCGGCAGCTCGTGACCAGCGAAACTGCACTGCGCGCGAGCGTCGGCCAGGTGCGGGATCTCGCCGGACGTCTCATCTCCGCCCAGGAGGCGGAACGCGCCCATATCGCGCGCGAGCTCCACGACGGCGTCAGCCAGCATGTGGCCGCGATGGCGATCGCGCTCAGCGCGATGAAATCGGGACCACCGGAACGGAACGCAACGATCAACCAGGAAGTGGAACGCCTGCAGAGCCACACAGCCGCGCTGTTCGAGAGCGTGCGCGATCTGTCGCACCAGCTGCATCCCAGCGTCCTCAGGCGCGCGGGCCTCGTGACCGCCATGCAATCGCTCTGTACCGCGGTCAGCGAGCACCACGAGATCCGGATCAGCCTCCGCGCGGACGATATCGGCTCGGTGCCGGAGGTGCCGGCACTTTGTATCTATCGCGTCACGCAGGAGGCGCTCCGCAACGCGGTCGCACACTCCGGCGCGAAGAGCATCAGCGTCGTGCTCGGACGCGAGGGCAATCGGCTGACGCTGTCAATCACGGACGACGGCCGGGGATTCGACCCAGCCACGGCGCGCCGACGCGGCGGACTGGGCCTCGTGAGCATCGAGGAGCGCGTGCGCCTCGAACAGGGCGACCTCGTCGTAGACTCAGACGCCAGCGGCACGCGCATCACGGCCTGGCTTCCACTGGAATCCGTTGCATGAGACGACCCCGCGTCATTCTCGCCGACGATCACACGATGATCGTGGATGGCCTGCGCAGCCTGCTCAGGGATCATGTGGACCTCGTGGCCACGGTGGCCGACGGCGAAGCGCTGTTGGAGGCGGCGCGCCGGCTGCAACCGGACGTCGTCATCACCGACATCTCCATGCCGAAGCTGAGCGGCCTGGAGGTGTTGCGGCGGCTGACTTCCAACGGCGCCGCATCGGTGCGGACGGCCGTCCCCCGGTTCGTCATCCTCACGATGCACGCCGACCCGGAGCTGGCGGCCGAAGCGCTGCGCGCGGGCGCCTGCGGGTACCTCCTGAAGCACTCGGCCGGCGAAGAGCTCGTCGTCGCCATCCGCGAGGTGTTGCAGGGGCGGTCGTATCTGACGCCGCTGATCACCAAGGACGTGGTGTCGAGCCTGACGCGCTCGCCGGCACGCGCGCGGCGACGCGGCCTCACGGCACGCCAGCGTGAAGTGCTCCGCCTCATCGCGGCGGGCAAACGCATGAAGGAAATCGGCGCGCAGCTCCAGCTTTCGCGCCGCACCGTCGAGATGCACAAATACGAAATGATGCAGGCGATCGGCGTGAAGACGACGGCGGAGCTCATTCAGTATTTCGTGAGGCACGAGGAGTTGATGGACGACGGCGCGCGCGGGGCGACAGCGCTCGATCGCGTGCGGTAGCCACCAAGTACCTTTCCCACCCGCGATTCGCGCGGATTCCGGTGTCTCGCGCGGGGACCCCGCCGTTACTCTGCACGGTGCAGGGCCTGCCGACACACCCCGATGCGCAATCGCATTCTCGTCGTAGACGACTACATGGCCGCAGCGCGCGCGCTCGCCGGCTTTCTCACAGCAGTTGGGTACGAGGTCGCCGTGGCGTTCGACGCTGGGGGCGCCGTCGAGCTCGCACCGACCTTCCGACCGCACCTCGTGATCGTGGACCTCAATCTCGCCGGCACGGATGGCTGCGCCGTCGCTCAACGACTGCGCGCCGACGGCGCGCTGGCGGACGCGGGTCTGCTGGCGATGAGCGGATCGGATAGGCGCGACACGAGACAGCGCGCGTTCGCCGCCGGCTTCGACGGGTTCTTCCTCAAGCCGTTCGACCTCGACCGTCTCGTGCATGCGGTCAAATCGCTCGGCGTGACGAGCGCGCACGAGCACGACGAGGAGTCACAGCCCGTCGCCGTCTGACGCACCGGGCTGCTGGTCAACTGAACGACGGCGCCTTTCGCGGCACGAAACACGAAGTCGGCGTCCGGTGTGATCGCGCTGCTCGCGTCGCTTCAGGACTCGCCGGCAACCGCCAAGAACGCCGCGCAGGCGTTCGTCGTCGAGGGCGCCGAGTGGATCCGCCTGGCGCTGGAGGCCGCCGGCGTCGTGATCATCGCCGTCGGCGCCGTCGCCGCGCTCGCGCTGCTCATCGGTGCCGCGCTCGCGCCGCGCAAGGCGCGCTTCAGCGCGGCACGCTTGACGCTGGCGCGCTATCTCGTACTCGCGCTGGAGTTCCAGCTGGCTTCCGATATCGTTGCAACGGCCATCGCGCCGGAGTGGCAGGAGATCGCCGAGCTGGCGGCGATCGCCACGATTCGGACGGCGCTCAACTACTTCCTTTCGCGCGAGATTCGTGAGGAGCGCGAACACGCGCGCGCGGAGACCGCTACGGCATCCCGTGGCGCGAGCTCGCCGCCGGACAACGCCTAGCGTCTGGGCTCCACGCTCCTCGGAAGGAACGCGGGAACCGCGTTGTCGATGCACTCTGTCGCTGGCGCGTAGCCCGGACGCTGGAGGAACGACTCCACCACGACCGCCGCACATGCCATCGTCGACGCGTGCGCGAACGCGATGTGGCCCACCATCGGAAACTCCACGCGCTGCGCGCGACTCAACGTGCGTGCCGCCTCCGTTGCAAGTGCGGGTGGCGTGTGCGCGTCGTAGCCCGACGCCAGGAGCAGCGTGGGGATGTCGCTCCTGACGGGATCCGTGAGATAGGGGCCCCCGAAGGGCACGCTGAGCGCGTCGCACGTCGGGCGTCCGCCGCGTTGCGGCGCGCCATGCGGGTGGTCCCCGCAGAGCACAATGTCGTACACGAGGGACACGGCAGGACCACTTCCCGCTCTCGCCACCGAGTCGATTGCGGCCGCCACCACGACCTGTGGCGACAGCGAGCGACGCAGCGTGTCGCCGCTGGCGAGGTCTTCGACGAGCTGGGGAATCGCGGCGCGAATGTCTTCCGCGTTCGCGGCGACGCCGAGCGTCACGAGCAACGCGCGTCCCGGCACTTCCACGGTTTGCCACCGCGCCGAGCCGCCGAAATCGGCCGTGAGCCGCAGCGGAGCCGCGCTCGGATCGCTGAGCCGGCGCAGGGCCTCCGCGAGACGTGGATACTCGAGTGAGCACATCGCGTCCGCCGCACAGTCCCCCACGATGCGGCCCACCACGCCCTCTCGCGTCGTCCTGATGAACGCGGGATCGAGCACATGAATGCTCTGCGGCGGCACGACGCCGTCGAGGATGGCGCTTTCGACGACCGTCGGATGCGCCCGCATGAACTGGAGCGCCTCGCGCGTTCCATAGGACGCGCCGAGGAGCACGACTTTCCTGTAGCCGAGCGCCGACAGGACGTCCGCGATGTCCGCGACCACGTCCGTCGTCGTGAAGAAGCGCGGCTCCACGCCCTGCGACCGCAGTTTGTGGACTCTCGCTCTCATCGAGTCCTGCAGCGCCGCGCTTGCCTCATCTCGTGTCGCTGCGCTGACTGCGCCGACGCCACCGAGGTCGGGGCTTCCCCGGCCGGGCTGCATGATCAGGCCACGACGATCGAAGGCGATCACCGGGCGCTGTCGGATGGCCAGCTGCCCCACCGGCGTATGCAGCAGCACTTCCTCGAGGCCTTCGATGCCGGATTCGCCGGGTCCGCCCGGCAGCAACAGCATTGGTGTGCCGTCGGCGTAGGGATACGCGATGTGCACCACCGGGAGTACGACGGGCCGCCATTGCGTGCTCCGCGGCTCCGCGCGGTTCTGCGGCAGCGTGATCGTGCCGCAGTGCACGGCGGAGGGCTCGACGTTGTCGAACTTTCCCCACGTGCCGGAGCACGGCTGCTCGACGAACACGGGCTGTTGAGATTGCGTCCTTGCCGCCGGCCACATCACGGCGAGCACCGCGAGCGCGACACCGCCGCGTGCGCGCGGCAGCCGTTTCATGCGTTTTGTCCGCATCCTGGACCTCACTCCGACGCTTGGTCACTAATGCACGAAGGTGGCCATCCGCGGAGACGCGCAGCTCGTCAGTGCACCGGCAGGCGCACGAGGCTGGCGAGTCCTACGACGAAAGCGGCGACGCCGAACGCGAACACGAACAAGCGCGCTCGTCGCCCTTCGATGCTCTGCGTGGCGCCCGTGAAGAAGAGCACGACGGCGAAGATGACCGACGTGAGGATGTACCGATCGCCGAGATCGTTGGCCCGCTGCGCCGCCTCGGACGCCACGATGCTTTCGCGGTCGCAGCGATCCGCCTCCGCGTCATACGCCACGCGATATTGCGGCATCGCGAACGGCGTCGACGGTGCGCTGGGGTTGGATTGCGGATGCATCGCGATCCACGCTTCGAACGCCGGCTTGAATTCGTCCCGAAAGCGCTTCTCGTGGGCCGCCCGGAGCGCCTCGTGTCCTTCTTCAGCGGCCCGCCACCAGCTGAGGAATAGCACCACGTCGACGGTCTTGACCTGGCCTGCTTGCATGGCGGCGCGCGTCGCGCACGTGCGCATCGCGCTCGTGCGACCGTTCAACTTGGCCTGCTCGCCGTTCCACAATGTGGACTCGTAGCCACTCCACGATGTCGCGAGCGCCGCGGCACCCATGAGCACGGCCGCCGCTACTTCAACCCGGTGCGGCGTGAACCCGGCCAGGAGTCTCACGCGTGGTGCGTCGGCCTCTTCGCCCGGTGGAAGGCGTCACGCACGCCGGACGCAGCGAAAGCCGACGTGGCTCGTGGACGTGTCCACGGGCTGCGGATACCGCGCGGCCGGCCGATAGCGCTGGCAGTAGTTCGCGGCGCAGAGATGCGAACCGCCCTTCAGCACCCTGCGCGGAATCCTGATGTTGGGCATCCGCGGATCGTAGCTGTCCGTCTCGGCCGCTCCACGCGGGTTGTGCGGCACGCAGCACGCCTTGTGCGCCGGCGGGGCTCCCGAGTGGCGCGGCACGAACCAATCGGTGGTCCACTCCCATACGTTGCCGATCATGTCGTGCAAGCCGTAGCCATTGGCCGGAAATGCGTCGACCGGGGACGTACCCTCCCAGCCGTCGAGCAGCGTGTTCTCGTAGGGAAAGCGGCCTTGCCAGAAGTTTGCCATGAGCCGCCCGCCCGGAGTGAGCTCGTTGCCCCACGCGAACGCGGCGCCGTCGATCCCGCCGCGGGACGCCAGCTCCCACTCGGCTTCGGTCGGCAGCGTCTTGTCCTCCCAGCGCGCGAATGCAACGGCGTCGCAGTACGCGATGTGTACGACGGGATGCTGCTCGAGTTGCGCGATCGAGCTGGTCGGACCCTGCGGATGGCGCCAGTCCGCGCCGCGAGTCCATGTCCACCAATTGGCGATGTTGTCCATGTTCACGGGCCCGCGGGGTTTCACGAACACGAGCGAGCCCGCGTGCAGCATCTCGGGAAGCGCACCCGGGTAATCCGCGGGATCCGGAGGAATCTCGGCGAACGTGCGGTAGCCCGTGGCGTCGACGAATCGCGCGAAGCGTTCGTTCGTGACGGGCTGGCGGTCCATCCAGAACCCGTCGACGGACACGCGATGGGCCGGCCGCTCCTCGGCGTAGTGGGAATCGGATCCCATGGTGAACGTGCTGCCGGGGATCCAGATCATGCCGTCGGAGGACGGGTGGGCGATCCGCCGTGGGTCGGCGCGGGGCTGTGCGACCTCAGTGTGGGATGCCATGAGCAACGGAATCGAGGACTTCGATGAGGGTGTCGGCGATGACCGGCTTGGTGAGCAGCCGATCGAAGGCGCTGGAGAGCACGCGCTCCTCGTCCTGGACGAGGATGCGGCCGCTGAGACAGATCAGCGCCGTGTCGCGCAGGAGCGGCTGCGCGCGGAAGCAGCGCGCGAGCGTCAGCCCGTCCAGGCGCGGCAAGGCGAGGTCGATCAGCGCGACGTGCGGCCGGACGACGAGCGCCCGGTTGAACGCGGCAATGCCGTCGAACGCCGTGAACACTTCGTATCCCACCAGCTCCAGCAGGCGCGCCATGCTCGTCGCCGAGTCGGCGTAGTCGTCGGCTAGCAGGATTCGTGGCGGCATACGCGAAGTTCGGGTGTCCGGCGCGCCGCTCAGTGCGGGTCCGGTGATGGCGCGTCTGAAGGCGCGTCAGTCGACCGCGGCGCCGTCAGCGCTTTTCGATCGTCACGACGCGAGACGTTGCGGCCTATTGGACCAAGGGCTATCGCGTCACCGATCGAACGCTCGTCCGGCGAGAGACCGACGAGCACGAGGTGCGACTCCGCCGGCTCGCCGTCGCGCGGCCGCCGTGGCTGGAGACTCCACTCGTGTCCGAAGAAGTGAAAGTCCTGTCGCGCGCCGGGCATCTCGCGCAGTGTGATCGTTCCGCTTCCGCGCACGATCCACGAGGGCAGGCTGCTGGCCCAGCGGCGGAACTCGTGCGCGCCGACGGCACCGGACCGCAATCGCCACGTGCCGAACTCGCGTCCATCGTGCGAGTGCTTCGCCCAGCCTCGCGCATTCGTGCGTTGCGGTACGTAGTCCGGCGACCACTCCACCTCGACTCCCGCGCGCTGTTCCGACGCGCCAACGCCCAGCAACAACGGCGGCGCAACGCCATGCTCGCCGCTCCAGATCACGCGCGACTGCGACGCGACGGACCGCAGCCAACGGTGCGACTCGGCCAGCACGCTCCGCGACACGGCGTGCGTCGCATGCAGCACGACGACGTTCGCGCGGGCGAGCTGTTCCCTGATCGCCTCGCCGACGTTGGGATCGTCGACCAGACCCGCCACGCCGGACGCGTCGACCACCGCGACCACGCCGTCCGGCCGATACCCCGGCATGTAGGCATATCCCTTGGCGCGACGCGGGCTGATGCCGGCTTCGACGACCACATGATCGGGACGCGCGTCGCGCTGCATCAAGCGCATCAGGGCTTCGTCACACTCGCCTGGCCGACCGCAGCACACGGAGCCACCGCGCAACTGCAGGATGTCACCATCGCGCGCCTCGATCAACGCGGGATCAATGGCCACGCGCGTCACGTCGGCGAACACGGCTGCAATCCGCATCCCCGATGCGCGCGTGACAAGCTGGAGAAGAAGCGCCGCAGCGCCCGTCGGGCTCGGGCCGCAGACGATCGTCAACGGCACGTTCGCGACGCCAGCCGACGTGCCTCGGCTCGACCTCATCGATCCATCGCCCCGATGCTACAGATATCGGTGCAGCATCGTCGCGCACCGCATGCACGACCATTGGCCGAAAAGCCAATGATACCGGCAGTTCCCGGTCTTGCGCGGTCATGCGTCGTACACCTACGATCACGGAGGCCAATGAAGAGCACCCGGCGACGCAGACCGGGCGTTCGCAAATCAGCCCGCCGCTAGTCGTGCAATGACCCTCATTGTATCCGCTGACACGAGACACGAGGATCGCAGCTCCGGCCGCACGGTCGACGCACCGCACGTGGCGCCGACCGTCGTGAGCGCGATGGGTGGAGCGCGCTGCCGCATCCTGGTCGACGACTTCACGATCGAGTCCATCGACGGTGCCGTCGAGACACTCACGGGCATCGGCGTGGCCGAGTGGCATCGCGCCGGTTTCTGGAGTGACTTCGTGCATCCCGACGATCGCGCGGCGATCGCGGAGGCGCAGCGCGCCGCGCGCGAGCACGGTGACGTCGTTTCCCGGTTCCGGCTTCGGACCGACGGCACGTACCTGCCGATGGTGCTGTGCGCACAGACCGTGGCCGTCCCCGCGGATCGGCCGCCGACGCTCGAGGGCTATCTCGCCGTGGACGCCGCTCCGCTGGTCACGACGCTCCGCGACGTGCATCGGCGGCTGGGCGCCGCGACGGCGGAAGCCGACGAGCTGAGTCGCGCGGTGCTGGCGTCATTTCCGGGCTACGTTGCCGCAATCGACGCCAGCGGCGTCGTGCTCGCGGCGAACGACGCCTGGGCGTCGCTGCACGCGGAAACCGGCGACGCAGCGGTCGCCGCCGCGGCGGACGTGGGCGGCAACTACTTGGTCGCACTGCGTGATGCAGCGGCGGGCGGCCGCCCCGATTTCGTGAAGGTGCACGACGTCGTGCGTCGCGCGCTGGAGGAAGGCCTCGAGCGCGCGCGCGTCGAGTATACGTGTGAGCTCTCCCAGCGGTCGGTGGTCATGCTGGTGCAGCAGCTCAAACGCGCCACGCGGGGCATCATCGTCGCGCACCTCGACGTCACCGAACGCACGCAGAGTGTGCGCGCGCTGCATCAGGCCCGGCAGGAGCTGATGCGCGCCGCGCAGCTGGCGGTCGCCGGTGAGCTGGTGGGCGCCATCACGCACGACCTCCGCCAGCCACTCACCGCCCTTCAGATGGATGTCGGCGTCGCCATTCACCTGTTGCGGCAGAAGGTACCGGCCGTTCCCGATGCGCTCGGTGCGCTGGAGGATGTGCTCGCGGACGAGCTGCGCGTGCAGGAAAGTCTGCAGGTGCTCCAGGATCTCGTGGCCCGCCGTGAGCCGCGGCGCGAACAGATCGCGCTCGGCGCCATCGCGACCGAGGTCGCCCGACTCGTCGGCACGGAGGCCAGCGCGCGCCATGTGACGCTGGACCTGCAGCTCTCGCCGACCGTGGCGACGTTCCCTGGCGATCCGACGCTGCTTCGCGAAGCGTTGCTGAGTCTCCTGCTCGACGCCGTCGAGAACGCGGCAACGATAGACGACCGACCGCCGCGCGTGACGATCGCCACGCGGCAGCTCGAGGACGGGCGCGTGGAGCTGAGCGTGAGCCATCCGCGGCGGACCGACTCCCTGGCGAACAATCGCTGGGGGCTCTCGGTGGCGAGGTCCGTTGCCGAGATACATCGCGCGGAGCTGGCAGTGGAGAGCGATCCCATCACCGGCGTCACCGTCCGTACCCTCTGGCCGACGCTCATCGAAGGCGCAACTTTGCCGTCGTGAGGCTCGCATGACGCCAATGTCGCCCAGCGAATCCCTGATCGCAGTCGTCGACGACGACGTCGACGTGTGCCGCTCCATCGCGCGCGCCTTGTCCACGCACGGCTATCGGGTTCGCACGTTCACGAGCGCGCGGGCGTACCTGGACGAACGTGAATCGATCGATCCCACGTGCCTGCTGGCCGACATTCGCATGCCGGACGTCGATGGACTCGCGATGCAGCGCGTGGCGCGGGACGTCGGACTCGACGTCCCGACGGTGTTCATGACCGCCACCGGTGACGTCTCCACGATCGTCCAGGCAATGAAGACGGGAGCGTCGGATCTCCTGGCCAAGCCGTTCTCGCCCCAGCAACTGTTTGCCGCCATCGGCGTGGCGGTGGACCGGGCGCGGCGCGCGCGCCTCGAGCGCCGCTCGCTCGCCGAGCTGTGGCGCGCACTGGCGCGGCTGACGCCGAGGGAGGCCGAGGTCGGCGCACTCGTCGCGTCGGGCCGCCTCAACAAGCAGGTCGCGGCAATCATCGGCACGACGGAAAAGACCGTTAAGGTGCACCGTGCGCGTGTCATGCAGAAACTGCGCGCCAAGTCGCTAGCCGAGTTGGTGCGCATCGTGGATCACGTGTTGAGTGATCCCAACTGTCGCGTCCTGATGGTCGACGGCAAGGAAATCAATCGGCCACGAGCGCTGGACATCATTGCGCGCGTGCTCGGACGCGGACCCTCGGCTGCTGCGACCAAAGCATAATGGAAACGTTGTGATCTCGGCGGTTACGATGTTGGAGGAAGTTCAACGCCGAGGTAGCGATGTCGTCGAGGATGCAGGAACTCTGGCCGCTCTCGGAGACCGAACTCAAGCCCGCCCTCGCTTTTGCTTTGGCCATCGAGCATGCGCCGATGGGTCTCCTGATGCTCCGCGACGATGCTTCTGGCACATTGGAGATCGTCGTCGCCGAAGGCCTCACCGCGGAGCAGTGGGAGCGTTTCGGGCCGCAGCAACCCGGGGTCGGGCCGGTCGGCGTCGCGTACGCGGAACATCGGCACATCACCATCAGGGACGTCGCGCAGGACTGCGAGGGTTTTCAGGACTCGCTCCGGGACATCGCTGATTGCGTCGGCTTTCGGGGACTGGACGTCGTCC
The DNA here is from genome assembly GCA_035758925.1 of Gemmatimonadaceae bacterium. Lineage (GTDB taxonomy): Bacteria > Gemmatimonadota > Gemmatimonadetes > Gemmatimonadales > Gemmatimonadaceae > DASPMP01. The sequence goes on from DASTVV010000159.1 coordinate 36,817, forward strand.
CCCTCTCACTTGGCGACGGCACGGTCATCGGTGCGGTTGCGGTGTTCTTTCGCGGCGCCCGACGACCCAGCGCGCGTTCCGCCCAGCTGGCGGAACGCGCCGGCCGCCTGCTCGCCCTCGCCCTCGACAACGCCCGGCTGCGCGCGGAAGCCGACCGCCGCCGAGAAGACGCCGAAGCGCTCGCGCGAGCCCGCGTGCAGTTCGTTGCGCGAATGTCACACGAGCTGCGCACGCCGTTACAATCGATCACCGGTTACATCGATCTCCTCAGCCTTGGGTGGCCGGAACCGCTGACGTACCGGCAGGGCGAGATGCTCGAGCGCGTACGAAAGAGCGAGGAGATCCTCATCAGCGTCATCGATGATCTGGTGAGCCTTGCCCGCCTCGAGGCCGGCCGCGTGGACTACAAGACAGGCCCGGTAGCGTTGAGCGACGCGATGGCGATGGCGGAGATCGTGGTACTGCCGCTGGCGCAGCAACGCGGCGTGGCGCTCCAGGTCATCCCGGATCAACGGAACCTGAAAGCGACCGCCGACGACGCAAAGTTGAAACAGATTCTCATCAATCTGCTCACGAACGCGATCAAGTACACGCCCAGCGGCGGGAGTGTCCGCCTGTCGTGCCGGGAAGACGGATCACGCATTCTCGTCGACGTCACCGACACGGGGCCGGGCATTCCGCCGGACAAGTTGGGCGACGTCTTTCTGCCGTACGTGCAGCTGGGCCAGCAAGTCGATGGGCTGAGCGGATCTGGACTGGGGCTCGCGATCAGTCGCGAATTCGCTCAGGGCATGGGGGGCGAGCTGACCGTCGCGAGCGCGCCTGGAGAAGGATCGATATTCACCGTGCAGCTCGAGCGACACGCCGAGGAGCCGGCGTGGCGCGGCGCGCTGGCACCCAGCGTCGCGCAGCAGTGAGGCGGCGCCGCCTGTTTCCCGGACTCCTCGTTCGCCATCTCGGATTTACGACTTTGGTCCACTATGCGATCAGCCCGCCTAGATGCGTTTTTGTGGACCCAGGCACCGGACCCTGAAATGATACAAGCCAACATGGACCCGACCGCCGCCAATCGCGGCGCGCGTATTCTCGTCGTCGACGATCACGACGACAGTCGGACGATCACACGCATGGTCCTCGAGCACGCCGGCTATCAGGTCAGCGAAGCGCGCACCGGTACCGAGGGACTGCGCAAGGCGCTCGACGAACGTCCGGAAATGGTGCTCGTCGACATCGCGCTTCCGGGGATGGACGGTTGGGAGGTGTCGCGCCGGCTGCGCGCGAACGAGGCGACGAGCGACGCACGTATCCTCGCCGTCACGGCACTCACCGGCGCGGACATTCACGAGCGCTCGATTCGTGCCGGATGCGACGACCTTCTCACGAAGCCCGTGCACATCGCGACGCTGCGCCACGCGATCCGCAGTCATCTGACGGCGCAACGTACGGCCAAGCGACAGATGGCCGGACAGCCATCCACGCCGCGCGCGGCGAGCGCCTAGGCGTTTCGGCGCGATCGCGTCAGGGATACGGGACGAAGATCGGCGTCAGACGATCGGGCGCCGGCGTGATCGGCTGCAACGCCGGGCCCGCGTAGTTCTGCGGCGTCACACCGGAACGTGCGACGGTCTGAAACGACGGCGGCTGCATGACGATCAGCCGCGGCCCGTACGGCACAACGTAGGGCTGCTCCGCCCTGGGAACGACCGGCTGATTCGGGACGACGATCGGCAGCAGCGCAGGGCCGTGCGGCACGTCAACCGGCCGCTCCGTGGAGGGCACCACCGCAGTGTCGCGAACGCTGAGGGCAGGAAGGCCAACCGGACCGACCGCGACCGCGACGCCAATTGGCGAGATCGGCACGCCGAGTGGTGAAAGCCGTATGACGCGAATCTGAGCGCTCACTGCCGCGGGTATTGTCGACGCCATGAGGCACGCTGCACCGAGGCAGACTCGCGCGTGCCGTTGCGTTCGCATGTCGTCCCCTCCGGATGCTTCGCTTTCCGGAGACTCACCCCCGTCGGGCGGCGCTCCCATTGGCCGTTGGTATGACGGCGCGGAACCGCTGACGTCTGCGCTCTGTCACTGTTCGTGCATTGCAGTCCATGGACGGGCAGGAGTGTTGGAGCAGGCACATGGAGTGGATGAAGGTCTTTGGGCTGCTGCTGCAGGTGAGCATCGCGCTCATCGTCGTCGCGCTGGCCATGCAGGCAACGTGGTCGGACGTGATGTTCATGTTCCGGCAGCCGGCCCTGCTGCTCAAGTCGCTGATCGCGCGCAATCTCGTGATGCCGCTCGTGGCGATTCTGCTGATGTTCGTGTTCCCACTCGAGCCGCCGGTCCGTGTCGCGCTCGCTGCGCTGAGCCTCACGCCGGTACCGCCGTTCCTGCCTGGCATGCAACTGAGGGCCGGCGGGCGCCAGTCGTACACGATCGGACTGCTCGCCTCGCATACGCTGCTCGCGGTGGTCCTCGTGCCGCTGAGTCTTGCCGTGATGGAACTGATCTTCGGAGCCAGGCTTCGGTTCACACCGGCCAACATGCTCACGACGGTCGCCAGGATCTTCGTGCCGTTTGCGATCGGCATGCTCCTCAGGCGATCGCTCCGCACGTCGATCTCCAATCGCTTACGCGCCGCGGTTCAGCTGACCAGCATGATTCTCCTGGCGGTCGGCCTGGTTGGCATCCTCGTCCTCGCGTGGCGCGAAGTGTTCACACTGGTCGGCAACGGGACACTCGTCGCCTTCGTGCTGTTTTCCGCGATCGGCCTGCTGGCGGGACATCTCCTCGGAGGACCGCTCGAGGAGGATCGCACGGCGCTCGCGCTCGCGACGCCAGCGCGGCACCCTGGGGTCGCGATTGCGGTAGCGGCGGCGAACTTTCCCGCGTATGCCCAGCTCGCGGGCGCGGCCGTGGTTCTCTACCTGCTCGTCGAGTTCATCGTGGCGCGGCCGTACATCGCACGGCGTGAATCGCTGCTCGAGCCGGACACGCTCTCACGCAGCGGCATCGACCGACGCCACGGAAGCCGGGCGGCAGCGGATCGACGCCGCGTTGTGGGATGAGCGATTACTGGCCCGCGTCCGCGGCCGTCGGGGTTTTCTCCTTCAGCCAGTAGGCGAACCACTGCCGCAGCCGCCCGAGCCGGTCCACCAGCAGCCACGGCTCGCCGCTGCGCGACAGCTCGTGCGTCGACCGCGGATAGCGCACCAGCTCCACCGGCACGCCCTGCTTCTTGAGCGCGAGGAACCACAGCTCGGCGTTCCCCATCGGCGTCCGGAAGTCTTCCTCGGACTGCACGATGAGGGTCGGCGTCTTCACTTTGCGGACACCACGAATGGGCGAAAGCGTGTCGTACATCGCGAAGTTGTCCCACGGCTTGCCGAAGAACTCGAACTCCGTGAGGCCCTGCGCGTCCGACGCGCCGTACCAGTACGTCCAGTCGCTGATCATGCGATCGGCCTGCGCGGCCTTGAAGCGCGCGGTCTTGGTGGTGATCCACGCCGTCATGAAGCCGCCGTACGACCCGCCGGTCACTCCCATTCGGGTCGAGTCGACGTCGGCGCGCTTCGCCACGATGTCTACAGCCTTCATGAGGTCCTGATAGTCTTCCGCGCCCCAGCGGCCGCGTGTGCTGTAGGTGAAGTCCGCGCCGTAGCCGCTGGAACCGCGCGGATTCGTGAACAGCACGTACATCCCGGCTGCCGCAAGATTCTGGAACTCGTCGAACCAGTTCTCGCCGTATGCCGAGTGCGGACCGCCGTGGATGTAGAGCACCACCGGGTACTTCTTGCCCGCCTCGTAGCCGTACGGCTTCATCAGCCAGCTTTCGATCTCCAGGCCGCCGACCGAATTGAAGGTGAAGCGCTCGGCATCGCTGAACGCCACTTCCCCCGTGAGCTTGTCGTTGAAGCTCGTGAGCCGGCGCTCCCCGGTACCGTCGGCGTTGGCCACGAACAGTTCCGTGGGATGCGTGAGGTCCGTTGCAACGAAGGCGATCCTGCTGTCCTTCGCATCGCCAGTCACTCCATTGATCCGACGGCGCCCTGAGAGCACCTGGGTCAGCTTCTTCGTCGCCGGATCGATCTTGAAGTAGCCGGTACTTCCGCCGGTCGCCGCCGCCATCGCGATGCTGCCATCCTGGTTCCAGCTGATGTTCTGCGGCTCGTACTTCCATGTGCCCAGCACATTCTCCGGCGTGCCGCCGGCAGCGCTGACCACGTATACCCGATCACTCGTCATGCGGCCAGTGGAGCCAACGAACGCGATGCGCTTACTGTCTGGCGACCACGCGAGATTCCCCTCCGCACCGAAGAACGTCGCGACTTTGCGCGGCGTTCCGCCCGCGATTGGAATGACGTAGATGTCCGTCTCGTTGCGGTCCACGTCGTCGCGTCTCTTGTCGTACGGCAGCTTGGCGATCGAGTCGCGCTCCAGATCCACGACGGAATCGGGGCGCAGTCGCTCGTCGGCGATGAACGCGACCCACTGGCCGTCCGGCGAGACGGCGACACTGCGGTGCGAGTATCTCGTGCTGGTGATCTTCTTCTTCGGCGTGCCGTCGTAGGCTTGCGCGTAGATCTGCGGCGGATTCCACTTTCTGGCGTCGCGCGGACCAGGCACGTAGCCCTGATCGTTCGACTTGAAGCGCATGTCATAAATGTGGCGGCCGTCGAAGCGCGCGGGATCCAGCGGCTTGGTGATCGCGCCGTACGGCGGGCGCGCCATGGCCTGCATCTTCGCGTATGGATCGTCCTTCTTCGCGCTGTCGGCGGGCGTCGAGTCTCCCTCGGCCCAGACGGCGAGCTTCAGGTCCGCGGTGACTGAGCCACCGCGCGGGTACGTGTCGTTCTGGAAGGCCTCGCCGCCGGATTCGTCCATGCGCAGCATCCACGTGCTGCCCTTCCCGCCCGGGCGCTGCGACGTAAACACCAGGTACTTTCCGTCTGGCGTCCAGCGCGGATTGGAGCTCTCGGTGCTGGGTGACGTGAACCGCCGGGGCTCTCCGCCCGACGTCGGCACGACCCAGACCTCGCGATGGTACTTGTTGTCCTTCTCGTTGACGGTCTGCACCTGGAATGCGATCCGGTTGCCGTCGGGTGACATCGCCGGCGAGCTCAGGACATTGAGCTTGTACCAGTCGCTCAGGGAGAACGCGCGTTTGGCCTGCTGCGCAGCCAGTGGCGTCGCCAGTGCGACAGCAGCGAGCGCGAGGGTAAGAGTGCTGAGTCTGGTTCTCATCGACGTGAGCTCCGGCTGGAGAGGTTGACGCTCCAAGATACGCGCCGGAAGCGGCCGCTGCTGCGGCCGGGATCGATCTCCTAGCGCGACAGTTGCAAGCGAGCCCTGGCGAATAACGCACCTGGCGAGGATCGGATGAGGCTGGCCTCTCTACTGACGTTCGCGCTTGCAGCGGCCTTCGGCAGCGCGGCGGCGCAGGATGGCTTGACGCGCCGCGACACGAGCACCGCGGCGATCGCGGCCGAGGCGTACGTCTACGGCTATCCAGCCGTGACGCAATTCGTGGCTCGGCGCATCGCAACCAATGTCGCCAAACCGCTCGAGAATGGCCGTGCGCCCATCAACCAGTTCGGCCACGTCCTGCGATTGTCCAGCGCTTCGATTCGTGATTCCAGCGGCGTGTGGGTCACCATGCTGCCGGCGACGGCGTGGCTGGACCTCACGTCGGAGCCAATCGTGGTGCACACGCCGCCGATTCGCGGCCGCTACTACTTTCTCGAAGTCTTCGATTCGTGGATGAACTCGATCGCGTCCATCGGCACGCGGACCACCGGGGACACGGCGCAGACCTTTGCGTTGACGGGTCCGAACTGGAAGGGCGGCACGCCAGCGGGCATCAAGACCGAGTACAAGTCGCTGAGCAATTTCGTCCGCATCGTCGCCCAGATCCAGACAAAGAGCACTCGCGACACCGACGCGGTGAACGCGATCCAGCGGGGCATGCGCACCACTCCTATGAGCTCTTTCGGCAAGCCGTTCTCGTGGCTCGCCGGCGAGCCCAATCCAGCCATCAACATGAAGACGTCGGTGGCGATGCAGGTAAATGACCTGACGACTGAGCAGTACTTCGACCTGCTCCTGAGAATTCTCCAGACCGATCCGCCCGCCAACGTCGACTCCTCCCTGCTGGCGCGCATGGCGCTGGTGGGCATGAAGCCGGGACAGGACTTCGTTCAAACGAAGTTCGACTCAGCCACATGGGCCGCGTTCCAGGCTGGAGCGCGTGCAGGCTTCGCGCGCATCGCGGAGCGAGCACGCACGGTGCGAACCACACGCAACGGCTGGCAGTCGCTGACGGTCTGTGGTGCGTACGCCGGCGACCATCTGCTGCGCGCGGCCGTGGCGTTCGTGGAGCCCGACTGTGTCCTCTCAGAGGATGCGCTGCGTCCGACGACCTTTGTGGACGCCAGCGGGCGGCACCTCAACGGCGCATACCGCTACGTGCTGCACTTCCCCAGGGGAGCTCCGCCAGTTCGAGGGTTCTGGTCCCTGAACATGTACGACGTCGACCACTTCCTCGTGAACAACCCCCTCAGCCGGTACGCGCTGCGCTCCTGGGACGACTTCAAGCGGAACCCTGACGGCTCGATTGACGTTGTCATCCAGCAAGGTCCACCAGCGGGCTCCGCACAAGCCAACTGGCTCCCCGCGCCGCCCGGCTCGTTCATTCTGACGCTCGAGCTCATGCGGCCGGACGCGAGAGCGCTTGAGGGGACCTGGGCACCGCCGGCGGTGCGGCGGATCCGCTGACGCTCAGTTGAACGGGCCAGCTCGCACGGCGATGCTCACCACGGCGAGAATGCCGATCACGAGCAACACCAGCGCTACGATCAGCGTGAGCGATACAGGATAGACGCTCTCGCCGTGAATCAGGCCTGCGGCCTTCATGCTCTCTCGTTCGTCGCGCAGGCCTTTCATGAACACGACGTGATAGCCGATACCAAAAAGCAGCATGCCGACGCCGAGGAGCACGAGCGCGAGTCCGAAGTTGCGGGACGCGTGACGGCCGCCGCTCAGGGTGCCCGATTCCACCAGGTGCTGGAAGAACTGGTAGATGGTGAAGCCAAAGCTGATCATGGACAGGGCCGTGCGGATCACCGACATCAGCGTGCGATCCGCGCTCATCCGGGTGCGCTGGAATGACATCCCGGTCCGACGCGCCGACAGTTCCACCGACATCTGGTCGGAGTCCGACTTCGAGGTGACTTGGTCCCTGGGACTTTGCGGCGCGGTCATCGGGCGCATGCCCCATCTGACCGGGGCCTGTTGGTCAGGCTACGAACCTTCGCCTCGAAGCCGCACGTGGCCCTTGGGCTAACCCGGGTTTGCTTCGAACGTTCCGGTGCCGATATTGGTGCAGTCCTACCGGGCGGGAGCGTTGCCAGGTCCAGTAACCCAGGTCGGGAAGTACCAGATTCTCGAGCAGGTCGGCGAGGGAGCAATGGGGGTCGTCTATCGGGCGACCGACCCAGTGCTCAATCGCGCTGTAGCCATCAAGGTCATGAACGAGGGCCTGGCCCAGGATGAGTCCCTCCGGGCGCGTTTCCTCCGCGAGGCACAGGCAGCCGGGTCGCTGCAGCATCCGAATGTCGTCACGATCTACGACTTCGGCGAAACGGACGGCCACCTGTTCATCGCCATGGAGTTCGTCCAGGGCGCGGATCTGGAACATCTGCTCGTGCACAAGGCGCCGCTGTCGCTGGCCGCTCAGCTCGACATCATCATCGACGTCCTGAACGGGCTCTCCTACGCACATCGCCGCGGCATCGTGCACCGCGACATCAAGCCCGCGAACATCCGCGTCGACGAGGAAGGCCACGGCCGGATCATGGACTTTGGCATCGCGCACCTGTCCTCCTCGAACCTCACGCGGAGCGGCGTGATGATGGGGACGCCGAACTACATGGCGCCCGAACAGATCACGGGCGAGAGCCTCACGCCCGCGGTTGACCTGTTCTCGACCGGCGCCGTGCTGTACGAGCTCCTGACGAGGGTGAAGCCGTTTCAGGGCGACACCATGCACAACGTGCTGTTCCAGATCGTGAGCGATAACCCACCCGATGCGAAATCGCTCCGACCCGATCTGCCGTCGGCGCTCAACGAGATCGTCAAGAAAGCGCTGGCGAAGAACCCGATGGACCGTTTCCACTCCGCGGCGGAAATGGCCAACGCGCTCACCGCGGTGCGCGCGCCACTGGGCACGGCGCGCGTGTCGAATACCGTCTCGCAGCGGGTGTCCATCGAACGGGCGCTCCGCGAGCGGGGGGAGGAATCTGACCGTGCTCTTGCGATCGCGACCCGCTGGCGCGCCGTTGGCTTCACGTCGCTTGCCCTCTTTGCTGGGGCGGTCGGCATCCTGTTCGCGCGGCAGAAACCACCGCAACCGAGCACGCCGGCGACGGTTCCAGCCGTGTCAACGACCGTGGCTGCAGGTGACGCGCCGAAGGACAGCGCAATTCGCACTGGGGCCGAGCTGAGCGGCGCTGCGGCTCGCTCCACACCGGCCGAGAGTCTCAGCCGAGCGGCGCCGCCTCTCTCGACTTCGCCACGTCCTGCGACGTCGACGCGAGCGCGACCGACGGATCGGCCCGAACGCCCGGAACCCAAGGAACCGGTAGAGCGCAAGGAACCGATAGAGCGCAAGGAACCGGTGGAGCGCAGGGAACCAACAGACCCGGGGCGCGTCGCACAATCGCAGACCACGACCCAGGATTCGGGCGCAAAACGGGCCGGCGAAACGTCGCGCGTCCAGCAGAACGCTCCACCGGCGTTGCCTTCGCCGGTGCAGCCGCCTGCGCAGAGTCCGCAGTCGTCTGCAGTGGTCTCCGCGCCAGGTACGCCACCGAGCTCCGCGCCTGCGACAAAGGCCCCGGAGCCGGAAAGCCCAAGCGTCGCCATCGGCAACATCATCACCGCGTACGCCAGGGCAATCGGGACACGCCAGATCGCGGAGATCCGCCGCATCTACCCCGGCATCACGCAGCAGCAGCAGTCAGCCTGGGAATCCTTCTTCGCGTCCGTGCGCTCGATGACGGCCAATCTCGAGGTGTCCGCGCTCGACGTGAACGGGAACAACGCCGTCGCGCACCTCACCGGACAGTACCAGTACGTGAATCGAAACGGCCGTGCCGAGCGACAGCCGGCGTCCTTCGAAGCAGTGCTTGTCCGGGACGGAGATCGCTGGAAGCTTCAGACCATCCGCTGATGGTCTAGAAGGCGTACTCCAGTCCCAACGTGAACGTGCTGCGGCCCCGCATTCCACCGACGTTCAGCGGGACGAGAACGTTCGCGATTCCAGTGACGCCGGACGAGTGCGTGAACTTGAATCCGAGTGATCCGTCCACGATGTCGTCGCGAAGCTCGGGAATCGACGTCGGCTGAATCACGCGCTGAAACGGAACGTCGATGGTGACCGGCTGCGGCAGGCGCAGCTTGTTCTCGCCGACCTGGAACGCGTTGAGCATGTCGACAGCGAGCGTCACGTTCGACGCCAGAAGCTGGTCGAACCCGATCGTCGCGAGGACCGCGTCCGTGGCCGTCTCCGAATTCCGATACAGGTACCCGGCGTTCACGTGCGGTGAGAACTGGCCGAACTGTCCCGTGAGAACGCCGAGACCGCGCGCCGAGAAGTAGCCCGCGCCAAGAAGATCGGCTTCGTCGCCGGTCGCGAAGCGCGCGTCTCCGAAGAGCGCGACACTCGTCTTTGCCGTCTGACGAATCAGGGCCTTCGCGCGCACGGCGACGTCGCCGACGCCGAACGCGCTGCCCGACACAAAGCGGTTGGCGCTGAGCACCGGCGCGGCGGGGGTGCCCGCGAAGAAGTGCGTTGCCGTCGTGCCGCCGAACGGAATGATCTGCGCTTCGCTGATGCCCTGGAAGTGCGTGGTCACCAGCGGCAGGACGAGCCCGATGTCGAGGTTGTCCAGCAGGCCGTACGTCGCGTAGAACACCGTCGTCGAGACGTCCATGCTCACGTTCAGGCGAACGTGGATGGTTTCGTTCTCGAGGCCCGGGAATCCCATCTTGGAGCAGTCGCCGCCGAACGTCGAGTCGCAGCCCGGGAAGTTCACGTTCTGGTGCGTGAAGAAGAGCTCCAGGTTTCCGAGGTCCTGTCCGCGCAGCGTCGAGAATGGCAGACGTGTGTTGCCCACACCCACGATCGCTCGGCCGCGGCCCAGGGTCTGCGAACGTTCGGCGAGGATCGGCCCCGCCGACGTCGACGTCTTCACGGGAACGCCACCTTCGAATCGGAACGTCTCACCGCTGCTGCTGGCGCCGATGGGAACCGTCGAAACGCTCTGCCCCACCGCGGCGGTGAGAAACGTGATGATGCTGCCGTTCTGCGACACTGCCGACGGGACGAAATGCTCTCCGTGCGCTCGGATCGCCGCCGGGTTGTTGGGGTCCGCGGTGCCGCCCAGGAACAACGGGTTCGAACCGCTGCCGAAGATGAACAGCTGAGCCACGCGGTCGCGCATGGTCTGGGCCAACGTCGGCTGGGCGGCGCTCGCTATCAGCGCCACGGAGAGGAGGATGCGTCTCATGGTCAGCGGACCCGGTCGGCCAGCCACTCGCCCGACCAATCGAAGCGAGTGCCCTGGACGGTGTACGAACACGTCGCGGTGCCAGTCATGTGCAGGCCGTCGGCTGACACCGTGCCGTCATACGTGCACATGTTCGACTTGAACGAAACGGCAGCGCCGTGCTGCACTCCACCCGTGATCTGGAAGAGCGCACCGTCCGCGAGCGGGCCTGTGTAGTCGCCGCTCGCCGCGTTGCACAAACCGCTCTGCTGGCCCGAGCCCTTGAACGTCTCGCCTCGCTGCGCAAAGGAGAAGGAGCCGGCATGGAGGTGCGTTTGAGCGTGAACGCTGTCGCGCAACCGCGCGCCCTGCGTCCAGTCGCCGGCGACACTGAGGGGCGAGGTCGCGGCGGTGTTGTCGGTCGAACAGGCACCCAGCATGACGAGTCCGGGCGCCAGCCACGAGAGCAGGCGCATGCGTACGTTGGTGTGTTGTGGGTCGGAGGTGGAGAGGAGCGGCGGCTACGTCGACAGGCGAACAATAGTGAGCTTGGCCCGGCGAACCCACAAGGCGCTCGCCGGGTTTCGCTGGCGGTTGTTATTTGCGCGTCATCTCGTTCGCGTCGACGCGAAACTGCGGCAGCGTCGGATCACCTGCCGCTGAAAGCGACAGTGCGGGCGTCGTTGCACCCGTCGTTACGCCACTGATACTCGGTTTGGCGCCATCCGTTGCCGGGACGTCGGCCCGCTGCATGAACGCGCGAAACATTTCGATCGGAACCGGAAAGATGGTCGTCGAGTTGTTCTCGGCGGCGATCTCGGTGACGGTCTGCAGGTAGCGCAACTGGATGGATGCCGGCTGGCTTTGCAGCACGCGAGCCGCTTCGGCCAGCGTTTCCGACGCCTGGAGCTCTCCTTGCGCGTTGATGACCTTCGCGCGCCGCTCGCGTTCGGCCTCCGCCTGGCGCGCGATCGCGCGCCGCATGGTTTCCGGCAGTTGCACGTCCTTGATCTCGACCGCGGAGATCTCCACGCCCCAGAAGTCCGTCCGCTCGTCGATGATCTGCTTGAGCAGGTCGTTCACCTTGCGCCGGTCGGCGAGCAATTCATCGAGCTCCACCTGCCCCAGCACCGACAGGAGCGTGGTCTGCGCCAGCTGTCCGGTGGCATAGAGGTAGTCCTGGATCTCCATGATGGCGAGCGCCGGATCGGCCACGCGGAAGTAGAGCACCGCGTTGACCTTCACCGAGATGTTGTCGCGCGTGATGACGTCCTGCGGCGGGATGTCGAGCGCCACGATCCGCAAGGAGACGCGCCGCATGGTGCAGAAAAGCAGTGGCACGAACGCCAGGCCCGGATTCCGCGTCTGCGTGTACCGCCCGAGCAGGAACACAACGCCGCGCTCGTACTGCTTGATGACGCGAAGGCTGCCAAGCACGTAGCCGGCCAATATGGCCAGCGTTACCAGGAGGGGCTCCATGTACGACCTCGCCGTCTCGGGCCGAATTCATCGGCCACTCTCTGATATATACTCGACGGCCCATCCTGTCACTTCCACACCAGTGTCGCGACCGACGCGCCGGGCAGCGTGTAGCGATAGCTGCCTGTTCGCGAGCGAACCGCGAAGCTGGTCCCCGTGGCATTGGTGTTGACGATGATCGCGGCGAGCGATCCGTCCGGGTTCCTGAATGCCACGTTCTCGATTCCGCCCGTCGCGTCGCTCGATGCGACGCGGCGCGCGCCACGACGCACGAAGCGGCTGGCATGCGCGAGGGCGTAGTACTCCTCGTTGCGCGTCACCGAGCCGTCGCCGGCGATCGTGACGACGCCGCGGCAATCGCCGCATCCACCACTGTGGGGCCCGTGCTGTTCGTCGAGCGCGAGGTTCCACATCAGGACGCCGCGCGCCCAGTTGCGCGTGCCGCCAACGATCAGCTTTTGCACCGTCCAGACGAGATTGTCGCTGAACTTCGGGGCCCAATTGCCGCCCGAGCATTCGGTGAAGTAGACGTCCTTGTCCGGATGCGCGTCGCGCACCGTGCCTTGCGCCGCGACGTCGCCGCCATAGCAATGCCATGCGACGCCGGCGACGAAGCGCCTGGCTACCGAGTCGCCGAGCACCGCGAGTGGTGACGCGGGCTCGTCCCAGTTGTGGTCCCAATCGAGAATCCGCGTCCGGATGCCGGAACGCTGGAACAGCGGACCCAGATACTGCCCGATGAACTTCGCGCGCGTCGCGGGATCCAGGCGCATGCCGGGATAGTCGTTGGGCTCGTAGTGCGGTTCGTTCTGAACCGTGATCGCGTACATCGGAATGCCTTCCGAGGCGTAGGCCTCGATGAATCGGCGGAAGTATTCGGCGAACGGCCCGTATGCCTCTGGACGCAGCGTTCCCTTGATCATGCTGCCAGTGGTCTTCATCCAGGCCGGCGCGCTCCACGGTGACGCCATGACCGCCAGCGCCGGATTGATCGCCAGCGCACGCTTGAGAATCGGGATCGTCTCGGCCCGGTCCGCGTCGATGGAGAAATGCGCCAGCGACGGATCTGTCGCGCCGACCGGCATGTCGTCGTAGCTGTAGTGTCGCAGCGAGAAGTCCGACGCGCCCATGTCCAGACGCGTGAAGCTGAACCCTGCCCCGCCTGAGGAGGTGCTGAACAGGTCCTGGAGCAGTGCCTCGCGTTGCGTCCCAGACAGACGGTGCTGCATGAGCCACGCTGACGCGTCGGTAAGGGCTGCGCCGAAACCCACCATCTCCTGGAAATCGCGTGAAGGATCCAGGTCGATCGTGATCCCGCCGCCGGTGGCTCGCGCGTCAGGACGGAGGTCCGACTGACGCTCGAGAAGTTTGGCGCGGTCTCCGGTCGTGACGAAGACCTGCGCCACGCCATCCGCACGTGCTTCCTGGGTCGATGCTCCGCGGCATGCGCATACCAATGAAGCAGACGCCAGCACTGCGGCCGCGCGCATCAAGGCTATCGGCCCCAGGTAAACCCCAGCCCAACAGTCAGGCTCAGCCCAGTGGGATCCGAAGCCGCGACGTCAAAGCCACGGACGGCGTGATAGTCGCCTTCCAGACCCAGCACCACGTGCCGCGCGATGTGAAAGCTGGCGCCGGCACCGAGGCGTGCGACCCCATCGAACTGCGTGGTGGTGTTGATTCCGGCGGGGCCGGACGTGGACGTGCCGCGCAAATAGGGACCGCCGGCCGCCGAGACGTATGGGCGCACAGCAGGCGTAATGGCCAGCTGCGGCGGCGCATACCGAAGGCCGATCAACAATGCCGTAGCCGCCGACGCGCGCGTGCTGGCGGAGCTCACCGACGCGCTGGCATCGAACGCCGTGGCGGCGACCTCGATCGCCAGTGATGGACTGACGAAACGCGCATAGCTCAGGGTCGCTAACACTCCTGTCGCGCGAGCAGTCGTTCCACTCGCACTGGTGCTCGCTTCCCGAGTACCGGTCGCGCCGAGCCCCACCGCGAGCATGTGTCGGCCCTGGAGGCTCAGGGAATCCGTTGTTTGCGCAGCGACTGCGGCTGGCAGAATGACGACCAGTGCGACGATTGCATTCCTGAATCGCATGACCTGCTCCGTCAGTAATGCGAGGATGGTACTTTCGCCCGTTGAACAGGGCAATGTGTCGATGCGGCCCGTGTCAGAGTGAATCCGCATGAGCATGAGCGTGAGCAGGAACAAGCCGCATATTCATCACCGAACTGCGCCGACGACCTGCTCTACGAGGCTAAACACTTCGGCGGCTTCCGTGGCCCTGCCCTGCGTCTCGAGCGCATGCGCGAGGTCCTGACCGACGAACGCATAGGCAAGGGGGATCGTCGCAGAGCCCGCGTCGACCCAGCGCCCCTCGGTGATGTCTGTTCGGGAAACTCCGGCGGTGTTAGTCTCGTAACGGCATTCAGCACAACTGCGGAGGGCGCAAATGCTCGAACTCTTGCCCCGTGTCTGGGATGGAACGCTGCGGGAGCACTACCTGCTGCTGTTCGGCGTGGCCGGTAGCATCGCACTGATCACGGGCCTCGTTGGCGCCTGGCTGGGTGCGCACTTCGGCAGCAGACGCGTCGTCAAAGAGGTGCTCGAGGCGCTGCCAAGCTTCGATCAGCAGCAGTTGGCAAATCGACAACTCGAGCGACTATCGCAGGCCGTCGACGTGATGGCGGTCGAGATCGAACGCCTGTCCGAGGGACAGCGCTTCACGGCAAGACTTCTGGCAGAGCGCGGCGCGAGTCAGTTCCACGCCCCACCGCAGGCGGAACGGTCTCCTGGCGTCATCACGCCGCACTGAAGCGCGACTGAGCCCCGGACTCCGGGAGTCGATGGGCGTCCTCGAGCGACTGTTCGCTGGCGTCGTCCTGACGGTCGCTCTATCGGCGTGCACGGAAAACAGCGCTGCGGGTGACTGGCTGGTGACCGGCGCCGACCCCGGCAACTCGCGCGCGTCCGCGCTCGATCAGATCAATCGCTCCAACGTCGCGCAGCTACGCGTGGCCTGGACATATCATACGGGCGACCTCCCGGCATCCGGTCGCGGAGAAATCCAGGCGACGCCGGTCGTCGTTGACGGCGTCGCCTACACCACGACGCCGGCGCTCGCTGTCATCGCGCTCCGCGCCGATAGCGGGATGCTGCGGTGGCGGTTTGACCCGTTTGCCATCGGCCCACGCGCGACGCACGTCAATCGCGGCGTGGCGTATTGGGCCAGCGGAGGCGATCGGCGCATTTTCTTTGCGGCTGGACGTCGGCTGTTCGCGCTCGATGCCGCGACGGGTCAGCCAGTGCGCACCTTCGGCGACTCCGGATCGGTGGACCTGGCCGCCGGCCTCTCGCGCGACGTCGGGAACGCCTATGTCGTTGCCACCAGCCCCGGCGTGGTCTTCGAGGACCTGCTCATTCAGGGTATCCGCGTGGGCGAGGGCGAAGGCTCAGCGCCCGGCGACGTGCGCGCCTACGACGTCCGCACCGGAGCGATTCGCTGGACGTTTCACACGATCCCTCATCCTGGCGAATTCGGGTATGACACGTGGCCCGCCGATGCCTGGAAGACTGCTGGTGGCGCGAACAGCTGGCCCGGCATGTCGCTGGACGTCCGACGCGAGATCGTCTATGTCCCTACCGGTTCGGCGACGCCGGACTTCTATGGCGGCGATCGCGTCGGTGCCAACCTGTTCGCGAACTCGCTGCTCGCGCTCGACGCGCGTACGGGCGCGCGCATCTGGCATTTCCAGACGGTGCACCACGACCTCTGGGACCGCGATCTTCCCGCCGCGCCGAATCTCGTGACGGTGACGCGCGATGGCGCGCGCGTCGATGCCGTGGCGCAGATCGCCAAGAGCGGCTTCGTGTTTCTCTTCGACCGGCAGTCCGGCAAGCCGCTCTTCGACATCGAGGAGCGGCCCGTGCCGCCAAGCGATCTTCCCGGCGAGCAGGCGTGGCCGACGCAGCCGTACCCCGTGAAGCCCGCTCCGTTCGCTCGGCAATCGATCGTGGAGACCGATGTGCAGCAAAGCGCCGACGCGCGATTCCGAACGCTGCGCGCCGGGAATCTGTTCACGCCGCCGAGCCGTGCGGGGACTATCGTACTTCCCGGTTTCGATGGCGGTGGCGAATGGGGTGGCGCAGCCGTCGATCCCGAGACCGCCACGCTCTACGTGAACGCCAGCGACGTTCCCTGGATCGCGGCGATGCGCGAATCGGCACACATCCCGGTTCTGTCCGGCGCGCCGCGCGCTGGCGCAGTCGTGTATGCCGCGACCTGCGCAGGCTGTCACGGCGCGGACAGAGCTGGCAGGGAGCGCGCGCCGTCGCTCGTGGATGTGGCAAAGCGACTGCCCGCCGATGGCACGCGACTCGTGCTCGACTGGGGCCGCGGTTTCATGCCGTCGTTCGCCGAGCTGCCCGAGGCCGAGCGGTCGGCCGTCATGACATATCTCGGCTACGCGCTGCCGTCCGTGGAACAGGCAGGCAGGGCGCCCTTCACCAGACGCATGGAGCGCGCGCAGTCGCCTTACGAGTTCGTGGGCTACGAGCGCTGGAAGGATTCGAGCGGTCTTCCCGCGGTGAAGCCGCCGTGGGGTACGTTGAGCGCCATCGATCTCAACACCGGTGAGTACCGCTGGAAGATCACGCTCGGCGAACACGCCGAGCTCACCGCGCGCGGTTTGCCGCCAACGGGCACCGAACAGTACGGCGGGCCGATCGTGACGGCGGGCGGACTGGTGTTCATCGCCGCGACGCAGGACGCGAAGCTTCGCGCGTTCGACAAGAGCACCGGTGCGCTGTTATGGGAAGCGACCCTCCCCGCTCCGGGTTACGCAACGCCGGCCACCTACTCGGTGCGCGGCAAGCAGTACGTCCTGGTTGCGGCAGGCGGTGGCAAACTCGGATCGCCGTCGAGCGATACATACGTCGCTTTCGCATTGCCCTAGGCCGACGGCCACTGCTGAGGTTGCATTCACCCGACTGACGAACCGCGCCGGGCGGTGCCAAGTTGGGTGAGACAGTGACTGGAGGGAGTATGGCTATTAGTGCGCGGAGGGTTGGGTATTTCTACGTCACGGCGCCGGACAAGGCCGGCGAGGGCAGTCGCGTTCTCGGCGCGCTGCGGGACAGCGGGGTGAACCTGCTGGCGTTCCACGCGTTTCCCAGCGGCAGCGGGAAATCGCAGCTCGACTTCGTCCCTACCGACGAACGCGCGTTTCAGGACGCGGTCAAGAAGGCCAACCTGAGAGTCAGCGACCGAAAGACCGCGTTCCTGATCGAAGGGGACGATCGTGCCGGCGCCATTGCCGACGTCGTGCAGAAGCTCGCGAGCGCCGGCGCCAACATCACCGCAATGGATGCCGTGACGGCCGGAGGCCGCTATGGCGCGCTCCTCTGGGTAAAGCAGGCAGACGTGGACAAGGCGGCCAAGGTGCTCGGCGCCTGATGACGGCGATCGGATCGGCGCCGAGCCGCCACGACGCGACGAACGTCCGGCAGGCCGGCGCCGATTGATGGCGGTTCCGCCGCGTGCGAAGTTCAGGCGAACCGAAATCGTGGAGCAATGCATGCGCGCCGTTTGGAAACACGTACTTGCCGGAGTCGGGCTTTTCACATGCGCAGGCGCGGCGGCAGCCAGCGCGCAGCAGGGCGATCAATGGCCGATCGTCGGGCGCTGGGACCTGACCGTCGCGTCTGGCGACACGAGCTTTCCCTCGTGGCTCGAGGTGCAACGCTCCGGCAACCATGCGCTCGTCGGGCGGTTCGTGGGACGGGTCGGGAGCGCACGCCCCATCGCCAACATCGCCCTGAACGGCAATTCGTTCAGGTTCGCCATCCCGCCACAGTGGGAATCGGGGAACGACGATCTGCGCGTCGAGGGGACGATCGCCGGCGAGCAGCTCTCGGGCACACTGACGGAGCCGGACGGCGCGCGCCGCACGTGGACGGCGACGCGGGCGCCAGCCCTCCGCCGGGTGGTGGCGCCAGTATGGGGAACGCCGATCGCGCTCTTTGATGGCAGGAACATGTCGGCGTGGAAACCATTCGCCGGCGAAAGCCAGTGGAGTGTGGTGAACGGCGTGCTCACCAACGCAAAGGGAGGCGCCAACCTTGCGACGCGGCAGACCTTCGCCGATTTCAAGCTGCACCTCGAGTTTCGCTATCCGAAGAACGGCAACAGCGGCGTGTATCTTCGCGGACGATACGAAGCGCAGATCGAAGACAGCGACGGCCTCGAGCCGTCGAGCAATCACCTCGGCGGGATCTACGGCTTCCTGCCGCCGAACGTCGATGCGGCCCGCAAACCCGGCGTCTGGCAGACATACGACATCACGCTCGTGGGTCGTCTGGTGTCCGTCGTGTTGAACGGCAGACCAGTCATCACCGAACAGGAGATTCCCGGAATCACCGGCGGTGCGCTCGACAGCAACGAGGGGATGCCCGGTCCGATCTTCCTGCAAGGAGACCACGGCCCGGTTGAATACCGCAACATCTTCATCCGGCCGGCCAGGTCTCCCGCAGGAAAGAGCGTCCCGTGATCAGGAATGATCAGGGTGATGCGGGTCGCGAGGCTTCGGGCAACAGGACGAAGCGGGCGTAGTTCGAGGTGTCGAAGTACTTCTTTGCCGCGTCCTGGATCTGCGCCGCCGTGACGTTGCGGGCCATCGCCTCGTACGGCCCCATGACGCCAGCGATGTCTTCCCCGGCCTGATCGCGTGCTACGATCACGCTCAGCCAGTAGTTGTTCTGCTTGAGCTCGACCTCATGCTCGCGGATGATCTGCTCGCGCACCTTCTCGACGTCGGCCGCGGTGGGGCCCTGCGTCTTGATCGTATCGATGAGCGCGAACACGCTCTTCGTGAGCACGTCCACGTTGTCCGGTGACGAACCGAAGTACACCTGGATGGCGTAGTCCTGCCTTGGTGTGCGGTTGCAGCCGCCGCTCACGCTGGGGCTGTAGGTTCCGCCGAGCTTCTCGCGCAGCGACTCCGTGAGACGCAGCTGGAATGCCGCCATCAGGGCGCGAAACGCAAAGCGCGTCTCGGGCGAGAAGACGCAGGGGCCGGTGAACGCCATGAGGGTCGTGGCCTTGTTCTCCACCCCCTTGTGCACCGTCGTCTGGACGACGCCCTTGGGTGCTCCCGGACTGTTGACTTTCGTGCTGTCCTTGCGACCCGCGGCGGGGAGTGACGCGAGGTAACGCTCGACGAGCGGCTTGAGCGCGGTCGTGTCGACGTTGCCGACGAACACGAAGGTGAAGTCTCCGGCCTCGGCGAAGCGTTCCCGGTAGAGCGCCAGCGACTTCTCCGGGACGATCTCGTCGAAGGTGGCCTGTGTCAGCGGGCGCGCGCGAAACGCGTGCTGTCCCATCGTCACCTGTACGGTGTCGCTGAAGACGGCTTCAGGCGACGCGCCACGATTGGCGAGGAAGTTGGCGGCGTTGCCCCGGAACGCAGCCCATGCCGATGTGTCCAGGCGAGCCCCGGTGAAGTCGAGGTAGATCAGCTGGAACAGCGTCTCCAGATCCTTGGGCGACGCGGACCCCGATAGCCCTTCCGTCATTTCGGAGATGGAGGGAGAGACACGCGCGGCCTTCCCCGCCAGCTTCTTGTCCAGCTCCACGCGCGAGAAGCTGCCAAGTCCGCTGAGACCCATGATCTGCGACGCGAACGCGGCCGACATGTAGTTCTCGTTCGGCACCAGCGAATGTCCGCCCGGGCTGTAGGCGCTGAAGAGAATCTCGTCGGCCTTGAAGTCCGTCGGCTTGATGAGGACGCGGGCGCCATTCGAGAGCTTCCACTCGGTGACGCCCGCGGAAATCACCCGTCCGCTCGCCACACGGCCCGCTGGACGCATGTCGGCCACGAGTGCTTCACCGGAAACCTTCTCCGTGTACGCCACGACGGGCTGCTGCGCGGCTCGGGCGAAGGCCGCGAGAATGGTGGCCTCCGTCGGCAGGGCGACGCCGGCCTTGATCGGCGCTTCGACGATGACGACACGATTGGAGTCCGTGATCCAGCGCGCCGCCAACCGATTCACCTCGGCCAGCGAGATCGTGGGCAGCAGCTTCTCCGTGATGGAGTACTCGTACTCGATGCCCGGGATCGCCTCGCCCTCGAGGAAGTTCCGGAGGTATTCGTCGGCGTAGCTGTCCGACGGGGTCTTGTCGCGCTCGGCGTTGGCGCGTTCGTACGCGCGCAGCATGTCTGCCTTGGCGCGATCGAGCTCCGACTGCAAAACGCCGAACTGGTCGACGCGCCGCGCCTCGACCAGGAGCGCCTCCAGTCCGCGTTCCACCTCGCCGTCCTTCACGGCGGCGCCGAGCGAGAATGGCTCGAGCTCACGTCCAACGAAACTCCCTCGCGACGCACCGGCGCCGATGAACGGCGCGTTGGGCTTCTGTGCGATCTCGCTCAAGCGGTCGTTGAGCACCGAGAGGTACAACTGTTCCATGAGCTGTCGCCGATAGTCGCCGACGGTACTCCCGGAATCGCGCGACAGCTTGAAGTAGAGACTGACGGTTGTACTCGTCGCCTCCTTGTCGCTGGCGATGGCGATGAGCGGCTTGTCGTTGGGCGGCACCGGAGCAATCCGGCGCTTCGGTGCGTTCGGATTCTTCGGGATGCCCGCGAAGTGCTTCCTGATCTGCGCCTCGATGGCGTCCACGTCGAAGTCTCCCACCGCGACGACGGCCATCAGGTCCGGACGGTACCAGTCCCGATAGAAGGGCCGGAGCCGGGCCGGCGTGGCCGTCATGATGCTCTGCTCGGTGCCGATCGGGAGTCGCTTGGCGTACAGGGACCCCTTGAGCGCGATCGGGAGATACTGCGAGAGCATCCGGTCTCCTGCGCCCTTGTGCAGTCGCCATTCCTCGTGCACGACGCCGCGTTCGTTGGTCACTTCCGCGGAATCGAAGACCTGACCGTGCGCCCAGTCCTCCAGAATCGTGAAGGCCTGTTCGACGATCCGCGCCGTGTCCGTGGGAATCGGAAGGATGTAGACGGTCTCGTCGAACGACGTGTACGCATTGAGGTCCGCACCGAATCGCACACCGATGGACTGCAGGTATTTCACGAGATCGTTCTTGGCGAAGTGCTTCGTGCCGTTGAACGCGGTGTGCTCGACGAAGTGCGCCAGGCCCAGCTGGTTGTCGGTCTCGAGGATCGAGCCTGCGTTCACCGCGAGCCGCAGCTCGGCGCGTTTCTCCGGCTTGAGATTCTTCTTGATGTAGTAGCGGATCCCGTTCGGCAGCGTGCCGGCGCGGATCTTCGGGTCAACGGGAAGCCGTGCGGAGAGGTCCAGCGTGGTCGGCTGCTGGGCCGAGAGCGACGCGGACGTCGCGGCGACGAAAGCAAGAGCGAGAACGCGCATCATCGTGAAAGGTTCCTCGAGCTGTCCGAATCGAAGGCGTCAGGCGCCAATCGACGCCAGTTGAACGGTACTCAGCGTTCGGCATTCGTGCTGAACCCGATCCACCACCGGGACGGCTGCGATGGCAGGAAGGATCACAAGCCGCTGCACCCGGAGCTCGAGGGCGCGATGATATCCATCGTCCAATGGCGTCATCGCTCGACGGCCGGAAGCTTGCCATGCCCCAGTGACCCGGAGCGACAACATGAGAGACGTCAAAACGCCGCGCGTCCGGCGCCAGGAGCCGGCTGTTCGCACGCCGACGCAAGAGAAATCCCTCCGGCCGTTCCGCTACACCGCCTCGGATGAGGACCTCGCCGACCTGCGTCGCAGGATCCAGGCGACGCGATGGCCCGAGAAAGAGCCAGTCGCGGATCAGTCACAGGGCGTGCGGCTGGAGACGATGCAGAAGCTCGCGCGCTATTGGGCCACGGAGTACGACTGGCGGAACACCGAAGCGAAGCTGAACGCGCTACCGCAATTCGTCACCGAGATCGACGGGCTGGACATTCACTTCGTTCACGTACGTTCGAAGCACGACAATGCGCTTCCGCTGATCGTGACGCACGGATGGCCCGGCTCCGTCGTGGAGCAACTGAAGATCGTCGATCCACTGACCAATCCCACCGCACATGGCGGAACCGAATCCGACGCGTTCGATCTGGTGATTCCGTCGATCCCGGGCTACGGGTTTTCGGGGAAGCCGACCACCACCGGCTGGGACCCCGAACGAATCGGACGTGCCTGGGTGACGCTGATGAAGCGCCTTGGCTACACGCGCTTCGTGGCGCAGGGCGGCGATTGGGGAGCGCTCATTACGGATACCATGGCGGCGATGGCGCCTCCGGAATTGGCCGGCATCCACCTCAACCTGCCGTTCACTGTTCCACCCGAGATCGCCAAGGCGGCCCAGGCCGGCGAGCCGGCGCCATCCGATCTCTCCGCGGAAGAGCGAGGCGCGTACGACCAGCTGGTCTTCTTCTATAAGAAGGGCCTGGCCTACGCCATCGAGATGGGGAACCGCCCGCAGACGCTGTACGGGATCGCGGATTCGCCAATCGGCCTCGCGGCCTGGTTTCTCGACCACGATGCGCGCAGCCTCGAGATGATTGCACGCGCTTTCGATGGCCAACGCGAAGACCTTACGCGCGACGATGTGCTGGACAACATCACACTGACCTGGTTGACGAACACCGGGATTTCCGGGGCTCGCATCTATTGGGAGAACAAGAGCCCGTTCTTCGAACCGCACCACGTCTCCATCCCGGTGGCCCTGAGCGCTTTTCCCGACGAGCTCTATCAAGCGCCGCGCAGTTGGGCGGAACGGGCGTATCCCAAACTGATCTATTACAAGAAGCACGACAAAGGCGGCCACTTCGCGGCGTGGGAACAGCCAGAGCGCTTGTCGGAGGACATGCGAGAGGGCTTCAGATCGCTGCGGTAGAGGGAGCGGGAGAGAACGCTCACGCAGGAGAGTTCGATGCCAACGATCACGACGCGAGACGGCGCGGAGATCTTCTACAAGGCATGGGGATCCGGCCAGCCGGTTGTCTTCAGTCACGGATGGCCACTCAACGCCGACGCGTGGGACGAGCAGCTGTTCTTCTTCGCGTCCAACGGCTTCCGGGCGATTGCCCACGACCGCCGCGGCCACGGACGCTCTACGCAGACGTGGACCGGCAACGACATGGACACCTACGCCGACGACCTCGCGGCGCTCACCGAAGCGCTGGACCTCACGAAGGCGATCCACGTCGGGCACTCGACCGGCGGCGGCGAGGTGGTGCACTACATCGGCCGGCACGGGACGAAGCGCGTGGCCAAAGTGGTGCTCGTGGACGCGGTGCCGCCGCTGATGCTGAAGACGGACACGAACCCCGAGGGCCTTCCCAAGGAGGTGTTCGATCAGATTCGCACCGGCCTGGTCGCGGACCGATCGCAGTTCTGGAAAGACTTCAGCGTGATCTTCTACGGCGCCAACCGGCCCGGCGCCAAGGTGTCGCAGGGCATCCACGACGCCTTCTGGCGCCTGAGCATGCAATGCGGATTCGCCGCGGCGTACGAGTGCGTCAAGGCGTTCTCCGAGACCGATTTCAGGGAGGACCTGAAGAAGATCGACGTGCCGACGCTCGTCATCCACGGCGACGACGACCAGGTCGTGCCCATCGCCGTCGGCGGCGAGCGCTCCGTCAAGATGATCAACGGCGCGACGCTCAAGGTGTACCAGGGCGCACCGCACGGGCTGATGAGCACGCACCAGCAGCAGTTCAATACGGACCTGCTCGAGTTCGCCCGCGAGGGCAGCCGCGCCGCGACACCGGGGCGCCGTGGCGGCGCCGAAGCGCCGGCAGCCCGCGCCGCACGCAACGCCTGACGGGAGTGCGGCGATGGAAGGCCGCAACGACATCCGTCCGTACCGCGTCGGCTTTTCCGAGGCCGATCTCACCGAGCTGCGGAACCGCGTCAACGCGACGCGCTGGCCCGACAAGGAGACGGTGGACGACCTGTCGCAAGGCGTGCCGCTGGTGCCACTTCAGGAGCT
>DASTVV010000209.1:0-27059 GCA_035758925.1 Gemmatimonadaceae bacterium
GCGCATTTGTCGGAGCACAACAACACGCCGCGCGTCGCGTTCGACAACATGCGGGACGCGGTGCGTCGCACCGCGTTTCGCGGTGTGCTGCTGCCGGCGATGCAGCACTCCGCCGTGGGCCCGTTCACGTTGGCCGGAAGTCGCAAGAGCCAGCAGCTCTCGCTCTTCTAGGCGCACCTGGAAACGAAACGGGCGAGCATTTCTGCTCGCCCGTTTCCAACCCTGTTCCCCGGTCCCTAGTCCCGGGTCCTCGGTCAGTTAGTACATCCCACCCATGCCGCCGCCAGGAGCGGCCGGCGCGGCCTTCTCTTCCTTCTTCTCGACGACCAGCGCCTCGGTCGTGAGCAGCAGGCCCGCGATCGACGCCGCGTTCTGCAGCGCGGTCCGCGTGACCTTGGTGGGATCGATGACGCCCGCCTGCACCAGGTTCTCGTAGGTGTCGGTCAAGGCGTTGTAGCCGAACGCATCGTCCTTCGAGCTGCGCACCTTCTCCACGACCAGCGAGCCCTCGGCGCCGGCGTTCTCCGCGATCATGCGGATCGGCTCCTCGAGCGAGCGACGCACGATCTCGACGCCCACCTGCTCGTCGGTCTCCTCGAGCTTGATGGTCTTGAGCGAGCGCTGGGCACGGAGCAGCGCGACGCCGCCGCCGGCCACCACGCCTTCCTCGACCGCCGCACGCGTCGCGTGCAACGCGTCTTCGACGCGAGCCTTCTTCTCCTTCATCTCGGCTTCGGTCGCGGCACCCACGTTGATCACCGCCACACCGCCGGCGAGCTTCGCGAGACGCTCCTGGAGCTTCTCCTTGTCGTAATCCGACGTCGCCTTGTCGATCGCGGCGCGGATCTCGTTGATGCGGCCTTCGATCGCCTTCTCGTCGCCGGCGCCGTCGATGATCGTGGTGTTGTCCTTGTCCACGACGATGCGCTTGGCGCGGCCGAGATCGTTGATCACGGCGTTCTCGAGCTTGAGGCCGAGCTCCTCGGAGATCACCTGGCCACCGGTGAGCTTCGCGATGTCTTCGAGCATCGCCTTGCGACGATCGCCAAAGCCGGGCGCCTTCACGGCGCAGACCTTGAGCGTGCCGCGCAGCTTGTTGACGACCAGAGTCGCCAGGGCCTCACCCTCGATGTCCTCGGCGATGATGAGGAGAGGACGACCCTGCTGGGCGATCTTCTCGAGGACCGGGAGCAGATCCTTCATGGAGGAGATCTTCTTGTCGTGGATCAGGATGAAGCCGTCCTCCAGGACGCCTTCCATCTTCTCCGGATCCGTGACGAAGTAGGGCGAGATGTAGCCGCGGTCGAACTGCATGCCGTCGACCGTCTCGAGCGTCGTCTCCAGGCTCTTGGCCTCTTCGACCGTGATGACGCCATCCTTGCCCACCTTCTCCATCGCTTCCGCGATCAGGTTGCCGATCTCGGAGTCGTTGTTCGCCGAGATGGTGCCCACCTGCGCGATCTCCTTCTTGCCGCTGGTCGGGACGCTCATCTTCTTGAGCTCCTCGACAACGGCGGCGACGGCCTTCTCGATGCCGCGCTTGATGGCCATCGGATTGGCGCCAGCGGTGACGTTCTTCAGCCCTTCGCGGAAAATTGCCTGCGCGAGCACGGTCGCCGTGGTGGTGCCGTCTCCGGCGTTGTCCGAGGTCTTGGTCGCGACTTCCTTCACCATTTGCGCGCCCATGTTCTCGAGCGGGTCCGCGAGCTCGATCTCCTTCGCGACGGTCACGCCGTCCTTGGTGACGGTGGGCGCACCGAACTTCTTGTCGATGACGACATTGCGGCCCTTGGGGCCGAGCGTGACCTTGACGGCTTCCGCCAGCTGGTCGACGCCGCGCTTGAGCGCCGCGCGGGCCTCAACGTTGAAATGCAGTTCTTTCGCAGCCATGTGCGTTGTTCCTCGTGAGCCTGATTAGCCGATGACCGCGAGGACGTCCGACTCGCGGAGGATGAGGTACTGCTCGTTGTCGATGGTGACTTCGGTGCCGCTGTACTTCCCGTACAGGACCTTGTCGCCGACCTTCACGTCCATCGGGACACGCTGATCCTTTTCGAAGCGTCCGGGACCGACGGCGATGATCTCGCCCTGCTGCGGCTTTTCCTTCGCGGTGTCGGGGATGTAGAGCCCCCCACGCATCTGCTCCGTTTCTTCGAGCGCGCGGATGACGACGCGATCGGCGAGTGGACTGACTTTCACAGTTGTCTTGGTGGCCATTGAGTGCGCCCCTCCCATGTCTGAGCGGTGAGGTGTGTCGAGTGTGCGAGATTAGCACTCGCGGAATTGGAGTGCTAACAAGCGGGGATTCTAGTTGGGCCTGGGGCGGCGGTCAAGGTGGACCGGTAGCGTGGCGCAGCCGAAACCATTTCGCTGCAAAGAGTTACAGAACAACTCCACGGCGTACGGGCTGAGTCAGATTGGGCGCGGCGCCCGGGTCTGACTCAGCTCAGCAACTCGTACGCGATCTGCAGCCCGCGGAGTGTCAGGTAGGGATCCACTTCGCCAAGCTCGCGACACAGCGGCTTGAACGTCTCGCTCAGGCCACCGGTTCCGATGACAAGCGGCGTCGCCTTGCGCGGCCACTCGGCCTTGATGCGCCGCACGAGGCCATCGATGGACTCGGCCGCGCCATACATCACGCCCGAGCGGATGCATTCCTCCGTGCGACGCCCTATGACGTGCTTGGGCAGCACCAACTCCGTCGCCGGCAGCTTCGACGTGCGACTCACCAGCGTCTCCGCCATGACTACCACGCCCGGGGCGATCACGCCGCCGAGGAACACGCCGTCCGCGGTGATGCAGTCGAACGTCGTCGCGGTTCCGAGGTCCACCACGATGGAGTCGCGCTTGAAGAGCTGGCTCGCGGCCAGCGTATTCACGATGCGGTCGGCGCCGACGGTCAGCGGTTCGTCCACGTCCAGCGTGATGGGCAGCCTGGAGCTGCCGTCGACGACGTGTACGGGTCTGTCATGCAACCAGCTCGTGCATGCCTCCACGAGCGGCGCCGTGATCCGCGGAACCACCGAGGCAATGGCCGCTCCATCGACGTGCATCGGGTTGATGCCGCCATCGAGGAGGATCTGGCGCAACAACAGACCGAATTCGTCGGCCGTGCGCGGAACGGCTGTCATGATGCGCCAGTGGGCGCGCAGCGTCGTGCCCTCGTAGACGCCGATCGTGGTTTCCGTGTTTCCTACATCGCAGACGAGAATCAGCCGTGTGGCGTCGCTCATGCGGGAATCGCTTCGTCCGCGAGACGCACGCTGCCCGCGCGGAGCGTTTCCGAGCCGCGCGGCGTGTCCACGACGAGACCGCCGGCGGCGTCGATCCCGACCACCGTCCCAACCGTCGGCGACGCGATGCGCCGGCCCGCGAGCACGTCGCGCTCGGCGAACTGCATCATCTCATCGAGCGAGAGCACGCCTGTCCGCGCCGATGCGGTCCGGATCGCGCCGACGACCGCGCTGAGAACGTCCACGCGCGCGACGCCGGGCCGCAGGCCGGTCGCCGTGGCGACATCCGGCGGCGCGGCGACGTTGATGCCGACGCCGATCGCAACCCAGCCGAGTGACGAGCCACTCCACGATGCCTCGGTCAGAATGCCTCCCAGCTTTCCGGAGCGCAGCATGAGATCATTGGGCCACTTCACGCCGACTCGCTCACCAGCGACGCCGTCGAGAGCCTGCGCGCAGCACAGCCCGACGCGCAACGATAATACGTCGAGCGAGCGTGGATCGCCCGGGCGCTGGAGCACTGTCAGCCACACGCCTCGGCCGGGCTGGGAGCTCCACGGCCTGCCCTGTCGCCCCCGCCCGGCGCGCTGCGCGTCTGCCAGCACCACCGTCCCCGGAGGTGCTCCGTGCTCCGCCAGCTCGTGCGCGACGTCGAGCGTGGAATCCGTTTCGTCCAGCACCGTCACCTGCGGAGCCGCGCAGCGCCGCGCCAGCTCTTCCGCAGAAAGCCCGTCCCACACAATCCCTGAAGTCGTCATGAGTCCGGCGTAAGGCGTCTGCGCCAAGCTCACCCTCGCAGTGCGGCGAGCAACAGTACGGCGCCGCCAACCACCAGTCGATACAGCGCGAATACGCCGTAGCTGTGGCGAGCGACGTACTTGAGGAGTACGGCTATCGCCAGCCAGCCGCTGATGGCCGAGGCCAGCACACCCGCGATCAGGGGCGCCATCGATCCTTCGCGAATGGCGTGTCGCCCTTCGAACACGACGGCCGCCGTGGTGATGGGCAGACTCATCAGAAAGCTGAACACCGCGGCCGACTCGCGAGAGAAGCGGAGCCCGCGGCCGCCCGTGATGGTACTGCCCGAACGAGACACGCCCGGAATGATCGCAAACATCTGCGCGAGACCAATCAACAGGGCGTCCTTCCATCCCATGGACTCGAGTCCCCTGTCCTGCCGCGCCGCACGGTCCACCGCCCACAAAATGATGCCCATGACGATCAGCATCGCACCGACGAGCGCCGGCGTGCGAAAGACGGTTTTTGCGTAGGATTGCAGCAGGTATCCGGCGAGCGCGCCGGGAATCGTGGCGATCGCCACCCACACGACGCGCCGCTCGCTCTCGGTTTCCACGCGGCGCTTCTTCAGAATCTCGAGCGCGGCGCCCGCGAGGGTGACCCACTCCTGCCAGAAAAACCAGACGAGCGCAATGATGGTTCCGAGATGCAGCGCGACGTCGACATCGAGCCCGGGATCCTGCCACCCAAACGCCCAGGGCGTGAGTGTGAGATGCGCGGAGCTGCTGATCGGAAGAAACTCGGAGAGGCCTTGCACGACTCCGAGGACGATGGCTTGGAAGACCGTCATGTCAGGCGAGTGCGAGTTCGTACAGCTGTTCGTAGCGCTCCACGATGTCGTCCATGGAGAATCGCGTGCGGGCGTCGGCCGCTGCCCGCTGGCTCATGGCCCGCCACCTGGCGCTGTCCTGCAGCAGCTCGAGCGCGGCGCGAGCCATCCCGTCCACATCGCCAACGGGACGCAGAATGCCCGTCTCGCCGTCGCGCACAACCTCAGGCAGTCCGCCCGCGTTCGTGCCCACGACTGGAGTTCCGCTCGCCAGCGCCTCGAGCGCGCTGAGGCCGAACGACTCCTTGTCCGTCGGCAGGAGAAACAGGTCCGCGGCCGCGAGCAGCGGCGCCACCGAGTCGATCTTGCCGAGGAAGTGGACGCTGTCGTCAACGCCCAGCTCGCGCGCCTCACGCTCGGCGTCGTGGCGGTCGGGTCCGTCGCCCACCATGACCAGCACGCTGTCCAGTGACTTCTTCACGCGGGCAAATACCTGGACCACGTCGCGCACGCGCTTCACCGGGCGGAAGTTCGAGATGTGCATCAGCACCTTGCGATGCCCGTTGAACTGCGCGCGCAGGGCGCCGGCGTCGCCGTGGCGCGACCGATCGTAGACGACGGGGTCGACGAAGTTGGGAATCACTTCGATGCGGCACGCGGTGCACCCGAACGTCGTGAGCGTTTCCTGCTGCAGGAAGTTGGAGACGGCGGTCAACGCGTCCGACTTCTCGATGGAAAACTTGGTGATGCTGTGAAACGACGGATCCTGACCGACGATGGTGATGTCGGTGCCGTGCAACGTGGTCACGACCTTGATGTCGCGCTTGACCTCGTGCAGCATCTGCTTCGTGATCCACGCGCTGGTGGCGTGCGGGATGGCGTAGTGACAGTGCAGCAGATCCAGGTTGTGTTCGCGGACCACCTCGTGCATCCGCACTGCGAGCGCGAGGTCGTACGGCGGAAACTCGAAGAGTGGATAGCGACCCACGTCCACTTCGTGGAAGTACACGCCCGGCAGGAACGTGGGCAGGCGGAACGGCTGTCGGTACGCGACGAAGTGCACCTCATGGCCACGGCGCGCGAGCGCGATTCCCAGCTCGGTCGCGACAGCGCCGGATCCGCCGTACGTGGGATAGCAGGTAATGCCGATGTTCACGGTGCCGTCCCGCGGTCCGACGACGGTCGCATTGTCGCTTCGATCTCCGTTATCCAGTGGTCCACTGTCTCCTGCCATCCGGGCGCGGACGACACGAGACGCTGGACCGGGCTTCCAGCCAGCTGATGTCGAAACCACGTCCGTTGTCGCTTCGCGTACTGCCGCGTTTCGATCACTACTCGATCGAGCGCGGCCGCGCGATCGAGCCTGCCCTGCACGAGCTGCCGGATCGCGTCATATCCCGTGGCGTTCCACGCCGGTGCGTCAGAGGATACCTCGCCGATCAACCGGCGTACTTCGTCGTCCCATCCCGCGTCGAGCATCGACGTCGCGCGCGCCGCGATGCGTGCCGGTAGCTCGAGACCGGGATCGACCAAAAGATAGCTTGGCTGGTAAGTGGCCGGGCGCGCGTGGGCAACGTGCAGGTCGCTGAGACGCTCGCCCGTCAGCAGCGCGACTTCGATGGCACGAAGCAGCTGCGCGCGACCGAGATGCGCCCGTGAGGGGTCCAGCGTCTCGCACCAGCGACGGAGTTCGTCGATCGACAGCGGCGACAACTCTTCCTGCAGCGCCACGCGACGGCCCGCATCGAGCTCCGGCTGCGCCCACAGCGGCCTGAACAGCGAACCGATGTAGAAGCCTGTGCCGCCCACGACAACCGGGATGCGACCGGCAACGTCGGCTTCATCGATGGCTCGCTGCGCCAGCTCCGCCCACTGGTGCGCCGAGAACCGCTCGGTCGGCTCGGCGACATCGAGTCCGCGATGCGGCACGCGCGACTGTTCCTCGCGTGATGGCTTCGCCGTTCCGAGGTCGAACCCGCGATAGATCTGCCGCGAGTCGGCGCTGATGACCAGGATCTCCCGCCGCAGCGAGAGCCACATCGCGATTGCCGACTTCCCCGATGCGGTGGGACCGCAAATGACGGGGATCGTGATGAGCGAAGCGTCAGCGCCTTCCGAAGCGGCGCTCGAGCTCATCCCAGGACAGGTGCACGATGGTGGACCGGCCGTGAACGTCGTGCGCCGGCAACGTGCAGTCGCGCAACGCCACGAACAACGCGCGCATCTCGGGCGCGCTCAGCGCGTCGCCCGCCTTGATCGCGGCCTTGCAGGCGATGGTCGCCGCGAGGTGCTGGTGCCGCGCCGCGCCGGAGGCAGGCCGGTCGCCGGTGAGCGCCGCCAGCGTGTCCCGCAGACACCGCTCGGCGTCGAATCGCGGATGCGGCGCGGGCACCGAGTGCACGATGGCGGTCTGCCCACCGAATTCAGCAAGCTCGTAGCCCAGCGACTGGAAGAGCTCACGATGCGCGTCCAGCGCCTCGGACTCGGCTGCCGTCAGCGACACGGTCAGCGGAAAAAGCAGTCGTTGCGACGGACTGGACCCGCGCTCGAGCTGGCCCAGGAACTTCTCGTACAGTACCCGTTCGTGCGCAGAGTGCTGGTCGATGAGCACGACGCCCGATTGGGCCTCGAACATCAGGTAGGTAGACCGCAGCTGGAAGAGCGACGGCACATCACTCGGTGTTTCATCGGAGGTCAGCGGGCGTGATTCGCCATCCGTCAGCATGCCTGATTCGTCGTTCGTCACCATGCGTGACTCGCCGCGCGTCAGGATGCGAGACTCGTCCTCCGGCGACAGCGGGCGTGCATCGGACGGCGCCGACGGCCATCGCGTCCACACCGCGGGCGCACCGCCGCCGAGGGTGGCAGCGCTCTCCAAGGTTCCCAGGGCCCGACGCACCGCATGCTCCACCGCGCGCTCCACCACCCACCGGTCCCGGAACCGGACCTCGGCTTTCGCGGGATGCACGTTGACGTCCACGCTGTCCGCGGCCACCACGAGTTCCCGGAAGAGCGCGGGCCGGAGGCCCGCCGGCAGCGTCGATCGGTAGGCGGCTTCCGCGGCGCGTACCATGCCGCCGTCGCGAATGGCGCGGCCATTCACGGTGAGGTGAACGCGACGCGAGGCGGTGCCAACGTCCGCAGGCCGTTCCGCGAGTCCACTCACGTGGATGGCGCCATTCACGTCGTCGACGGCGACGAAGCGCGCGGCGTAGTCTGCGCTCCAGAGCGCAGCCACCCGTTCGCGCAGCGACGCGGCCGGCGCGAGCGCCAATGCCTCACGTCCGTCGTGCGCGAGCGTCAGGCGGACGTCGCGGCGAACCAGCGCCATGGTGCTGACGACCTCCAGCACGCTGCGCCATTCGCTGCGAGCGCTCCGCAGGAATTTCTGCCGGGCCGGCGCGTTGTAGAACAGCCGCCTGACGTCGAGCGTGGTGCCGCGACGGCGCGCGACGTCGCCGACCTCCGTGAGACTGCCGCCCGCCGCGACGACACGGGTGCCGGCGCCGTCCGCGGACGCGGTCTCCAGTTCCAGGTGTGACACGGAGCAGATGGCAGGCAGCGCCTCTCCGCGAAACCCGAAGGTGTGAACGCCGACGAGATCTGCCGCCGTCCGGATCTTCGACGTTGCATGCCGCTCGAGCGCGAGCACGGCGTCGTCGCGCAACATGCCACAGCCGTCGTCGCTCACGCGAATCCGCTGGCGCCCGCCGTCCTCCGCGAGCACGTCGATGGTAGTGGCGCCGGCGTCCAGCGCGTTCTCGAACAGCTCCTTCACGACGGATGCCGGCCGCTCGACGACTTCACCGGCGGCGATCTGATCGGCTACCGCGGACGGAAGGACCACGATTCGCCCGGCGCCAGCTGAGCGGGCCGTCACCGCTCGCTCGTTCACGACGCGCGGCGCCGCGCTCGGGGCGAGGGCGTCAGCGGAAGACGCAAGCGGCGGCCGGGATGACATCGCCCCAAGCTAGGCCGCCGGTTGGCGAGGCGTCAATCGCGCGGAGCGCGTCGATCCGCGAGCAACAGCAACTGCGACGTCGGAATCCAGCCGTCGCGTCCGTTCGCCGCCTCGACACGCGCCCACGCGCCGTTCCGTCCGGCGAGACGAACGATCTCACCGGTCCCGACGATCGGGCCGCGGTCCATGCCGATGGCGGGTTCGCTGGTCAGCGAGCTGACATGCCGCACCACCGCGAGGCGCCCACCCGCGATCCTGGTCTCGAGCTCGACGGACACGAGTCCGACGACGAGAGCCACCGCGACCATTGGCCACGTGAGCCGAGCAGGCCAGGAACCGAAACGCGCGTCTCGCCGCGCCGCGATCCAGGCGCAGGCCCATGCGGCGAGCCACAGCAGCGCGAATAACACGACTCCGGTATTTCGCGGCACCTCGGGCACCCAACCTGGCGACAATACGCCGTCCTCGCGCAAGGCGCCGACCCGCTCATGCAGGTCGTCTGCGCCGGGTTGCAGCGCGAGCGCCTGACGCCAGCCGTAGATGGCGGCCGCGGTGTCCGGCGGCGACACGGACCACGACGCTGTCCCATAGTTCGCCCAGGCATCGGCGGACCTCGGCGCTGTCGCGACGGCATCGGCGAACGCGTGGCGCGCGTCGACGTAGTCCTGTCGAACATACGCGGATACACCACGCGCAAACTCGACGGCTGCCGCGTCGCTGGCGAGCGCGTTCGCGGCGAGCCCCAGCGCAAGGGCCATCACGACCACCGGAACCCAGAACGGAAGCTCCGAGCGCGCCAGGGCCTCGCTGTCCACAGCGCGCACCACGTTCGTCGCGTCGCGCAGCGTGGTCGGCGGGACGTTGCCGACGCCAGCGTAGGCGGCGGAGTCCAGGTCTCGCAGCAGCGACTCGGCTCGCGATGCTGTCTCGGGAGATACTCCCGCGCGGCGAACGGCACGCGCCAGCGCGCCGGGGTGCGTGAAATCCTCGGGGTTGCATCCCAGTCGATGCGCCAGCGCGCGTACGAAGTGCCGGCGCAGCGCGACCGCATCGTCGAGCGATACGTTCGAGAGCGATCGCATCGGATCGTAGGGCACGACTCTGGCCGGTTGCGTCGTACGTCGGCGGAGCCCGGCCGCGATTGCCGGAAGCGGCGCGAGGGCCAGCAGCAGCCAGAATTCCGGCCGCGATTGCAGCGGCGGCCAGGATGGTCCCCCATAGCTCGTGCGAATCGTGAGTGCCGCCTCGGCATTCCCCGTATCGGCACTGGCGAGGGCCCCGGGCCCGACTCTTATGCGCCGCTCCGGCGCCGTCGCGACGTCGTAGCGTCGTTGCGACGGATTGAAGTAGCCGTAGCGCACTGGGGGGACGTCGAACTCACCGGCGACGCGCGGCGTGAGCACCCAGTCGAACTCCTTCACCCCTCCCACACGCGGATTGATCGAATCGATGCGGACTCGTTCGTCGGCGGCCACGAGGGCCGCCCACGTGATCTTCACGTCGGGCCGCGGGAAGAGCTTCACGTTGCCAGTGCCCGTAACGCTCACGGTGAGCAGCATCGGGTCGCCGACGCGGGACGCGGCAGAATCGACCCGCGCGTCCACGCGAACGGCGCCGACCGCTCCATCGTACTCGGCTGGACGCCCGGCCAGCGGCGGATCGATGGCAACGATGGTCACGCTGTCCGTCTGCAACTCGTGCGTCTCTTCGCTTCGGAGCAGGCTCAGTGGCGTCATTCCCGTGCTGTACACCAGCTGCGCCGGCGGAATCACGAGACGGCCCGCCACCAGCGGAAACAAGGCACGCCGGTACACGAGCGCATCGAAGCACTGCGAGCCGGTGCGCTTTTTCGGCGCGACAGCAGGCGCGCTCAGGTCGTACGCCAGCATCGCCTGCATTTCCGGCGGATAGAACGTCGGATTGCGCTTGAGCCGATCGCGCACCGTCTGATTCAGGAACACCGCCACTTCGTACGTGGCCTGCTGGCCGACGTACACCGTGTCCGCGGCGGCAGCGCCGCCGAGGTTTACGTCCGAGCTGGTGTCGATGCGCGCGCGCGCGATGACCGCTGGCGCGCTTCGCCCGCGAAGCGGGCGGACGACTACGGTGGTCGGGCGTGAGAGCACGCGCTCGTCGCCGACGCGCGCCTCGAACGGCGGGATCGTGTAGTGTCCGATGCGATCCGTCGCGAGCGTGAACCGGTATTCCGCGATGGTCCGCGCTCCTCCGTACTCCAGGTGTGGGGAGGTCCCGGCACGCAGGACATCGAACGGAGCGAGCGAGGGCGCGACGAGTCGCGGGATCACGGCGCCGCGCGCGCTGACCGCGACGGACACCTCGATGGGCTCGCAGGCAGCGACACTGTCAGGCGCGTGCGCGACGATCGCCAGCTGGGCCGCCACCGCCAGCGCGGACAGCATTCCTACCAGTCCTTGCCGCCGGGAGGCGGCTCCATCCGGCTCTGTCGTTGCCGCTTGGCCTGCACGTCACGCTCCTCCCGCGCCGCGCTGCCCAGCAGTTGCTCGGCCTGCCGTTCCGCCAAGCCTCCACTCGGCTTCGGCGCCTGGGCTTCCGGGGATGGACTCTGCTGCGCTTCGCCGGATCCACCTCCGCCGCCGCCGCCACCCTGCTGCTTCTTCCTGAGCGCCAGCTCGTAGTTCCACTTCGCGTCCAGATCATCGGAACGCAAGAGCAGGACCTTCTTGTACGCCGCGAGTGCCGCGTCGAGCGGTTCGTCCGCCTGTTGCGGCGGCAGCGCGAGCCCGCGCTTCAGATGCGATAAGCCGAGGTTGAACAGCGACCGATACCGCAGCTCCGGGTCCACGGACTCGGCCGTGCGCTCCAGCGCCTCTGCCGAAAGCTGAAGCGAATCGGCGGACAGGAGCGAGGTTCCGTAGTTGTAGAGCGTCTTCGGCGACCGATCGCCCTCGTCGATCATGCGCCGGTATCCGGCGGCCGCGCGAGCGTATTGCTTGTCGTTGTATTCCTTGGCAGCCACGGCGTTTGCGGTCTGCCGCGCGCAGCCGGCCAGAAAGAGCATCAGCACGGCGGCGATCGCCGCCGGTTGCGCGGCGGCCGCGACCTTGCCCGAGTGACGCCCGCGGCGCTCGCGCAGGAGCGTGTCGCTGATCAGGAGCAGCACGGCGGGCAGCAGGAACCACTGGTATCGCGGCGTCCGCGTTTCACCCGCCGATGCCACGCGTTGCTGACGGCGCAGTGACGCGAGCGCGGCGCGGACGCGCGTGGCCTTGTCCGATTCAGCCGCATCGATGAACGTCCCGTTCGCGGCCTGCGCGGCCGAGCGGAGAAACTCCGGCTGATAGTGCGTTACCACGATCTGGCCGTTGTCATCGCGTTTGACGGTGTTCGTGTTTCCCTCGCGAATCGGAATCGTGGAACCGGCCGCCGTGCCGAACCCGACGGTCACGAGATTGATGCCCTGCTGGCCGGCCCGGCGCGCTTCGGCGATCACATCTTCGACGGGCTCGAACGCTTCGCCGTCGCTCATGACGACGAGCGCACGATCGGCGCCGGTCTTCGTGAGGAGCAAGAGATCGGTTCCCTGCCGAATGGCCTTCGCCAGCGAGCTACCAGCCTGTCCCACGACCGTGGGATCGAGGTTGTCGAGGAACAGATCCAGCGCGCCCGCGTCGATCGTGAGCGGCGACAGCACGTAGCTGCGCCCGGCGAACGCGATCACGCCGACGCGGTCGCCGCGCGACATCGCCCGCAGCCGCCGTACCTCCTGTTTCATGCGCGCCAGCCGATTCGGCCGCTCGTCCTGCGCCATCATGGAGAGCGACGCGTCGAGCGCGAAGACCATGTCGATCCCGCGCGCGCGGACGACTGTCTGCTCGACGCCCCAACGCGGGCCCGCGACCGCGATTCCCACGAGTGCGCCGGCCAGGGCCAGGCGTGTCGCATGCGGTCGCACCGATCGCAGGGCGTTCGGCGGCAGCAGACGCCGCACGATGTCGATCTCCCCCATCCGCGTGAACCGCGCCTTCCGCTCGCGGTCGGCGCGCACGATGAGCCAGACGATCATTGCCGGCAGCACGACGACCAGCAGCAGCAGCCAGGGATAGTCGAAGGTGACCGTCATGCGGGCAGCGGCCCCCTCCAGGCGGCGAGCATCACTTCGCACGCGAGCGCGAGCACGGCCAGCGTGAGCGGCCAGCGATACAGCTCCGTGAATCGCACATAGGTACGCGTCTGTACTGGCACGCGCTCCAGGCGGTTGATCTCCTGCGTGATTCGCTCCAATGCGGCCGCGTCGCGCGCACGGAAATACCTGCCGCCCGAGATCCTGGCGACCTCGGTCAGCAGCGCATCGTCGATTTCCACCGGTCGCATCTCGTAGCGCAGGCCGAACAGGCCGCGGCCTACCGGCACCGGCGCCATTCCCTCGGTCCCCACTCCTATTGTATAGATCCGAATGCCGACCGCGGCGGCGGCGCGGGCCGCCGTCCGAGGATCGATCGAGCCGCGGTTGTTGACGCCGTCGGTCAGCAGCACCATCACGCGGGACGGGCCGGGAGCGTACCGCAGACGATTCGCCGCGGTCGCGATCGCGGTGCCGATGGCCGTGCCGTCCTCGAGCTGGCCCGGTTGCAGGTTGTTGATGGCGGCGTTGACGACGGGATAGTCCGTGGTGAGCGGCACCTGCGTGAGCGCCTCACCCGAGAACGCAACGACGCCGATCCGATCGCTCTTTCGCATATCGACGAACTGTCGCACCTTCTCGCGCGCGACCTCGAGACGGTTCTGCGGCTGGAAGTCCTGCGCGAGCATCGAGCTCGAGATGTCGAACGCGATCACGATGTTGATGCCTTCGGAGCTCGTGTCCTCGGCTCGCGCGCCGGAGCGTGGCCGGGCAAGCGCCAGGACGCCACCGAGGAGCACGATGTTCCGCAGAATGAACAACCAGCGCGTGATCCCGCGACCCGCGCGTGGCCCGCGGGCCAGCGCGGCAACGCGTGAGAAGAAGATGGCGGGCGCCTTGCGCCGCCGGCGCCAGAGCCACCACGCCGGAAGGACGAGCAGCAACAGCAGCGCCCACGCCGAAGCGAACTGAATGACGCCGAGGTCGAGCATCATGCGGCCTTCTGGGGCTGCGGATGCAGCCCTTTGTGCACGTAATCGAGAATCGCTCGCGTCTCCCGGGCCAGGTTGCGGGCCCGCACTTCGGTGAGGCTGAAGGCGGCGAACTTGGCGAGGTCCGCTTCGTGGAGGACGCGTGACAACCGTTCGCTCGGCACGGTGGACTGCGTGCGGGTGATGACGACCAGCTCGCGGCTGGTGAGCGCCAGCGACGCCTCCGGATACACCGCCGCCACGTAGTCGCGCAGGACTTCGACGACGAGCGCCACGAATCGTGTGCGCTCGCCCGCGTCAACGAGACCCATGGCCTCGATGCGGTTCAGCTCACGCACGGCGCGAACGTACGGGTCGACCACGATGCGCGGCCGCGGTCTCTTTTTTCGACGGCGCCACCACCAGATCAGGAGTCCGATCGCGGTCGCGGCAAGCAGCAACCACAACAGCCACCACGGGAATGGCCGCGGTTCGAAGATCGGCCGCGGAGGCTTGGGCACGCGGAGTGCGCTGTCCGCCGGCAGCACCGAGCGTACGAAGACGTCGACGCCGTCGATCGGCACACGGCGTTCCACGCCGCCCCACGTGACGATGACATCGTCGATGCGGACCGGCTGCCTGCCGACGTCCCAGGCCGCGACGTGATAGACCGCGGTGAGGTCGAGCGTCTGCACGGTGTCCCCTACCGTGATGGTGCGCGGGTCGCGGGCCTGCACGGTTCCGGCCGTATCCGGATTCTCCGGAAAACGGATCGTCGCATCCGCGGGCACCCGCACGCGCACCCGAATCTCGAACGGCTCGCCGACGGTGACGGTGTCGCGCGACTTGGTGACTCCGTAGCGCACCGAGGGTCCGGCCTGTGTGTCCGCGGGCCGCTGGGCATTGCCAGCGAGCAAGGGGATCAGAAGGAGAGCGGGAGCCAGACGACGCATCCTATCGCTGCCTCGAGCGCGTCTCGCGCTGGCGGAAAAACCGGATCAACGGCTCCACGATGCTGCCATCGGTGCGCACGGGCACTTCGTCGATCGCGAGACGCCGCAGCAGGTGTTTTCGCTCCTCACGTTCCTCGTTCACGTTCCAGTCGAACGCCGAACGCACCTTCGGATCGCTCGTGTCGATGTCGACGGTTTGTCCCGTCTCCGGGTCGATGAGGCGCGCCAGGCCGATGTCCGGCAGCTCCAGCTCGCTGGGATCTTCCACCGTCACGGCGACCACATCGTGGCGCTGCGCCAGAAGCTTGAGCGAACGCTCGATGTCCGGCGCCATGAAATCGGACACCAGGAAGATGATCGCCTTGTGCGCGAGCATCTTGCTGAGATAGTCCGTGGCCCCGGCGATGTCGGTGCCTCGGCCATCGGGCGCGAACGCCAGCAGATCACGGATGAGTCGCAAGGCATGCCGGCGCCCTTTCCGGGGCGGCACCACGTGCTCCACTTTCTCGGTGAAGATCAACGTGCCAACGCGATCGTTGTTGCGAATGGCCGACATGGCCAGCACGGCGGCCAGCTCCGACGCCAGCTCGCTCTTGAACCGGCGCCGCGTGCCGAAGCGCTCCGACCCGGAGAGGTCCACCGCGAGCATGACCGTCAGCTCGCGCTCCTCCACGTAGCGCTTGACGTAGGGGCGTCCCATCCGCGCAGTGACGTTCCAGTCGATCGAACGGACTTCGTCGCCGATCTGGTATTCGCGCACCTCGGCGAACTCCATCCCCTGGCCCTTGAACACCGAACGGTACTCGCCGGAAAACAGCGAGTTCACGAGGCCGCGAGTCTGCAACTCGAGGAGTCGCACCT
Organism: Gemmatimonadaceae bacterium; assembly: GCA_035758925.1. Classification (GTDB taxonomy): domain Bacteria; phylum Gemmatimonadota; class Gemmatimonadetes; order Gemmatimonadales; family Gemmatimonadaceae; genus DASPMP01. The sequence continues at coordinate 15,649 of DASTVV010000209.1, forward strand.
GGCGCAGGATGTCCGGTGAGACGCCGATTCCGGCGATCGGGCGATGGGCGTCGATCTGCGGCGCGTGGCCGCGCCACGACGCCGTACGCATGACACTGCTGCGTCTAGCTGGCATGGTTGCTCACTGAACTGCGGACGCCATCTCCCATTCCGCCTCTCACGGGCTTTCGATCTTGGCCAGAATCCGCTGCACGATGTCGTCGCTCGTCACCTCTTCCGCTTCCGCCTCGTAGGTCGTGAGAACGCGGTGGCGTAGCACGTCCGGGCCGATCGCCTTGATGTCGTCCGGCGTGACGAACGACCGGCCGCGGAGAAAAGCGTGCGCGCGGGAAGCCTGAGCCAGCGCGATCGTGGCGCGCGGACTGGCGCCGAACTCCACAAGCGGGACGAGGTCGTCGAGGCCGAACTGCTTCGGCTCGCGCGTGGCGTGCACGATGTCGACGATGTAGTCCACGATCCGATCATCCATGTACAGGTCGGCGACGCGGCGGCGAGCGTCCATGATCGCCCGCGGCGTCGCCACCTTCTCCACCGGAATCGGCGCGCCGCTCGCCATCCGGCGCATGATCTCCTTTTCCTCGTCGCGGGTGGGGTATCCCACGCGCAGCTTGAGCATGAAGCGGTCGACCTGTGCTTCCGGCAGCGGGTACGTGCCCTCCTGCTCGATGGGGTTCTGCGTCGCCAGCACCAGAAACGGCTCTTCGAGAATGTGCGTCGTCCCACCGATGGTCACCTGTTTTTCCTGCATCGCCTCCAGCAGCGCCGCCTGCACCTTGGCGGGGGCCCGGTTGATCTCATCCGCCAGAATGATGTTGGCGAAGATCGGCCCCTTCTTGATCATGAAGTTGCCGCTGGACTGATCGTACACCTGCGTGCCGAGCACGTCGGCAGGCAGCAGGTCGGGCGTGAACTGGATGCGCTGGAACGTGGTGTCCACCGTTTCCGCGGCCGTCCGCACCGTGAGCGTTTTGGCCAGGCCCGGCACGCCCTCGAGCAACACGTGGCCGCCGGTGAGAAGGCTGATGAGCAGCCGTTCCACCATGTACCCCTGGCCCACAACGCGTCGCGCAACCTGGGCGCTGACGTCCTGGACGATGCGAGAGTCGATGGTCGGCGTCGGCACTACCGGCGTCTTGGTGGAAGCCACGAATTCTCCGCGGGTTGAAGAAAAGACTTGTCGCCTTACGGCGCGGCGCCCGAAGCGCTCGAGCCCTTCAAATTTAGGACCGCCGCCAGGTTCACAAGTTCCTTGGGCGTCAGTGGACGGGACTCTCCGACCTGAAGGTTGCCCAGGGTGATCGGTCCAAAGCTGACGCGGGTGAGCCGCTCGAGTCGAAGGCCCAACGCCTTGCACAGCCGGCGGACCTCGCGTTTGCGACCCTCGGTTATCGTAACCTCGAACTCGTAGCGTCCGTCCGTGAGCGACCGCACAGCAATGCGTTTTGGGACAACTGGACCGTCCTCGAGCTGGACCCCGCGTCGGGCACGTGCCGCGGCAGCAGACGCGTCGCCCCGGACGATGGCAACGTAGGTCCGGGGCACTTCGCTGCTGGGGTGCATGAGCGCGTTGGCCGCGGCGCCGTCGTTGGTGAGCAGCAGCAGCCCCTCCGTCAGGTAGTCCAGCCGGCCGACGTAGGTAAGGCCGGGAACATCCGGCACGAGATCGAATACTGTTTTCCGGCCCCGGGGATCGGACCGAGTGGTCATGACGCTGGCAGGCTTGTTCAACACCAGCCACACGGCGCTGGCCGGCGGACGGACAACCTTGCCGTCGACGCGCAGCTCGTCGTGCGTCGGATCCACGCTTTGCCCCAGCTGCGCCACGCGGCCGTTCACGGTCACGCGACCCGCCGTGATGAGGTCCTCCGAATGGCGCCGTGACGCGACTCCCGCGCGCGCGAGTGCGCGCTGGATACGCATGCTTGAACCGTGCGTCATACGCCGTGCGTCAGCACACGTCGTGCGTCATGCGCGAGCATGCGTTGGGCGCCAGCCGCCCGCCTGGCGTCAGGCGTCGCGCGTCGGCTGCCGCTCGTCGGTGTGCGTCACGTCGCGCTCGCTCGGCGTCGTCTGGCGCAACGCGATCGCCAGCTCGTCCGCGCGCGGCAGCTCCTCCAGATGACGGAGCGCGAAGTGCTCGAGGAAGAGCGGCGTCGTTCCATAGAGCAGCGGACGGCCGAGGCCCTCGGCGCGTCCGACGACGTCGATCAGGCCGCGCTCGTGCAGGGACTTGAGCACGCCGCCTACGTTCACGCCGCGGATCTCCTCGATCTCGGCGCGCCCGATGGGCTGGCGATAGGCGATGAGCGCCAGGGTTTCGAGCGCCGCGGCGGAAAGCCGCTGCGGACGCGCCGCCAGCTGCGCGCGTTCGATGGCCTCGGTGTATTCGGAGCGCGTGAGCACCTGCCAGCCGCCGCCGATCTCCACGAGCTCGACGCCGTGACCGTCGTTGTCATAGTGCGCCCGCAGCTCCTCGAGCGCCGCGGCAATGGTCGCGGGCGACGCCTCCGGATCGAGCGCCGCCAATTCGTCGACGGGAACGGGACGGGCGCTCGCAAAGAGCGCCGCTTCAAGCAGCTTCGCTAGAGGCGTCACGGGAAATCTCGACGTTCGCAAATGGTCGCGCCTGCGCGACATGAAGTTCGCCAAGCCGCGCCAGTTCCAACAGACCTAGCAACGCGGACAGCACTTGCCAGGGCGCCGCGTCCGACTTCACGACGTCGGTCCACTGCAAGCGCGCCTTGATCGCCAGCAGCGACCGGATGACCTCGATCGCAGCCGGCACGTCGAGCGCGCGAGCCACGACGTCGTGCATGTTCGGCTCCAGCACGACGCGCAACACCCGGTCCACCGCGGACAGAAGCTCCGAGAGCGACAGGGCCAGGGGCGCCTGCGGCGGCGTGGGCTGCTCCGGCAGGAAGGCACGCGCGAACTGATTGCGGCGGTCGTCCGCCCGGCGCTCCAAGAGATCCACGATTTCGCGCATCTGCTGGTATTCGAGCAGACGCCGAACCAACTCCGCGCGTGGATCCTCCCACTCCTCGTTCTCACCGCGTGGCAACAGCATCTGCGCTTTGATGCGCAGCAGCCGGGCGGCCATTTCCAGGTAATCCGCCGCCTCGTTCAGCCCCAGTGTCCTGATCCGCACCAGGAACTGCTCGGCCACGCGCGCGATCGGAATGTCGTAGATGTCGATCTTCTCGTCGCGAATGAGCGTGAGCAGCAGGTCCAGCGGACCCGAGTACGACGTGAGCTCGACCACGAAAGCGTTGTCGCCCTCGACCACGCCCTGGCCAGCGGTCGAGCCCGTCGTGAACGGAGGAACGTACGCGGGCGGGAGAACTTCGGCGACCGAAAGATCGGAAGGTACCGTCGTCATTGGAACCATTGTCCCGCCGATGGATGAATGAAGGACGACACCGAGGTGAGCAGGCTGTATTGCACGATCATCGCCGGCCGCATCCACAGCTCGAGCAGGCGGCCGCCGAAACTCAGTAGCAGGATCAGGATCAACAGCCCGAAGCGCGAGATCTCCTGATACTTCAGCGACCACGCGGGTGGCAGCAGATACTTCACCACGTGCGAGCCGTCGAGTGGCGGGATCGGAATCAGGTTGAACGCGATCAGCGCGAGATTGATCCTGACGCTGTAGATCATCATCACCTGAAGGATGCCGACGCTGCGGCCGAGGGCTGAATCGGCATCGCTGGCCAGCATCCCGAGGACGGCGATCATCAATGTAGAAGCCAAAGCGAGCAGAAGATTGGCTGTGACACCCGCCAAGGACACGATGATGTCGCCCCGCTTGTAGTGCCGATAGTTCCTCGGATTGACGGGCACCGGCTTGGCGCCACCAAGCATGATCTGCCAATGGGTCAGCAGGCCCATCATCAGCGGCATGATGATCGTCAGGAACGGATCGATGTGCTTGACCGGGTTCCATGTGAGACGGCCGAGCATCAGAGCCGTCGAGTCCCCCTGACGCAGCGCGGCGTAGCCGTGTGCGTACTCGTGCGCGATCACCGAAAACAGCAGAACGGGCGCGATGAAGAGGATGTTTTGCAGGGTGTCCACGTGCCGAAAATAGTAGTGTTTGACACGAGCGAAGTCAAAGTCCTGCCTTGACATCCGCCATGCGCGGGCCTAGGTTCCCCGACCTCGCGCCAAGGCGCGATTTTCAATCGGTAATTCGCGGAAATTCTGGAGACTTTTTCGTGCCCAATATCGCGTCCGCCAAAAAGAACCTGCGCAAGTCGCGCGCGGCGGCCATTCGTAATCGTGCCCAGCGTTCCGAGCTGCGCACTGCTCTCAAGAAGGCCAAGGCGGCCGGAGCGTCCAACGAGACCCGCACGGCGGCTGTCCGTCTCCTCGATCGCGCGGCACGCAAAGGACTCATCCACGGCAATACCGCGGCACGCCACAAAAGCTCCATCGCTCGCGCTGCAACTCGGTAGCCAGCCGTACACGTTCGCCTGAACACGAACCGGCGCCCTGAGCTCCGGTTTTTTCTTTCCGTGACCTGAGGGCGACGCTTTCCCGCCTAGATGTTGGCGAGCTCCGCCCCGCAGCGCTCGCAGTACCACTCGCTGGCGTAGTTCATCGCGCCGCATTCGGCGCACTTGAGCGTCTTCGTGTTCGACGGCGCGTCGGCGCGTGCTTCCACCTTCGCCAGCGACTCCGGTGTCGGCGCCTTGCCCGTGAGGTGCTCCGCAGGGCTTGGCTTTGGCTGCTCCACGACGATCGGTTCGGGCTTGGGAGGCTTGGGCTCCGGCGCCGCAGACTGGCTGACTGGCGGAGATGTGCGGCTCGTGGGATATGCCGTGTTGGAGGTCGGCGTCACGGGCCTGGGCGGAGTTCGTCGCGGCGCCGCGGGCGCTGGGGACTGCGCCGTCGACTGCCCAACCACCGACTGCAGGAAGTCCATCTCGTTGAAGTCAGTGGAGTGCCGCGGGACTCCGGAGGCCGGCGTCTGCGTCGCCAGACCGGTCGCGTCGTTGAGGATCTCGCGAATGGCGTTCAGGTCGTCTGCCAGCTGCTCCTGGTCCTCGCGGAATTTCTCGAGCAGGCGATCCGCTTTCTTCTTGCTCGACTCGAATTCCGTCACCGACAGCTCGCCCACCTGGGCGCGGAGCTGGTTCTCGGATTGTTCCTCGACCAGCTCCTCTTCCGAGACCTCCAGCTCCTTCAGCCGCACCATCAGATTGCGTGCGTGCGTCGCGAGATCCGTGGTATGTTGGCGCAGCGCGTCCACCACTTCCTGAAGCCGCCTGGTGTAGTCAGCGCGCACGCGCTCGAACACCTTCTTGGGTGTCGAGTCCTTCTTCGCATCGAGATCGCGCAACCATTGCTCGTATTTCTGCCGCTCCGCCATCAGTTGCGATAGCGCCTCGAGGGCCGAGGAATGGTCGGTGGCTGATCCTGCCCCCTTCTTGCGTGGTCCCGTACCTAGCTCCGTCGCTGAGTCAGTGCTGGAAGGATAATGCTAGGACGCAATCCGGTGAACGACCTTCCCTCCGACAATCGTGAGGTGGACGCGGCCACTGAGTGTCATCCCCTGGTACGGGGTATTGCGGCCCTTGGTACGGAATCGAGACGCGTCCACCACCCATTCCGCCGCGGGATCGAACACCGTGACATCGGCCAAGCTGCCTTTCCGGAGTGTTCCGCCGGGCAGCCGGAACACCGACGCCGGCGCGCACGACATCCGCTCGATGAGAACCGGAAGCGTCACGATGCCTGGCTTCACGAGCCACGTCAGGTTCACTGCAAGCGCCGTCTCGAAACCGATGATCCCGTTGGGCGCGTCAGCGAATTCCCGCTCCTTCTCGTCGTAGTGGTGCGGGGCGTGGTCGGTCGCGATGACGTCGATCGTGCCGTCCTTGACGGCCGACTGGAGCGCCTCGACGTCGGCCTGAGTGCGGAGCGGCGGATTCATCTTGGCGTTGGTGTCGTACTCTCCGATCGCTTCCTCGGTGAGCGACAGATGATGCGGGCATACCTCGGCGGTCACGCGAATGCCACGCTCCTTGCCCCACTGGATCAGCTGCACGGAGCCGGCGGTGCTCATATGGCACAGATGGACATGGCCGCCCGTCCGGCGCGCGAGGAGGATGTCCCGGATGGCCATGATCTCCTCGGCTTCGCTCGGAATTCCCTTGAGACCCAGCCGCAGGCTGGTGAGCCCCTCGTTCATCACGCCACCGCGCGCGAGTGTGGGCTCCTCGCAGTGGTCCGCCACCGGGATACTGAACGTGCGCGCATACTCGAGCGCCGTCCGCATCAGGTGCGCGCTGGCCACTGGCTTGCCGTCGTCGCTCACGGCAACCGCACCCGCGCTGATCATCTCGCCGAACTCCGCGAGCGTTTCGCCCTTCTGACCCACCGAGATTGCGCCGATGGGATACACGCGCGCCATGCCGGCGCGCATCGACTGACGCACCACGAATCCGACCGCGGCCTGGTTGTCGGTGACGGGGTCCGTGTTGGGCATCGCGCAGATCGCCGTGAATCCGCCCGCTGCGGCCGCCGCTGCGCCCGTAGCGATCGTCTCCACGTCCTCACGTCCGGGTTCGCGCAGGTGGCAGTGGACATCAATGAACCCTGGACTCACGATCAGACCGGAGCAATCGATCACCTCGACTTCCTGCGCAGTCAGACCGCGGCCGATACTCTCGATCTTGCCATCGACCACCGCGACATCGGTGATCTCGTCCAGTCTCTGGGACGGGTCGATGACCCGACCGCCCTTGAGAATCAGCGTGCTCACACCGCACCCCCCTTGGCCTTCTCGGCCAACTCCGGTCGTCCACCGGAGAGCAAGTAGAGCACGGCCATGCGAACAGCGACGCCGTTCGTCACCTGATCGAGAATCACGCTGCCTGGTCCGTCGGCGACGTCGGAATCGATCTCGACGCCGCGGTTCATCGGGCCAGGATGCATGATGAGGATTTCGCGCTTGGCAACATCCAGTCGCTCGCGGGTGATGCCGAAGACACGATTGTACTCGCGGTTGGACGGGATGTAGCCGAGCTGCATGCGCTCGAGCTGGAGGCGCAGCACGTTGAGCGCATCCGCCCATTCGATGGCCGCTTCCACACGATCGAAGACGAGCAGTCCGAATTCGTCGACGGCGTTCGGCAGCAGCGAGCGCGGTCCGCACACCGCCACCTGGGCGCCCATCTTCCGCAGGCCCCAGATATTGGACCGCGCGACACGCGAGTGCAGGACGTCGCCCACGATGCACACCTTGAGCCCTTCGAGCTTGCCGAAGTGGTCGCGCAGTGTGAGCAGGTCGAGCAGCCCCTGCGTCGGGTGCTCGTGCGTGCCGTCGCCGGCGTTGATGACGTTGGATTCGATGCGCTCGGCCAGGAAGCTCGCCGCACCGGACGCTCCGTGGCGCATCACCACCATGTCGATGCGCATCGCCTCGAGGTTTCGCGCCGTGTCCACGAGCGTCTCGCCTTTCTGGACGCTGGACCCGGATGCGGCGACGTTGACGGTGTCGGCCGAGAGACGTTTCTCGGCGAACTCGAAGGAAACGCGCGTTCGCGTCGACGCCTCAAAGAACAGGTTGACGATCGTGGCGCCGCGAAGCGTCGGGACCTTCTTGATCGCGCGTTCGCTGATTTCCTTGAACGGCTCCGCGGTATCGAGAATGAGCTTGATCTGCGCCGGCGACAGGGGCTCGAGGCCCAGGAGATCCTTGCCGAGCGGTGATACGCTCACGCGTCGTCCGCCTTGGAGAGGATGACGGCGTCCTTGCCGTCCAGGTCCTCGACAAAGACGTCGACGCGCCGGCCGGGCGCGACGTCGATCTTCTTGCCGACGATGTCCGGCGCGATGGGCAGCTCGCGTCCGCCGCGGTCGATCACGACGGCGAGGGCGATCCGACGCGGGCGCCCGAAGTCCGCCAACTCGTCGAGCGCGGCGCGGACGGTGCGGCCCGTGTAGAGCACGTCGTCGACGATCACCACGTGCTTGCCGTCGATGTCCACCGGGATGTTGGTGGGACCGACGACGGGCCGCGGTCCCACGGTCTGGAGGTCGTCGCGGTAGAGCGTGATGTCGAGCGCACCTTGCGGAACTGTCTCCCCTTCCCGGTCGGCGATGATGGCAACGAGACGAGCGGCGAGTTGGACACCGCGGCGCTGGATGCCGACGAGCACGAGGCCGTCGGTACCGTCGTTCAATTCAACGATTTCGTCCGCCATGCGTCGCAGCGTTCGCGCGAGCGCACGTGCATCGAAAACGGTGCCCGCCGCCTTCGTGGACGGCGAAGCTGGAGGTGGCGGAGGCGCCATCGGGCAAGGAATATAACCGGGCCAGGTCGCGCGCGATGCCGACGCGGAACTAGGGGAGGCGGAGGAGTGGTGGCCCCTGGCTGTCACGTCAACAAATGAGCCGGCTGGCGCTGTTTGGGTGGCGGACAGCACCGCAACACCTTGTAATCTCAACGCGCATGAAACAAGCATCACGGTCTCCACTGGATCGCCACGGCAACTCTGTGGTTGCACTCCTGGTTGCCGCAGCGCTCGTCTCTGCCGGATGCACCGATCGCACGACCGAACACGCAGAATCAGCTCGACGCGACAGCTTGCTGGCCCAGGTCCATTCTGCCACTGGATTGGCCGTTCTCGAGGTGCAGATCGCGCGTCAGCGAATGGACCTTTCGGTGGCCGCGACTGGCTCAGCCGACCCTGACATAGAACAAGAACTATTCGATTCGGCTGCAACCCATATATGGGATGACGCGCAGCTGCGCATTGGCACGGAGACCATCGCGGTGGCCGTAACGCACCCAGTGAGGCGTGACGGGTCGAGTGAGCGAAACACGTATTTCTACTACCGGTCGGAGCTCGAGAAGCGACGCCGGCACAGGCCCGGTGGGGACTGAGGCGATTGCATTCTTATCAACTCTCACGGGAGGAATCACCATGTCTTTGGGACCCAAGCTCGCGACGTCGCTGGGAACGGCGGTCGTCGCGGTGATCGCACTTGCGACTAACGCAGCTCGCAACAACGCATGGGCGGATGACGCGCCCTGTCTGGGAAATGCCGGGAACGTGTGCCGAACAGTCGCGGTCCAAACATGCCAGGAATGGGGAGTGATCGGCATTCCGCTATTCGGCGGCGGCGTCACTATCGGCTGCGTAAAGTGGGTGATTGAGACGCACTATTACTATTACGACTTCGCGGGAGGCACCCCCGGCAAACCCGGCTTGAAGTAGGGTGGCGCGTCGGACCGCCGCGCAGCAATCGGCATGAGTGTCTTGCGCACGCGTTGGATTGTGCGCTGGGTTGCACTGCTGACGCTCCCAGCCGCAGCGATCCTGGTAGCGCTTCCGCGTCGTGGACAGAGGACCGACACGCCGGAAGCGCTCATCGTCACCGACAGCTCGGCTTCACTTCACGCCTTTCTGGTTGTCAGGCCCTCGGATTGTGCTGGCCAGCTTGGCTTCCTGCACGTGTTTGAGCGCCCCGGAACCGGCACAATGCGTTTCGACGGCTTGCTCATCACCGGAATGGATGACGCCTCGATGACGGTACAGGCGCTTCTTGCTGAATTGGACTTGCCCTTCGTACAGGCAATCCCCGTTCAGGCCAACGTGTTCCGGCAATATTCGAACTCATTTCCCATGCTCGCCATTTATGACCGGCACCGAACCTTGCGGATGTTGCTACAGGCGCCCTCCACGGCTGAACGAGCGGAACGACTCGTGTCCTGGATCGATGTCCTCAATCGGTAGCGTCGCCGCGTGAATCGCGCGGCAATCCTCAGTCTGCATGCCGCGCTCGTGGGCGCGGCTTCAGCGGCCTGGCTGCATCACGGCGAGCGCGGGAGCTCAAACGACGCTCCGAGATGGTCGGCGAGCCCGTCGCAGGGACGACGGGATGACGCTGTGGGTCGAAGCGAGGCTCGAAGGGTCGTGCCACTCCCACGACTCGAGTGGCGTTTGAAGCTCAGTGACCTTGGCACGCAGTCGCTTCCGACTTCCATGTCTGCATCGGCATCGATTGTGGCGATCGTCACAGCCAACGGAGAAGTGGTCGGCATCGACGCGAACACACGTTCAGTCCGGTGGCGGCAAAGTCGTGCAGCACTCGGACTCTCGCCACGCGTGGTGTTTCCGCACGACTCGACGACGTTTGTCATACTCGGGGAGCCCTCGCAGCCACCTATGTTGGTCGACCGAGTTTCGGGCTCGCTGGTTCGTCGCTGGCGCCACGTGCCGGACGTCTTGTTCCAAAGTGGTTGCTCGCTCGGGGCCGACATACTTATCAGCACGATCGATACTGGCTCTTCCCTCGTCACGTTTGATCGAGACGGCGTGCCGAGGGTGCGTCGACCGTTGCCGTTCCGCCAGTACCGGTCACTGCATCCGTTGCAGCGACAGATGTTGCTCTCGACGGATGATCAACCTGGCAGGTGTGTTAGCGCGCTTTCTGTTGGAGATGGCATCGCCCTGGTCACAGAGGCGGGAACCACCTGGGCGCGTGGATACGTCGAGGCTCCATCGCTACCACGGATCCTGACCCGAACGTCCCGGACCCCGGAGGGCGGAGTCAGTCGGGAGCAACGCCTTTCTGACCATACGGTCTCTGCCCGCGCCCTGGCAGTCTCCCGAGGAATTGCATTCGTTGCCTTTGGCGGAGCCACGCACTCCGCGGGCCGGATGGTCGACATGTATGCGACGAGCACCGGCAACTACCTGGGAACGCTTCGGCTTTCCCGACGGATCAGCGGCGTGGCCGCGAGCCAGGGACACCTCTACATCGCCGCCTACGAGGACGGCTATCCCACGATCAGTGCGTACGACATGAGCCGCAACTGACGATGGGTCCGCGCAAGCAGGTTCGCGCCGCGGAGAGCCGGCGCACTATCGGCCGCGGAATGTGGGCATTCCTCTTCGGCATTTTCGCGTCATTCGGAGTGGGATTCTGGCTGATGTCGGCGACACTCGCGTTGGCGCGCTTCTTCGTCTACAGTGACCCGCCCGGCGTCGGAGACGCTTCACGGCTACGGCGGATCTACGTGACCCGATCGGGTTCTGCGCCGTATCAGGTGATGCCGGTACTCTCCGCCAGCGAGGTCTCGAGCCTGCGCACAGCTCTCGGCGACCTGCGCGTGGAGGCGTATTCCGAGCGCGTATCGCGGCTTGAGCTTGGCAACCTGCGCCAATCCGTCAGGAGTGTGGAGGCCACGGCGGGCTTGCTGTCGCTGCTACACGTCCGACTTCAGCTGGGGAACAATGACCCCGCGGAGAGCGACGACCAGCCGTACGCGGTGATCAGCGATCGACTCTGGCGACAGGCCTTTCAGGGATCGACCTCGGCGCTGGGCACGGCAATTCGGATCGATGGCCGCCCATACCGGGTCTCGGGCATCCTTCCGGCCGGATTCGATGGCTTGG
>DASTVV010000188.1:0-29969 GCA_035758925.1 Gemmatimonadaceae bacterium
TGTCGTGGCAGCGGCACGAGGGACAACTCGGCCTCGACGATCACGCCCAGTGTCCCTTCACTGCCAATGAACCAGTCGACTGGATCGTGCGCGAAGGCGTAGCCGGCGGTGTTTTTCTCGAGCCCCGAACGTCCGGCGGTCACAAGCGAGCCGTCGGCGCGAACGATCTTGAGGGATCGCACGTGGTTGCGCGTCGGACCGTACAGGAGAGTTCGCGCGCCGGACGCGTTGCACGCTATGCCGCCACCAACGGTGACGTCGTCTTCGCTGGTCGGGTCGGGGGCGAAGCGCAGGCCGTGCTCCGCTACGGCGCGGTTCAGATCGCCCAACAGGACGCCGGGCTCGACGATTGCTCTCCGGGTGCCGGCATCCACGTCGATGATTCGTCCCATCGCGCGCATCGACAAGAGGACACCGCGATCCGTGATCGAAGCCCCGGTCGTACTCGTCTGCGAGCCCGCCGGCGTGACGCACATGCGATCCATGCCGGCCTGGCGCAGCAGCTCCCGGGTTTCGGCAATGCTCGTCGGTCGCGCGACGGCTTCCGGGACCAACACCAGTCCGGAGACGTCGGCTGAATACGAATTACGAACGTCGGGATCCGTGGAGTACATGCGTCCAGCGATAGCGATTCGCTTGTGCCGCGCGACTACACGGGTTCGCGAAACGCGACGACGGTAGCAGAGAGTACGTCCGGCAGCGTCAGAAGCCGCTGCCGCACCGCCTCGGGTACGACATCGTCAACGGAGATTGCCGCCAGCGCCTTTCCACCCTGCGCGACCCGCGACTGGTGGTACGCGGCGATGTTGATCCGCGCCTCCCCCAGCACGGTTCCCACGCGGCCGATGACACCGGGTACGTCGTTGTTGGTGAGCACGATGAGGATTCTGCGTGGCGGGACGTCGACATGGAACTCGCCAATGCGCGTCAGTCGCGGCGGCGTTCCGGCGAGCGCCACCGCTTCCACGGCGAGCGACTGACCTCCGGCGTCCAACCGAACCTCGAGGGCGTCGGGATGCCCCAGGTTGTCCGACTCGCGAACCGAAAGCTCCAGTCCCCGCATCTCGGCGAGCGTCCGTGCATTGATGAGGTTCAGTCGCTCGCTTTCGAGGATACCCTCCAGGACACCGAGCGCCGCGGCCGCGAGCAGAACGTCGCTGCCGTTGATCACGCCGGGGCCGCACTTTAGCCCGATGCCGCGTATCTCTCGCGCGCCACGATCGACAAGGACGGCACGAGCCACTGCTGCCGCGCGCTGGGCGGCAACCATCGAGGGCTGGAGCTCGAGCCACTCCTCGCGGGAGACGCTCGCCACGTTCAACGAGCGCGAGAGCTCGCCGCTCAGCAGCGCATCGCGAACTGCTTCCGCCACGTCGACGGCTACGTTGCGCTGCGCTTCATAGGTGGACGCGCCCATGTGCGGCGTCAGTAGGACATTGGCGGCGAAGCGCAGCGGATGGTCCGCCGCGAGCGGCTCCTTTTCGAAGACGTCGAGCACTGCACCAGCGATGTGGCCGCTCTTCAGACCGTCCAGCAGCGATTGATCGTCCAGGATTCCGCCACGCGCGAGGTTGGCCACGATTGCACCGCGCTTGAGCAGCCCCAGCTCACGCGCGCCGATCATGCCACGGGTCTCGTCAGTCAGCGGTGTATGGATCGTGAGCACGTCGGCAACGTCCAGCAATTGCTCGAGACGCTGGGCCCGATGCACCCGCAGCGCGGTGAACCGATCGTCCCCGATGTACGGATCGAACCCGAAGACGTCCATGCCGAACGCGTGGGCCCGGCGGGAGATTTCGGTTCCGATGCGCCCGACGCCGACGATACCGAGCCTGCGTCCCTTGAGCTCTCGGCCCATGAGCGTCGATCGATCCCACCTGCCTTCAGCCATCGACGTCGCGGCCTGTGGAATCTGCCGTACGAGCCCCAGCAGCGATCCGAAGAACAGCTCCGCGACGGCGATCGTGTTCCCCGCCGGCGCATTGATCACCGCGATGCCCAGCTCGGTCGCGCGGTCGAGATCGACATTGTCGACACCGACGCCGGCACGTCCGATGACGCGCAGGTTGGTAGCGGCGTCGAGCAGTTCCGCCGAGATCCGCGTGGCGCTGCGGCCCACGAGGGCCTGGTATTGCCCGATGCGTCCAAGGAGAACGCCGGGTGGCAGGGTGGGCTCGACGTCAACAGCGAAGTCTGGCACCGCCGTGAGGAGGGCGATCCCTTCGGGATCGACGTCGTCCGTGACGAGGATGCGAATCACAGCGGTATGTTGCCGTGCTTTTTGGGCGGATTTCGGTCGCGCTTGGACTTGAGCGATTCCAGCGCCTCGATGAGCAGCGGACGGGTGTCGCGCGGATCGATGATGTCGTCCAGGTAGCCTCGTCCGGCCGCCACGTACGGATGCGCGAACTTGGCTCGGTATTCCTCGATCTTCGCGTCCGTGGCGGCTTCGCCGTCGTCGCTGGCCTCGATCTCCTTCCGGAAGAGAATCTCCACGGCACCTTTTGGGCCCATCACCGCGATCTCGGCTGACGGCCATGCGACATTGTAGTCCCCGCGGATGTGCTTTGACGACATGACGTCGTACGCCCCGCCATAGGCCTTGCGCGTGATCACCGTGAGCTTGGGCACGGTGGCTTCGCAGAAAGCGTAAAGGAGCTTGGCGCCGTGGCGGATGATCCCGCCGTGTTCCTGCGCGATGCCGGGAAGGAACCCCGGCACGTCTTCGAACGTGACCAGCGGGATGTTGAACGCATCGCAGAACCTGACGAACCGCGCGCCCTTAACCGATGCATTGATGTCCAGGACACCCGCGAGGACGGCCGGCTGATTGGCGACCAGGCCGACGCTGACGCCACCGAGATGCGCGAAGCCGCACAGAATATTCCCCGCGTAGTCTCGGTGCACCTCATAAAACTCGCCGTCGTCGACAATGCGCTTGATCACCTCGTGCATGTCGTACGGTTTGTTCGGATTGTCGGGAACGACGTCCAGGAGGGACTCGTCGCGGCGGTCGCGCGGGTCCGTCCCCGCTCCGACGGGCGGCGTCTCGACGTTGTTCGAGGGAATGAAGCGAAACAGGTCGCGAATGGCTTGCAGGCACGCGGGCTCCGAGTCCATCGCGAAGTGCGCGACGCCGGAAGCCGACGCATGAGTGTCCGCGCCACCGAGCTGCTCCATCGTGACGTCCTCATGGGTCACCGTCTTCACGACGTTCGGCCCGGTCACGAACATGTACGACGTCTGGCGCACCATATACGTGAAGTCCGTGATGGCGGGCGAGTACACCGCCCCGCCCGCGCACGGGCCCAGGATTGCCGAAATCTGCGGGACGACGCCGGAAGCGAGCGTATTGCGGAGGAAGATCTCCGCGTAGCCGCCGAGCGAGACCACGCCTTCCTGGATGCGCGCGCCGCCCGAGTCGTTCAGGCCGATGACAGGCGCTCCGTTCCGCACGGCCAGGTCCATGACCTTCACGATTTTCTCGGCAAACGCTTCCGACAGCGAGCCGCCGAAAACGGTGAAGTCCTGCGAGAACACGTAGACCAGCCGACCCTCGATGCGCCCGTACCCGGTGACCACGCCGTCGCCGTAAACCCTCTGCTCGTCCAGGCCAAAGTCGCTCGAGCGATGCACGACAAATCGATCGAACTCGACGAACGTGCCTTCGTCCAGGAGAAGATCCAGCCGCTCGCGCGCCGAGAGTTTCCCCTTTTCGTGTTGTGCCTTGAGGCGCCTGGCTCCGCCGCCCAACTCCGCTTCCGCCCGACGCTTCGCGAGCAGGTCGAGCTTTTCGCGCATGGTCATGGAGTGGGAAAGCTACCCGGTCGGGTTCGCCCAGCAACCGAGGCCAAATCGTTCAGGGATGATGGCCCCGCCAACGCCGATGCTGCATTTTCAGACGCCATGATGATTCGTTCGTCGCTGCTTGGGCTGTCGCTGGTCGCGACCGTGACGCGTGGCGGTACGGCGCAGGCGCATCCCGTCCGAGTGACGGGCCTCGTGTACGACAGTGTGGCCGGCAAGCCGCTGTCGAGCGCGTTCGTCTCGATCATCGGGGGCGGCCGGAACACCACGACCGATGTCAAGGGCCGCTTCCAGTTCGACAGTGTGGAAGCCGGCACGTACCGATTCGCGATGCAGCACGCCGTGCTGGACTCCATGGGTCTTACCGGCTTCGTCTCACGCGCGGTCGTCGGTGATGGGCGGGACCGCGCCGAGGTGGTCATTGCCCTGCCATCCTTCGCGACGCTCTGGCGTACAGCGTGCGCCGGCCCGGTGCCGCGCGACAGTGGCTTCGTCTACGGCACGATCCACGACGCGGGCACCGGCAAGCCCGCTGGCGGCGCGAACGTGGAGATCAGCTGGTCCGACATCGTGCTGGACGAAGCCAAGGGCGTGACCCGTCGCCGGTGGCGGAGCCAGACCCGCAGTGACTCGACCGGCACGTATTCCCTGTGTGGAATTCCTAATACCGCGCTGGGCTTGCGTATGCAGGCCACCTCGGATTCCCTGGCCAGCGGACTCATCGAGCTGCCCCCGCGCGAAGTCCGCGTGCAGCGCCGCGACCTTCACGTCGGCCGGTTCGAACCGGACTCGCTGAAACGAGGGGTCGTCCGCGGCGTGTTGACCGACAACGAGGGGAAGTTGCTCGCCGGGGTGCGCGTACTGATGGATGGCGTACCAGAGGCGAAAAGCGATGTCGACGGGGAGTTTCTCCTTCGCGATGTGCCGACGGGCACGCGCCAGCTGGAGGTGTTGTCCGGCGGAACGTTGATTTCGACGGTACTCACCGTGGAGGTGGCGCCCGGCGACACCGTCGTGCTTACGCCCCGGCTTGGGCGCATCGCACCAAAGGAATCCGGCCTCATTGGCGGGCGGCGTCTCTCGATCGTGGGCGAGGAGTTTATCGCGCGAAGACGCACCGGAGTCGGCGTCGTGGTGGACTCTGCCGACATCGTGCGCCGGCGCAGCGTGTCGGCGTCGCTTGCGGCCTTTCCGAACGCCCGCCTCGACGTCGTGAACGGCGATCCGACGCTGACACTGGTTGGCGAAAACGGCTCCTGCATTCCGGACGTGAAGATCGACGACTATGCCGCGGGATACGGGCACTTGCGGGGTCTATATGCCACCGAGGTGGCGGCGATGGAGCTCTACCCGCGCGCCGATGGCATTCCGAAACGGTTCCAGCCCAGGACCGGCCATCCGTGCGCGTTGCTGCTGGTGTGGACGAAGTCCGCGTTCAAGTAAGCGGCGAGCGCTGCCCCTCACTCAGGGAGGATCAATGAGCGTCTCCGATACCATTCTGCCGGAGTTCGATCAGGAGATGGCCACCACGCGCAGGGTGCTGGAGCGGGTGCCGTCCGACAAGGGCACGTGGAAGCCACACACCAAGTCGTTTTCGCTGGCGCATCTTGCTCAGCTTGTCGCGTGGATGCCTGGCTGGATCGGGAACACCTTGCGGCAAACGGAGCTGAACCTCGCCGGTGGCGGTGGCTACAGCAATGAACCCACGGATGCCCTGCTCAAGATGTTCGACAAGAACGTTCAGCAGGCGCGCGAGGCGATCGTCCAGAGCAACGACTCGGACTATGCGGTACCGTGGTCACTCAAGATGGGCGATCGCGTGCTCTTCACGCAGCCGCGGTCCGAGGTGGTGCGCGGCCATATCAATCACCTGATCCATCACCGCGGCCAGCTGACGGTTTATCTGCGGCTCCTGGACGTTCCCGTGCCTTCGATTTACGGACCGACCGCGGACGAGAAGGTGCCCGGCTTCTAGCCGGCGGATACGCGCTCTGACCGGGCAGCCGTTGCGCCGCCCGGTCTCCGGAATCCGGCGAAGGCGTTGCTACTCGACCTTGAAGGCGGCCGACTTCACGACCTTGCCATCCTGGACGATGTCGCACCGCCAGTTGCCGGCCGGACTGTCGCCGAGGGTCTTGGAGGAGTGAGTCCGCCACGGCGATCCGCCGACATGCAGCTTCACGCGAGCCACCTCGGCGTCACCCTTATACCAGACGTGCTCGATGTCGGTGTCCGCGGCGTTCTCGATCTTGCTGAAACAGAACAGCTTTCCCGCGTCGGCCTTGAAGACTTCGGCGGCGCCCACGAGTGCCCGGTTTTCTACTCCGGTTCCAACCGAGACCTCCGCGGACGCGGCGGCTTTTGGCGCTCCGGCTTGCTCCTGAGCGGATACGCGAGCCGGTAGTACAAGTGCGGCGGAAACCACGAGCACTGCAGCCGAATAGTTGCGCATGGCGGCACCTGGGGCTGAGGACGCCACAATAATGTGAGTCGGGGTCGCTACCGCAACACGCAGCTGGTGAGGCGAATCACTGCAAATCGCGGAGAGGCACGCTCCCCGGCATCGGTCGCTTTGACTTCAACTATGAGCTTTTGATCGACCACCATATCCAATCGCTGCCACGGCTATCTCTTCGCCCTTGTAAACGATCCGAACAGCGACTTTCCTCTCCACTGAATGGCCACGACTTCGCAGCTCGCGTTCGAGCGCCGGAAGGTAGACAGACTCGAGAAAACCAAACCCAGCAACGCACTGGTTCCCACGGTAGCAATCGACAGTTGCGAGTGGACAAAAAAATCCTGCCGGTAGATCCCGGCAGGATTCTTTGTATGGCCTACCGATGGGCGAGGCAGCTCGCCTGCAGCGTTCTACTCGGTGTCCTCCACGTCGTACTGGCCAACGGGAATCGGCACCGGCTGATCGAGCGCATCCATGCTCTCCACTTTGCTCGGCTCCGCGGGTCGCGGCGGCTGCTCGCTGGGAATGGCGGTCACGCCCAGCACGATGCGCCGGTGAATCGGATCCACCTCCATGACCTTCATCTCGAGGTTCATTCCCTCGTAGACGAGATCCGTCGTGCTGTTGATCTGCTTTCCATCCGGATGCAGCTGCGAGATCGGGACGAAGCCTTCGATGTTGTTGCCGATATCGACGACCACACCCTTGTCCATCAGGCGGACGACCTTGCCCGGGAGGGCCATGCCCACCGGATAGGTCTCGCCGATCTTGAGCCACGGATCTTCCTCGGCCTGCTTGAGACCGAGCGAGATGCGCTTGTTCTCGGCGTCGATGTTCAGGATCACAACGTCGACCGCATCGCCCTTCTTGACGACTTCCGACGGATGCTGGACGCGCTTGGTCCAGCTCATGTCGGAGATGTGAATCAGTCCGTCGATGCCCGGCTCAATTTCCACGAACGCGCCGAACGACGTGAGATTCCTGACCTTCCCGTTGATGCGAGTGCCGACCGGATACTTGAGCGGCAACACGACCCACGGATCCTGCTCCGTCTGCTTCATGCCGAGCGAGATCTTCTCCTCGTTCGGATCGACCTTGAGCACAACGGCCTCGATGGTTTCACCGATGGACACGAGCTTCGACGGATGCCGGACGTTGCGCGTCCAGCTCATCTCGCTGATGTGCACCAGGCCTTCGATGCCCGGCTCGAGCTCGATAAAGGCGCCGTAGTTGGTGATCGAAACCACCTTGCCCTGCACGCGCGTACCCACCGGGTACTTCTCCGCGACGTCCTTCCACGGATACGGGTGCAGCTGCTTGAGGCCGAGCGAGATGCGCTCCCGCTGCCAGTCGATGTCGAGGACCTTCACCTCGACTTCGTTGCCGATCTGCACCATCTCGGACGGGTGCTGGATGCGGCCCCAGCTCATGTCGGTGATATGCAGCAGGCCGTCCACGCCACCGAGATCGATGAATGCACCGAAGTCGGTGATGTTCTTGACGATGCCTTTGCGCACCTGATCCTTCTCGAGCTCCTTCATCAACTTTTCGCGCTTGCCCGCCCGCTCAGACTCGAGAATGACTCTACGGGACACGACAATGTTCCTACGCCGCTTGTTGAGCTTGATGATCTTGAATTCGAATTTCTGTCCGAGCAGCTCGTCGATGTTCGGGACGCGCCGCAAGGCGATCTGCGAGCCAGGCAGGAATGCGTCGACGCCCATGAGGTCGACGACCACGCCGCCTTTGATCTTCTTCTGCAGCACGCCTTCCACCGGCTGATCGCTCTCGTAAGCGACGCGGATGCGCTCCCACACGCGCATGAAGTCCGCCTTCTTCTTCGAGAGGACGACCGAGCCTTCCTGATCTTCCAGGTGCTCCAACAGGACCTCGACCTCGTCGCCGGGCTTGAGGTCGGGCATGTCCTTGAATTCTTCGAGGGGAACCGTACCCTCTGACTTGAAGCCAATGTCGAGGACCACGACGTTGTCGCGGACGCTCTGGACCTTCGCCTTCACGATCTCGCCTTCATCGATGGACGCGAGCGAGCCCTGGTACAAGTCCATCATTCGCTCATAGTCGGCGGACGTGTACTCGTCCTCATCGTAGAGCTCTGGACGGCGGTTCATCAGCGGGCGCAGCGTGGCGCGCTCCTGATCGCGCTTCTCTTTGCTGCTTGCGCCGGTTTTCGGTTCGAGTTCAGCCATAACGACCAAGGGATCTCCAGATCGCGGATTGTTCGCTCGCCGCGCCGAGGCTAAGGGTTGGGTTGTTTGCAGCCTTGCAAAATACGGTGTGAAGTCAACTAACGGAAGTCTCGTCTCCACGCTGAGTTACAGCTCTGGCAAGCGCTACTATCCGGTCTACCTGCTCTTCCTGCGTGAGGTACGTCGTATCCAGCAGGACTGCGTCCGGCGCCTGACCACTCTGCTGCGAGTCCCGAGCGTCCCGGTGGACGAGCCGATCGGTTTCCTCAGCGACCTCTTCATCAGTTGGGGCCCGCTGAAGGTGTTGCACCAGCCTGCGGCGAGCGCGCTCCCAGGGGTCGGCGACGAGAAAGATCTTCACGTCGGCGTCCGGGAACACCACCGATCCCATGTCGCGCCCATCTACTACAACCGAATAGCTCGCTGCAACGTCACGCACTTGTTGGTTCACCCATTCCCGCACTCCTTGCATTCTCGCGACCACGGAGACGTGCCGGGTGACATCCATGCCCCTGATTTCAGCGTCCGCGGCCGCACCGTCCAGGTGGGGGATGAACACGCCCTCGGCGGGAACCAGGCGAACCATCCGTTTCGCGGCGTCGAGTACCTCCGTTTCGCGCCAATCGGCGGCGGCTCCGGCACGCAGACGTGCGGCGGTCGCCGCCCGATATAGCGAGCCGGAGTCCACGTGCCGGAACCCCAGCCGCCGCGCAACCCATTGTGCCGTCGAAGACTTCCCTGATGCGGCCGGACCGTCGATCGCGATGACGAAGCGTCGACTCACTGAACCACCCGAGCCAGCTCCTTCCAGAATTGGGGAAAGGACACGACGACGCATGCCGGGTCGTCGACCTTGATCGAGTTGCCGGGGAGGGCCCCGAGCACGCCGAACGCCATCGCGATTCTATGGTCGCGGCGAGTTTGAGCCGTGCCAGACAGCGTCCCACCCCCTCCGGTCACCCGGAACCCGTCCGGCATCTCCTCGGCATCGGCGCCCAGGTCCCGGAGGTTCTGGACGATTGCAGCAATCCGATCACTTTCCTTCACCCGCAGCTCACCGGCGCCGCTTACGACTGACACCCCCTCCGCTCGCGTGGCAACGCAGGCAAACAGGGGAAGCTCGTCGATCAAGGACGGGATCTCGCGCTCCGCGATGGCCACACCACGCAACCTGGATGGTCGGGCGACGATGGTGCCCACCGGCTCCCCGCCATCTTCGCGCTGATCCTCGATTTCGAGGTTCGCGCCCATGCGCCTGAGCACGTCCACGAAGCCCATCCTGGTGGGATTGAGGCATACATCGGTCAGCCTCAACTCGCCTTCGTCGGACAGGATCGCCAATGCGGCCAGAAACGCGGCCGATGACGGATCTGCCGGCACGCTGACGTTGAGCGGCTTTATCGTCTGCGCCGGTGGAACGGAGACCGCCGTTCCCTTCCGCGACACCTGAACTCCGCGCGCCGCGAGCATGCGTTCCGTGTGGTCACGGGAAAGGTACGGCTCGAGGACGCGAGCGCGTACTCCGCCGGCCACCGCGGCCAGCAGAATGGCGCTCTTTACCTGGGCACTCGCGGTACTCGACGCGTAGTCGATGGCGATCAGCTTGCCGCCTTCCTGCGTGCCGGCTCCTTCCACGGTCATCGGAAGGCCGCCGTGCGGAGCGAGGTCCACCCGAGCGCCCATCGCGCGGAGCGGTTCCGCGACACGACCCATGGGTCTCGCCGTGAGACTGTCGTCCCCGATGAAGGTCGCCTTGAGTCCGGCGCCAGCCACCACGCCCGCAAGCAGGCGCGCGGATGTGCCGCTATTCCCACAGTCGAGCGAATCACGCGGCGAGTGCAGCTCGCGCCCTTCGACGTACATCTTCGACGATAGCGGCGGAATGGATGCTCCAAGCGCTCGCAGTGCCTCGGCGGTGGAGCTGACGTCGGCTGACTCCAGGATGTTGTCGATGCGCGAACTGCCGTGGGCAAGCGCGCTGAGAATGAGGGCCCGGTGCGAGATCGACTTGTCGCCCGGCACGCGCACGGTTCCGTGCACGCGCAATCGTTTAGTCAACGAAGCCATGCCTCCAGGGCAGTGGCGACGTCGGTTTTCTGGTCGCGGTATTTCACGATGACTGGTGTCTGCAAGGAGAGGCCCTGGTCCCTGCCCCACGGCGCCGTGACGGCGCGCGCGCCGGGCACGACCACGGCATCTTCGGGAATCTCGAGTGGAACGTCGCTGTCTGCGCGAATCACGCGCTCCCGCGGCAAGTCGTACACCGGCGTTCCGCGGGTGAGAATCACGCCGGCTGCGAGCACCGCACGCTTTCGGACCACGGTGCCTTCGTACACGCCGCAATTGCCGCCAATCAGGACATCATCCTCGACGACAACCGGGCTGGCGTTGACCGGTTCGAGGACTCCTCCGAGCTGCGCGGCCGCACTGATGTGCACGCGTTCGCCCACCTGCGCGCATGAACCGACCAGCGCGTGCGAGTCGATCATCGTTCCCGTGCCCACGTAGGCGCCAACGTTCACGTACATGGGAGGCATGCACACCACGCCTTCCGCCAGGTACGCTCCCCGCCGTGCCATCGAACCACCAGGAACGATTCGTACGCCGTCCTTCTTGGTGAATCGACGCGGGGGCAGGGTGTGCTTGTCGACAAAACTGAAGGGGCTGTACGCGTTGGCCCTGGCGATGTTTTCGACGCGACCGACGCGAAAGGCCAGAAGGATGCCCCGTTTTACCCAGGGCACGGCATTCCAGGCGCCGCGCGAGTTCCGGGTTGCGGCGCGGACCTCGCCGGCTTCCAGTGCGTCGAGCAACTCCGCCACCGTGCGCTCGGCTGTCTTGCCCAACTTCTTGTTGGCGTCGGCCTCGCCACTCAGCCGCTCGATGCGATCCTGAAGGGTCAACCCAGTGCTCCCGCGCTCCGCAGCGCCGAGCGCACAGTTTCGACATGCTTGTCCGAGAGCGGCACGAGCGGGAGGCGCAGCCGGTTTTCCATTTTGCCCAGCATTGCCATGGCGGCCTTGACGGGAATCGGGTTGGACTCGACGAACGCAGCGCGCATCCACGGCAACAGCCGGAAGTGCAGCTTCCTGGCGCTGTCGAAGTCTCCGCGACAGGCCGCGTTACAGAGTTCAGCCATTGGTTTTGGAGTCGCGTTTGAGACGACCGAGATCACCCCGTCGGCACCGGCCGCCATGAGCGCGAGCGTCATCTCATCATCGCCGGACAAGACCGAGAACGACTCTGGGCGATCGCGCAGGATGTCGGTGATCTGCGCCAGGTTGCCCGAGGCTTCCTTGACCGCGACGACGTTGGGGACTTTGGCGAGCTCCAGGCTTGTTCGCGCCTCGATGTTGCCACCAGTTCGTCCGGGAACGTTGTAGACGACGATCGGTAAATCGGTGGCGTCGGCGATCGTCCTGAAGTGTTCGACGATGCCGCGCTGCGGTGGCTTGTTGTACATCGGCGAGACATGCAGCAGGTGCGTGGCGCCAGCTGCCTTCATCTCTCGCGACAACGCCACCGCCTTGGCCGTGTCATTGGAGCCGGCGCCGGCGACCACCGGTACCCGGCCCCTTGCCTGTTCGACCGTGATTTCCACCACGCGCCGATGTTCGGCGGTGGTCATGGTGACCGCTTCGCCGGTCGAGCCACAGGGCACGAGGAAGTGAATTCCCTGCTCGATCTGCCAGTCGACCATACGGCGGACCGCGGCTTCGTCGATGCTGCCATCCCGGGAGAACGGCGTGACGAGTGCCGTTCCGCAGCCGCTGAGTTTTTGAGTCATATCGCGCCTCGCGTGAGCTGTTCCGAAGCTACCCAGCAAGCACGTCGGTCATGGTAAATACCCCGTGCCTGCCGATGAGCCATTTCGCCGCCAGCAGCGCCCCGTCCGCGAAAACGCGGCGGTCTCTTGCGACGTGCTCCAGCCGGATCTGCTCGAATGGTCCGTCGAACAACAGCTCGTGTGTGCCCGGCACCGAGCCCGTGCGAATGCTGCTGATGGGTATGTCCCGGCCCCACTCCGGTCCGGCGAGCCTGGCAATGTTGGCGGCAGTTCCCGACGGGGCGTCCTTCTTGGCGGCGTGATGCGTCTCGGTGATGTGGGCATCGAATCCGGGCGCGGTCCTCAGGGCTCGCGCGGCTGCCTTCACGATCTCGCCGAACGCGGCAACACCAATGGAAAAATTCGGAGCGATGATGAGGGCACCGTTGTTGTCTCTGGCAAGCTTTTCGATTTCGCCGCGCTTGTCGTACCAGCCGGTTGTGCCGACGACGATAGGACAACCGGCCTGGATGGCTGCCGCGATGTTGACGGGCGCGGCGCCCGGCACCGAAAACTCGACCGCGACATCGGCGCGGTTCAAAGCCTCGACAGTAACCTTCGGTGCGTCGCCACCGGCCGGATCGATGCGGGCCACGACGTCGAAACCACGCTCGGGCGCAAGCAGCTCGATGGTGCGCCCCATCTTGCCCAATCCGATGACCGCGAGTCGAGCCACGTCAGCTGTTCCGAGTTTCGAAGAATTCCGCGTGCAGACGCTGCATCAACGAATTCACCTCGTCCCCATCCACGACCATTGTAAGGTTGATGCCCGTGGCGCTCAGGGAAAGCATGTGCAGCCGGGTATCGCCGATGGCCTTGAGCGCCCGGGACATCGCCGGGCCGCTTTCGCTGAGCGCGGTACCGACGAGCGCCACGATGCCGCGGTTGCGCTCGATGGCAACGTCACCCAGCTGGCGCAGCTCTCCCAGGAGATCGTCGAGCCTGCTCGCGTCGTCAACCGTCAGCGAAACGGACACCTCGGACGTTGCCACGACATCGACCGAAATCTTGTGTCGTTCGAAAACAGCGAACAGCTCGCGCAGAAAGCCCTCGGTGAGCAGCATACGGGACGAGCGCACCTTGATGAGCGTGATCGCGCTCTTTCCGGCAATGGCGGTCACGGGACGCCGCGGCGCATCGAACGTGATCAGGGTGCCTCGTCCCGCCGCGTTTCTGGAGTTCAGCACGCACACGGGAATGCCGATGCGGACCGCCGGGGCAATGGTATACGGGTGAAGCACCTTGGCACCGAATGACGCCAGCTCGGACGCCTCCTCGAACCCGACCTGTTCGATGGTGTGAGCGCCTTTCACTACGCGCGGGTCGGCGGTGAGCAGGCCGTCGACGTCGGTCCATATCTCGATCCCTTCGGCCTTCAGCGCAGCTCCGATGAGTGACGCGCTGTAGTCCGAGCCGCCGCGACCCAGCGTTGTCGTGACTCCTCCCTTCTGCGACGAGCCGACATAGCCACCCAACAATGGTACCTGCCGGTTTCGTACGATCGGCAGGAGATGCTCGCGAGCGGCTTCAGCGATGGCGTCTGGCTGCGGCTCCGCGCGCGTGAACTGGCT
The DNA here is from genome assembly GCA_035758925.1 of Gemmatimonadaceae bacterium. GTDB lineage: Bacteria > Gemmatimonadota > Gemmatimonadetes > Gemmatimonadales > Gemmatimonadaceae > DASPMP01. The sequence goes on from DASTVV010000188.1 coordinate 13,870, forward strand.
GTCGGTGATCATGACCTTCCGTGCATCGACATGCACGGCCGGAATCCCCATCTGGCGGAACGCGGCCGCGCACAGCAATGACGACAGCTGCTCGCCAAACGCGGCCACCGCGTCCAGGCTGCGGGGCGTCAGGTCGCCGAGCACCGACAACGCTTCGGCGAGACTCGCGAGCTCGTCGAACATGCCGCTCAGCTCGCCGGTGACTTCCGCAGCCTCCGTCCCGCTGAGGAGAGCCGCCGCTTCTTCCATGTGCCTGTCGCGGAGACCCTGCACCGCGCGCATCGCACCAATGAGTTGTCCGTGCGCGGCCTGCTCGGCGAGCGCAATCAGGATGTTCGTGACGCCGCCGAGCGCCGACACTACGACCACGGGTTGACGGTCGAGCCGCGCCTTGACGATGTCGGCCGAGCGGCGGATGGCGGCCGCGTCGCCCACCGACGTTCCACCAAACTTGCAGACGATCACGGAAGCTCGATGCGCCCGGTGGCGGCCATCAGCTCTGCATTCAGGACGGAAGCGCCAGCCGCACCGCGAATGATGTTGTGGCCCAGCGCAACCAGTTTCACGTCGAACAGCGGATCTTCGCGCACACGGCCGACGGTCACTGTCATGCCACGTCCCGCGTCCACGTCCCGGCGCGGCTGCGGTCGGTCCACTGCGTCAGCCAGGACCAGCGGCCGATCCGGCGACGACGGGAGTCCGCATGCCTCCTCGGCGCCGCGCCACTGCGACAATGTTTGAATCACTTCAGCGAGATCGGCCTTCTTCTGCAGCTGGACGGACATCAGCACCATGTGCCCGTGTTCGACCGGGACGCGGTTGGTGTGCGCGCTGATCCCGAGACTCGCGTCGGTGATCCGGTCGCCGTCGCGGTGGCCAAGGAACTTGCGCACTTCTGCCTCGACCTTTGGCTCCTCGTCCCTGATAAAGGGGATGACGTTGCCGAGGATATCTAGTGAGGCGACGCCGGGATACCCGGCGCCCGAGACCGCCTGCATCGTCGCGACAAAGACGTTTCTGATCCCGAAACGCTGCTGCAGCGGCGCCAGCGGCAGCACGGCGGCAATCGCCGCGCAGTTCCCGTTCGTGACGATGGCCCCAGGCCAGTCTCGATTCTTCCGCTGGGCCTCGAGCACGTCGAGATGATCGGGGTTCACCTCGGCGATGACGAGGGGTACGTCCGGCTCCATGCGGTAGTTCTTCGCGTTGCTCAGAACGGCCCGTCCCGCCTTGGCAAACGCCGCCTCTGCCTCGCCCGCCACACCGGAGTCCAGCGCCGAGAACACGATCGGCGAGCGGACGCTCCTCGGATCACACGGAAGAACGGTGAGCTGTGCCACGCGCGGCGGAATCTCGTCGTCGCCAATCCAGCGCGTGGCCTCTGCGTACGAGCGCCCCGCCGAGCGCTCCGACGCAGCCACCTCGGCCAGCTCGAACCACGGATGGACGGCGAGCAATCGCACGAACGCCTGCCCCACGGCGCCCGTGGCGCCCAGCACCGCCACAGGAACCTTGGACGAACCGAAGGGAGAGGGGCGCATGTCAGGCGGCAAGGAGGGAGCGAACGATGCGCTCATACGCGTCCACGGCGGCCCGCAGCTCATCGACGTCGATGAATTCGTTGGGCGTGTGGGCAACGTGGATCGATCCCGGACCGAACAACAACGGCCTGCCCCATTTGGTGAGGAGCGGAATGTCCGTGGTGTAAGCGACCGGCGCGACCTCGAAGCCCGGAATAGTCTCGAATTTCTGAGCCGGGATGTACGATCCGTACTCGATCTCCGCCTTGTCGCCGACCCACTTCTCGAGCGACTTCTTGAGCGGCCTCACGTCGCCGACCAGGCGGAACATCAACTCCACCTCCGCGAGCTCGGGGATGATGTTGCCCGCGGTCCCGGCCCTGATGACGCCGATGTTCACCGTCGTGTCGCCAAGCACAGGGTCGGCCGGAAGCTCGAGCGCTCCGATTGTGGGCAGTAGATCGAGCATGGGTGTGATGGCAGACCTTCCCAGCTCCGGATACGCGGAGTGCGCTGCCTTGCCGCGGAACCTCAGTGTGACACGCTGCGATCCCTTGGCGCCGCTCGCGAGCTTGCTCTCGGTAGGTTCCCCGTTCACGAGGTATCTGCTGGTGGCCGGCAGGCGATTCGCGGCCCGCGCTCCATCGGATCCCTGCTCTTCCCCAACGACGAACAGCAGGTCGACACGATCCTCGCCAGCCTTCACGAGCCGATCCGCCGCGGCAAGCATGGCGGCTGCAATCCCCTTGGCGTCGCAGGCTCCTCGTCCATACAGGCGTCCGTCGTCCTCACGCGGTGCGATGTACGGCGGCACCGTGTCGAGATGCGTGGAGAGCGTGACGCCCTTACCCTTTCGGCTGCCCCACACGTTCGCCCGGCCCTTGGATACTTCCTGGAGCTCCACGCTCCAGCCGCGCGTGAGCAGCCAGCGCGAGACGAACTCCACCGTCTCGCTTTCCTCCCCGGTCGAAGACTGGATGGCGAGCAGTTCTGCCGCGAGCGCGACGACGTCTGTCATGAGGAGAAGTTAGCTAGGCCAGTCCAGTGCCATGTCGGAGGCCGTTGCTACGGGTTCACGTTCAGGTCGGACACGAGCGATGCGGCGTGGCGTCGGCCTGAACGAATCGCCAGAACGTCGCATCAAAATGTGAGAACGCAGGGATTTCGCGAGGGTTGCTCGGCCAGGTTTCTCTGGGTATCGGCCGGTCCTCGAGATCGGTCACGCGCGTGACCTTGATGCACAACTCGCCGTGTGACCCGACGCCGTCAGCCCGGAACCAGTATTTCCGGGTGCTGTCCACGAGAACACTGGGGCGATCCGCATACGGAAAAAATCGTCCAGAGACGTAGGCGGTCCGCCGCGGAGCCACCGTGTCGAGCAGCGATGTGCCGTCCGAATAGGTCGTCGGATTGGCGTGCGGCGTCACGCCGAGGTAATCGAAAAGCGTCGGCCAGACGTCGGCGTGGGAGGTCAGCGCGGGACTGCGTTGCGGTATCGAAGCGCCCGGTAGCCCGAGCGCGAACGGCACCACGATCTTCTCGTTCCAGAACGTCGCGGACGCGTGACCAAACACGCCGTGGTCGCGAATCTCCTCCCCGTGGTCCGAAGTCGCCAGAACCACCGTGCGTCGACGTTCGTAGTCGTCCCGAACCAGGTCGAACGTCTGGCGAAAGTAGTCGTCGGCCTGCAACACGTCGTTCATGTAGTTGGTACGAGCCGACGGGCCAACGAGCGGGTATCGCCGGAACTGCGGCTTCGCGGACGTGAACGGGTAGTGCGGCGTATAGACGAAATCGAGCACGAAGTACGGCTTTCCATCGGCACGCCGTGCCGCGAGGTAGCGCTCGAGGATCGCCAGCGCATCGTCGTCGTTGATGGGATACACGACCTGGTCGAACGATCGAACGAGCTGGTCGGATGGATACGGATTGAGGCGTGAGCTTGCGATCAGGAAGGTGTGGTATCCATTGCGTTTCAGGACCTCGAGGGGATACGCGGGAACGCGCTCCTCGATGAACGAGTGGAACGCCTGTCCGTCCAGGCCGTAGAGCAGGCCGAAGATTCCGGCCTCGGAGACATGCCCGGTGCTGATGTGCATGCGCGAACGAACCACGTCCTGGCGAGAGGAGAAGCTGAAGAGGCTCGGAGTCAGGACCCGACCGAACATGTCCGCGCGCAGGCCATCGGCAACGAAGAACACAATGTTGCGCTTTCGCTCGACGGTCGGCGCGGGAGCGCCAGCCTGCAGCACAGGGTAGCCGCCGGCGCCAAGGCGCGGACGCACCGCGATGAATGGCCGCGTGGTGTTGCGCATCAGCAGCTGCCGGCCCAGCGGCAGCGCGCCCTCGAACTCGGAGAGATCCTCATCGATCCGCTTCTCGCCGTTGCGGAAGAGAATCAGTCCACCAGGGATGGTCATCAGCAGCGCGGCGCCACAGGCGCGTGCGAGGGCTCCGTCGCGCCAGGCCGCGAGACGCCAGGCGGCGGCGCATAACACCATCTCGGCGGCGATCAGCATGACGGCCGCCGAGACGACCCGCGCAACCTCGGCCGGCTGGATGCCAAGGTCGCGCCGGAGCGCGGCGTCCGCGAGGATCCCGAAGACGTCGAATTCGTAGAGGTGGATGCCGTAGTCCTGAAACAGCAGCACCTCGATGAAGACGAGTATCACGACGCCCGTGAACGCAACGGCGAGGGCAATTATCGGAATCGTACGACTGGGTGTCTCGGTCGAAGCCGCGGCACGTTTGAGTTGTGCGCGCCGGAGCATCGTGCGGACGATGTACAGTACGCCGATGGCCGCGATGGCCAGCAGTGAAAGGGCGTACAACGTGAAGCCGGCGAACGCGCGCTCCATCCCGCTCCAATCCGGGTGGAGCGGGTCCACGATCGCCGCGAGCAGTCGATCCGCTCTGCTCTGCAGAAACAGGATCAGGCCTATCGCGTTTGCGCAGATGACCAGCGTCGCGGCCCGCAAGCGAAACGAGGCCGGGGCAAGGACAGTCGCGCGAACGGAGCTGGCCCTGCGGGATCCTGGGGACGAAGCTGGGTCCGGCATACGAGACAGCAAGTTAGTTCAACGGCACCCAGCCACGAATGCGATCAAGTGTGTCGCGGTAAGAGTCGAGCGATCGATGGAGGAAGGAACCATTCGCAGGCGCTGAAGGACGGGACGCCCGCTCTTCAGACGGGTTCGTCCGCGCACCAGACGGGTCGGTCGTCCCTCGACGATGACTCCGAGTGCCTCGAACCGTACACGAGCTGCCTCGACGCGCCCTTGGAGCACCCCGACGCGCTTGCAGGTCGAGCTGGTGCCGCGTGGGTCGTTTCCTGCATGCGCGAGAATTCGGTCGAGCCCTCAACGCCTCCCAGCGACCCGCACGCCTCTGTCAGCGCCTCTTGCTCCAGTACGCGTCGGCCTCGCGCTCCATCTTCTCCAGGCGCGTGTAGTAGTCCGGGAACTCCTTGAGATGCGCAAGGGCTATCTTGGCCGTCATCACAAGATCGTCTCCGGTCACGTCGGTTTGGGCATCATGAGCACCATGCTCGAGCTCAACACTCAGGCCTCGTCGAAACTCGTCGAGGGGAATCCGTTTCCAATCCACGCTGATTTTCCGGCCCAACGCCTGGGCCTCCTGCGCGGAGAAATCGCGGCGCGACATGAATTGGAATCTGGCTCCTCGGTGAGCTCGTCGGATAGTCGTTGGCAACGGCGCCCCCCAGCCCAGACCCTCGATCAAATCGAATCGCGCGACTCCAGCTGCTGCATCCATGCCGCAAGCGCTTCGGATTCGCGTGTGGCGCCAAGGGTACGGTAGGCCTCCAGGGCCGCGCGCCCGTCCGCCAGCGCTTCGTCCATCCTGCCCGTCGCCTCGCACAGCTCGGCCCTCGCACGCAGCGTTTCGGCAACGTTGAGAAGCGCACCGATCTCGCGTGAAATGTCCAGTGCGTGATCGAGCAGCGCGCGTGCGCGGTCGAAATGACGGAGCCCGGTACTCGCGACACCCTCCAGCCGGATGGCATCTGCGGCGCGGATGCGATCGTCGAGACGCTCGAACTCCAGCGAGAGGCGATTCGCTGCCTTGGCCGCGAGCGCGAAGTCGCGGCGGCGCAAAGCGATCTCGGCGCGGCCGAGTCGGGCGAGCGCCAACAGCCGCTCCTGTTCCGCCTCGCGCGCATACTCCGTGCTGCGCCGTTCCAGGTCGTCAGCCTCGGCCAACTCCCCCCGGTCGCGATAGGTAATCGCCATGTTGTGGCTGCACTCCGCCAGGCCGCGGCGCTCCCCGTTCCTCTGGTGCATTGTGACAGCGAGGGTATAGAGCGCGATTGCATCGTCCCACCGCCCCTCGATGTTGGCGACGATGCCAAGGTTGTTCATCGCGCGGGCGACGAGCGCTTCATCGCGGTCATACCGCGCCAGCTCGAGGGTGGCCTCAAAGGCGCGTCGGGCGGAATCCAGCTCCCCCAGCTCGAGATACGCCGCGCCGGAAAGCACGGTGGCCATGCGAAGACTGAGCCTGTCGTCGGTATGCTGGAGCCGCGGAAGCGCCTCCGCGAGCCAGTCGCGTGCTTCGCGCGCGCGTCCCGTGCGAATGAGCCCTTCGCCCAGGAGGCGGACCAGTTCCGGATGCGAGCGCGCTGCGGACTCGTTGGCCAGGAGAAGCGTGTTCAACTCGGGCCAGGCGCCATTCGCCACCAACCGGCGCGTCTCGGAGCGCAGGAGGTTCCGCTCGCTCACGACGCGTCCTCCTTCTGGTTCTGGTCGCGTTCGCCGTTCTCCTGCTCGCCGTCGAGAATGCGCTGCAGCCGTGTGCGCGAGATGCCCAATCGGCGCGCGGCCGCGCTCTTGTTGCCGCCATGCGCGTCGATCGCGCGCTGCACGGCACTCCGGATCACGTCGCTGAGCGTCCCCGAGACCGGAGCGGGCTCGCCGGCGGGAAGGTCCGGCACGAAGCTCGATTCATCGAGGGCGCCATTGCCGAGGAGGACGGCTCGCTCGATGGCGTTGCGCAGCTCGCGGATGTTGCCGGGCCACTCGCGCTCCCGAAGGGCGCGCGCGGCGGCGGGCGTGAGCGCGGGCGCGTCGACGTCGTACTCGTCAGCGAATTGCGCGAGAAAGTGGCGTGCCAGGGGCAAGATGTCGTCCCGTCGCTCGCGTAGCGGCGGCAGTGCGATCGGGAGGACATTCAGGCGGTAATACAAGTCCTCACGGAACTCGCGGCGCTGAACCGCGCTCGCCAGGTCCACGTGCGTCGCGGCGATGATGCGCACGTCCACCGACACCGTGCGCGTTCCGCCAAGCGGCCGGATGCTTCGTTCCTGGATGGCGCGGAGCAGTTTTCCCTGGAGTGCGAGCGCCAAGTGCCCGATTTCGTCCAGGAAGATCGTCCCACCATTCGCGACTTCGAAGAGCCCGGGTTTCGCAACCGTGGCTCCCGTGAAGGCGCCCTTCTCGTGCCCGAACAGCTCGCTCTCGAGCAAGTGTTCGGGGAGTGCGGCACAGTTGATGTCGACGAACGGACCTTCGCGCCGCGGACCGTTGTAATGAATGGCGCGGGCGAACAACTCCTTGCCGGTGCCCGTCTCGCCGGTGAGCAGCACGGTCACGCTCCCGTGCGGAATCACGCGGGCCGCGCGTTCCAGTGCGTGCACCAACGCGGGACTCGCACCGAAGATCCCCTCGAAGCGGAACTTGCTGACCTGTGCCTGGGAGAACGCGCGCTGCCGGCTGCGGGCCAACAAGGCATCACAACGCTCTTTCAGCCAGGAACGCAGCAGGTCCAGGTCGCGCGGCAACACGAAGAGCTGGTCCGCGCCGGCGCGGAGGACATTCGCCGCCAGGCGGTAGTCGGCGTCCGCCGCGATCGCCGCGAAAGTCAGCCCCTGCGCCGCCGAGCGCCGCGCGGCGTCCACCAGCGTTGCTTCGGCGCCGCCCGCGGCGAGCAACAGGATCGTGCGCTCTGCATCCGCGGCACGAGTCGCCGGCTCCAGTACCTGAAGTGGCAGTTCGAGGTCCGATGCAAGCTCCTGCCACAGCGTGCCAAATGAGTCACTTAGCGCTTCGACCACCAGGGACGGACCTGTCATTTCGCGATGCCCGTTACCAGGCGATAGCGTATCCGGTGAAGCCGTTGATGAACGCCTTGACGTCGTACGTCCCGATCTCGACGAGCGAACTGAGTTTCAGCCAAGGGTCGCCGGGACGTTCACGCTTCCAGATGGCGAACTGCCCGACGATGGCACCGTCGGCTTCGTTCACCACGCCGTCCTCGTTCAGGTCCTCATCCGCTTCCTCGAAGCTGAGTTTCAGCTCTGCCGGTTTGACGGGCGAGAAGCGCAGCCCGGATGGCTGCATGTCGATGATGAGCCGCTGCGGGTCGGCCAAGGTGATCGTGATCAACACGGAATCGCCCGGCGCGAAGGCACTGCCGTCCGGCCTGGCGAGGAGCGAGTTGTCCTGCAGGCGGAACCGCATGAACTCGGTGGAATCGGGGCGGTCGGCGTCCTTCCGATACCACATGATCGCCTCGACATCCTGACCCTTCTTCGCGTAGAAGGCCACGACAGGATTCGCCACCGGCGGTGCCGTGAGTGCCGGTCGCAGGAAGTTCACATCCAGGCGTTGCTGGGCTGGGCCGGAGGAGTCGCTGCATGCGACAATCAGTGCGCCGAGTGCCGCGAGCGTGAGTTGACGTGTGGGGGACATCGTTCGAAGGTCAGGGGGACTACTGCATCGTGCATCGAGAAACGACACGGCGGCGTCGGCGGAACCCCTACTCGCCGTCGCCGCCGTGCCCACACCAGTGGCAATCAGTGGCCGTTGCGATCGTCGTCACCGAAGGCGCGAATGGATGCCCGAATGTTCTCGCGCACCGCGCTCTCGTTGGGCCCATCCTTGTTCGCCGACACCGGATTGACCAGCGTCGAGCCGACACGGAACCAGCTGGCAAGATCGAGCTGGATCGTGACGTTCTGATTGGCGTCGGTGATCACGACAGGGACGTTGAATTCCAGCTCGAGCTCCTGGTCCAACTCCATCATGAACACGAACGGCGAGCCGTTGAATGTGCCTTCGACCCGGATGCTGTTGATGCCGAACTCAGGGTGCGCCGCGGCCAGCGCGCGCTCGGCCGCCGTTTCGTCGCCGAGTTTGCGGATCTCAAACTCGATCTCGCGATAGGTATCCGGTGGAACTGTCGCAGTGAGCGACGTGACCGTGTTACCCACAACTGGAAGGTCGATGAGGAATGGGCCGACGCTGAGCTCTTCGCAGTCGTCGGCGGAGACGTTGTCGACGGAACATTGAGTGCTAGGGCTGCGCTTGAGCTCTATTTCGCGGAGCATCACCTGCGCCTTCGTGATTACGAGCGTGTTGGCACCATCCCCAATTGCGACGTCCGCCATGATCGCGGCGGTGGCAGCCGGGGACTGGCCGGAGAATGAAACACTGACGGGCACGCGGTCGGTGCCGGTGGCGTCGCAGGCGGCCGCACTGATTAGCGCGAACGGCGCGGCGCCACGGATGATGCGACGAACGAGCGACATCTGCATGGTAGCCTCGGGAGAGTATGGAGTAGGTGCTGTGCAGCGGATTTCGCACCCCTCCAAAGGCAAATCCGTGTCCGGCGATCACATGTGTATAAAGCGTAACAGCATAGTGACTTACGGCCAGGCCGTCCTGCCGGATTGCATCATTTCGCTACAGCGACGTAGCGAAACGATGCGACGGGTGGATGCGTGCGTCTGTGCCTTGGCTACACTCTGCTCGGCTTTCTCCTCTGGTCGCTCCGGCGCGGACTCGCCAGATCGCCTAGAGTGCCGTGAGATACCGGGACCGGGACTCGAACCCGGACGGGGTTGCCCCCAAGGGATTTTAAGTCCCTTGCGTCTACCACTTTCGCCATCCCGGTGCTGTGTCGCGAAAGCAAACGGCGGGCAGCGGTATCCACCGCCACCCGCCGGACGATTTTCACTGGGTTCTCGAGAGCGGGAAACGGGACTCGAACCCGCGACCCCAACCTTGGCAAGGTTGTGCTCTACCAACTGAGCTATTCCCGCGCGGCCCGAAATATATCCGTAAGTGTTTGCACGAACAAGCGATTAAGGCCGCTCACCAAGCGCATGAACCGCATACCACGCCACCCAAGCGAGCAAACCCGATAGCGAAGCGTCGCCTCCGTTGAACTTGGCCTGGCCATCGGGCGTCACGATTTCAGCCGCGAAGCCCCCGTCGAGCGGGGCGCGCCGGAACCATTGCAGCACCGCCGAGGAATCCGGACCCAATAGGCGCGCGCACTCCCGTGCGAGCTCTGCCGGAGGCAGGGTCACGTTCTTGACGGTGCGGCGATACGTGGAGTCATGGCGCTCGACGGCCTCGTACAGCGGAAGCCAGAGCGCTGACCCGACGGGGTCGTCGACGAAGCTGAAGTGACCCGCCAGATCGGTCGCAGCCGCGAAGACCTGCTTGGACTCGTAATCCGCCACGAAATGCCGCTTGAGTCCCGCGCGTACCGCCTCGGGATCCTCGATGCCGCGAGCCGTCTCTTCATCCAGCGTTCGACGCAGCACGTCGAGCGCCTGCGCCACCGCGGCGTTCCCGTGCAGCGTGAAGGGATATGGCGCTGGCTCGCCTCCGGGGAACACCTCCGTGGAGTACAGGGGGACGTTGCGATCGCGTCTGGAGGCCAGGTCCTCCGCCGAGAGGTAGAGCGTGTCGGCGATGACCGGCTCGTCGACGATGTGGTCGTCGTTCGTCTCCCGGATGTATCGGTCCACCGCCACTGCATAGCCCGCGATACCTTCGAGGCAGAACCCGGGCGCGAACATGGTTCCGTCGAAGTAGTGGACGCCGCGCCCCGGCGCGTAGCCGTGAAGCTCGCATGCACGCAGAAGCAGCTCCCGCGCCAGCGGTGGGTCGCAGAGCTGGATGGCTGGCAGCGTCCAGGTGAGTGCTTCCCAGTCACGGACGGTGACGCCGCGTCCATGCCAGGGCGCGCGGCTGCGCACCAGGTAATAGTGCGCGTCATCCAGCGCTCGGCCCACGCTGTAGAAGTACGCGAACAGCAGGTTGCGATTGATCAACGGGTCCAGTGCCGGATACCCCGTCGTCTGCTCCAACGACTGCAGCGCGTCGCGGGTGTCGCGCAGCAGGTCTTTCCAGCCGCGCCGGCGGAGCACCGCCATGGACGCCCGGGCCCCATCCGGTTCCGGGCCAGCCGCCAGATAGAACGCGATCTGCGCACGGCCTCCCGCGGGCGCGTCGACGACCCGCTCGATCGTGTAGCTGACGCCTTCGGTCCGTGCATCCGGGCCCGCGTGAACGCTCGCCGACTGATCGGCACCGATGGCGATGGCGACGACACCCGCCGCCGCGCGCCCCGAAAGGATCACGTCGCCTTCCACCGTCTGCACGTGGTGCGCGTCATCGAAAGGCCGCTCCGTCCGCACGCGAAGTTGCCGATGACCGAGGGTGCCTTCCACGACGAACGTGGCGTGAACGTCGGCACTGCCCCGGTTCTCGAGTGAGAGGGCATACACGGCTCCGGCGACATCGGAGTCGCGACCGAACGGCGCGAACACGGTTCCGCGCACCGCGATGTCGCCGAAGGTCCATGTGAACGTCGGCAACCATCCAAGCGCGCGTTCCCAGGCCATTGGCGCGTCCGAAAACGCGTACTCGCGATCGCCGATGCGGAGGCGCAGTCGTAGCAGTGGCGGACCCTCCCCCTCCACGAATCCGGGGCCACCGGCGAACTCGATGGCAGACCGCGTCCCGCGATGCAGGAACCCCACCGCGAACAGTGCGCCGTCAGCGGGGTGAATACAGGGGAGTGAGAGCCAGTGGTTCCCCGTGAGCTGCCACGGCACGCGTGGCGGCGGACGCAGCGACACTGTTTCGTGCAATTATGTTAGAGGCGTGGCGCGAACAATGACCAAGGGCCTGATGCACGTCAACGATGCTTGATTGCTCGCCGCGACTGCCGGCGGTTCTGCTGCTCGTCCTTCCGCTGGCATTCGCGACTCCAAGCTTCGCGCAATCCGGGCTCGACCACCTCGACGACGCCAGCACGACGCCCCGCGGCCTGCTGCGGCTGCGCGCCATCACCGTCTGGCAGCGCTACGACAACATATTCACGGACAGCGGCGTCGTGCGTCTCGGGTCCTTTCTCACCACGGACTCGCTCGGGCCCTCCCAGGTCCCGGCGCTCACTCCCATTCAGACGCTGGTGCAGTCGGCCAGTGGGAGCCCCTTCAAGCTCACGCTTGGCCAGTCGCGGCTGAACGCGATGGTGCGCCAGGAAATCGTGCCCATCGCCCTGGAATATGGCGTCACGAATCGCTTCTCGATCAACGTCTTCGCGCCGATAGTTCGCAAGCGAGTCACGGGCCTGTTTCAGCTCGACACGAACACGTTCGGCGCGAACGTGGGTCCCAATCCCTTCCGCACGAGCGCGAACGCACAGCAGAACAACGACCTGGTGCAGGCACAGTTCGACCTCGCGGCGGTCACCCTCCAGAACAAGCTCACCACCTGCAACAACAACCCGGCGGTGGCCGGGTGCGCGACACTGCTGCCACGAGCCGCGCAGGCGCAGCAGCTCGTTCAGAGCTCGCGGGTCTTCGCGGGTGACCTGGCGGGCCTCTACGGCGGTGGCGGCATCGCCGGCCAAGCCTTCGTCCCCATCGATTCCACCGCGGCACAGGCCGCGATCGCAACGCGCGTGGTGAACTTCAATCTGCAGTTCAAGGATTTTCTGGCGACTTCGCAGGATTTCATTACAGCGATTCCGAGGGCAGCCGGCGGACCCGCCGGCGTCGTGAACTTCCAGCAGTTTCTCGTCGAGGACGCCGGACAGGACTCGATCAACGTGCAGCGGCGCGTCGGGTTTGGCGACGTCGAGGTGGGCTTCAGGTTTGGCGTGATCGACCGGCCGCAGACCAAGCGGCGCAACACCGGCATCCAGCTGACGGTAGCGTCTTCACTCCGGATGCCGACCGGATCGACACAAACGGTGAGCGAGATCGCCCCGCTCAACCTGGGCGACGGCAGCTGGGCAGTGGATTCGCGCGCCATAGCCGAATTGCGCTACAGACGGGCTGAACTGCTCGCCGCTGTCGACGTGGCGGTCAGCGTCAAGGACAGGGATACCACCAACGCGCTGCTGCGGAACTCCCGGGTGACGTATGTTGCGCTGCAGCCCGCGTTTCATCTCTCGGAAGCGTTCGCGTTTCACGGCGCCTACACCCTGCAATCGACGGATCGATTCGGCAGCACCCAGCTGGTGGGAGGTGGCTTCAGTTACTCGACGCTCTCCACCTACAAGGCTGGCAGCAAAACGCTCCCGTTGGAGACCCGCTTTACCCACCTCGAGGCTGTGACTGGCTCGAACGGTCTCCCGAAGTTCTTTCGCGATCAGATCGAGCTGCGGATCTATTTCCGGCTGTTTTGAGCAGCTCCGCCGCGTGCGCGCGGCTCGTCGCGCTTTCGGGATCGCCGCCAAGCATACGCGCGATCTCCTCGACTCGCCGAGCGTCCGACAGGAGCGAGACGTCCGCCGTGGTGACGCCTGCCTGGGCACCCTTCGACACGAGGATGTGCCTGTTCGCGCGCGACGCGATCTGCGGCAGGTGGGTGATGGCGAACACCTGGTGCGAGCCGGCCACCTTGCCGAGCATCTCTCCGACGCGCTGCCCGACGGTGCCGCCAATGCCGGCGTCCACTTCGTCGAAGACCAGCGTCGGAACATGATCCAGTCGCGCGAGAATGGTCTTGAGCGCGAGCATGATCCGCGACAGCTCGCCGCCAGACGCGACGCGGGCAAGCGGACGCATGTCGTGTCCCACGTTCAGCGTGACCCGGAACTCGACGTCCTCGGCCCCGTTGGGGCCCGGCTCGCCAAGCGCGTCGAGCTGGATGTGGAAACGCCCATCAGCCATTCCGAGCTCTGGAAGGATCTCGTCGATCGCCTGGGCCAGGCGTCGGGCCGCGTCCGCGCGCTTGGCGCTCAGCCGTTCCGCGCGAGCGCGTAGCGCATCGGCCGCTGCCTTCTCGCGTTCCTCCAGCGTCCGGAGATCGAATCCCGCTGTATCGAGCAGGTCGAGCTCGCGCCTTGATTCGTGGCCCAACGCGATCGCGTCCTTCAGTGTTGGCCCGTACTTCTTGATCAGGCGAAACAGCAAGTCCCGCCGCGCGCGTACGACGCCCAGCCGCGCCGGATCGAGGTCCACGCTGGCCGCGTAATCGGCAAGCTCGCGCGCGAGCGACTCGATCGCATAGAAGCCGGTGTCGTACGTCTCCTGCAGACGCGAGAGCGTCGGATCCAGGCGTTGCAGCTGATGGAGGATTTTGCCGGCCTGGGCCAGCCGCGTGAGCGCTCCACCCTCTTCGTCCTCGAGCATGGACGACATCGCGCCGGCCGAGTCGCGAATCTCCGACGCGTTCTCCAGCCGTCGCGCTTCCTCTTCCAACCGCACGTCCTCGCCGTCGATGAGCTTCGCGTCTCCGATCTCGCGAACGACGTGGCGCAGATAATCGGCGCGTCGCTCGGCTTCTGCCCGGCGGCTCGCGAGCTCGGAGATCTCACGCCGTACAGCCGTCACCTTGTCGTAGCTCTCACGAACCAGCCGCGCCTCGTCCCTGGCACCCGCGAACGCATCGAGGACGATGCGCTGCGAGCTCTCGTCGAGGAGCGATTGCGCTTCGTGCTGTCCATGCAGATCGATCAGGTATCGCGCGACGTCCGCGAGTACCGCGGCGGTGACCGTGGTGCCGTTCACCCAGGCGCGCGTCCGGCCCGACGACGTGACTTCCCGGCGCAGCACGACGAGCGCCTCGTCGACGTCGATGCCACGTTCGTCGAGCAGTTGCTTGAGCTCAGGACGTGCCGTGGTGTCGAACACACCTTCCACGGTGGCCCGATCGCTGCCGGTTCGTACGACGTCGGCGGCGCCGCGCTCGCCCAAAAGCAAACCCAGCGCGCCCACCACGATCGACTTCCCCGCTCCGGTCTCACCCGTGAGCACGTTGAGGCCCGGCCCCAGGGGCAGCGTCAGCGACTCGATGATCGCGAAGTTCCTAATTCGCAGTTCGGTCAGCATGCCTGGTCTGATCTCGCTCGGGGATTCCGCCCCAACCGAGTTTTTCGCGCAACGTCGTAAAGAAGGTGGTGCCCGGGAATCGCACGATCTTCACGCCCTTCTCCGCGCGCGTCGCGATCAGCGACTCACCGGCACGAAATGTCGTTCCCACCTGGCCGTCTACTGTCACCATAAGACCGTCGGCCATACCATCCGCGTGCACGGTGATCCGGGCACTCGCCGACAACACGACGGGTCGAATCGCCAGCGTGTGTGGCGAGACGGCCGTCACGATCAGCGTCTCGAGCGTGGGAACCATGACTGGCCCACCAGCGGACAGGCTATAGGCCGTGGAGCCGGTCGGCGTGGCAATCACGACGCCATCGGCCGAGTACGACGCGATCAGCTCATCGTCCGCCGAGACTTTCAACGGGATCACGCGGGCGAAGCCGCCAACGTGGATCACGACGTCGTTGAGCGCCAACCAGCTGTCGCGTTCGCGCCTGTCCGGACCAGCGACGCACGCGCGCAGCATCATGCGATTCTCGACGGTGTAGTCGCCGCGCGCGAAGCGCATGAGCGACGTCTCGAGCTGGTCCGCTGGGCAGCACGTGAGGAATCCCAGCCGGCCCATGTTGACGCCGAGGATCGGGACTTCGTGTCCGTTGAGCATGCGCGCACCGCGCAACAGCGTGCCATCGCCGCCGAGGGTGAGTAGCGCGTCGATCTGATCGGGGGACTCCAATGGCTCGGCGCCATGCGGCGTGGCCAGATCCGGCTCGAGGCGCAGCCGGAAGTTGAGAGCCGGCGCCAGCCGATGGAGCGTCTGGAGCGCGGCTCCGAGACCGGCGTAGCCGGTGTGGCCGACGACCCCCAGACTGATGGCCCGCGCCGCGGGCCTCACCCGGTGAGCGCCTCGGACTCGAGCATCGCGCGAACGCGCTCGGCGATGCCTTCGGGAGTGAGACCGCAGTCGTGCAGCTGGCGCGCCCTCGGCGCGGCCGCGATGATGCGATCCGGCACTCCGTGCGTGTGCACGCGGACCGGCATGTCCTGCCGCTCGATCACCGAGGACATGAACGCGCCGAACCCGTTGACGACGGTCCCCTCCTCGACCACCAGGATGCGCTGATGGTTGGCCAGCACAGCGGTCAGCGTGACCTCGTCGAATGGTTTGAGATAGCGGCAATTGACCACCGTGACGTCCAGCCCATCGCGCTTCAACAGGTCCGCGGCGGCGACCGACGGCAGCACCATGGTTCCCACCGCGAGGATCGCGACATTGTGTCCGCGCCGGAGCACTTCCCAGGTTCCGTAAGGCACGCGCTCGATGTCCTTCATGGGAGGTGGGTCGTCCGGCGACGCGTCACGAGGATACCGCAGTGACCACGGTCCACCACCGGTGTGCTCAACCGCTGACCGGAGCAGCGCGAGCATCTCGCGTCCATCCTTGGGAGCGGTCACGGTGAAGTTCGGCACTGCCAGCAGGTACGCGATGTCGT
>DASTVV010000218.1:0-16643 GCA_035758925.1 Gemmatimonadaceae bacterium
GCCCTTGCTCATCGAGAACCGCGATGGATGGTCCGCCGGCGGGTGCCGGCTGGCCAGGCGCGAAACCCGCGGTCCGGGTGCTCACGGAAACCCGCTGTCCCACCCGAGTCCCGCAGCGGGAGCAGAACAGGTCGACGCCCTTTACATAGGAAGCGCTGCAGCTGGGGCAGGCGTGCTCCTCGGTGCCCGGGTTCACCCGGGTGCCGCAGTGGCCGCAATACGCCAGCGCAGGATCGATGTGCTTGCCGCATTTGCGGCACTTGGCGCTCTCGGCGGCCTTGCTGCCCGGCACGCTGCTGGCTGGGGTTGATGTTCCGGCAACAGTCATGGCTTCAGATGACAAATGCGCCGGCCGACTCATGGCCGCCGACGTCGTTAGAGGCTTACCGCAATCGAGACAGTATCGCGCCGCGGCTGGGTTGTTCTCCTGACCGCAAAACGAACATGTCGTCCTGGCCGGAGCAGTCGTTGGGAGAGGGAAAAGGGTGAAGGGCAGGTTTTGTGAGCCTGGCCGCGGATCACCGGTGCCCAGCGGCGAGACGACATGAGGCGCGAATATAGGTCCCGAAAAAGGGGGGGTCAATGAAAGTAACGTCTATAAGGTTGTGTCCTATCTCGCTTTCCCTCCCCACGCCTGCACGCGGCCGTTACTTTCCGCCAACATGCATCGCGTCCGTCTAGCGTTGCTCGCGACGGTCCTGACTGGCGCGTGCCGCCCCGCCACACGTCAGGTCCCCGTAGTCCCGGCGCCGTTCCCGGGCCCAGGCGCGCCGCGACCCACGGCCGTCCTGCCCCCCATCCCCCTCGTCGAGGGTCCGCTGGCCCCGCGTGTGGTCTATCCGCAGCTGAATCAGTTCATCCAGTCGCGGGACTCGACGTTCATCCTGGGATCGGTAGGGAACGGGAAAGCGACCCTGACCATCAACGGGCAACCCGTTCCGGTTCAGCCCAACGGCGCGTACCTGGCTTTCCTCCCCATTCCGCCACCGACGGCGGCGCAGTACGAGCTGGTCGCGGTGCTCGGCGCGGACACCGTTCGCTCGACACATCCCGTGCGCGTCGCGGGCATGACGCCGCCAATCCCCGACTCGCTGCGTCCTCCGCCGCCGACGGTCGTGGACACGACCCCAACCTGGGTCATCCTCGGCGACTCGGTGTCGGTCGCGCAGGACACCGACCGCGTCATCATCGGCCGGCCGGGCCCCAACGAGACGTATCGCTGGTTCCTGTTTCCGGGCACCCGCGTGCAACTGACCGGATTCTATCCGGGATACACTCGCATCCGACTCGACTCGGACCTCCAGATCTGGGTGCTGGCGGGCGACGCCAGGACTTTCGCGCGAGACACCACCCCGCCGCGACGGGTGGCAGGGAATGCTCGCGTGCGAGCCACGCCGGAATACTCGGACTTCATCATCCCGATCGCCGAGCGGCCCGCGTACTTCGTCGAAGAAAAGGATCGCTCCATCGAGCTCACGCTGTATGACACGCGCGGCAACACCGATCTCGTGAACTATCCCACGAGCGACGCGCTCATCAGCCACATCGAGTGGACGCAGGAGCGCAGCGACCGCGTGCGCTACGCGGTGCATCTCGATCAGGCGCCGTTCGGCTATCTCGTGCTGTACGAGAACAACGCCCTGGTGCTCCGCGTTCGCCGCAAGCCGGGCCCCGTGGGTCAGTACCCACGAGCGACGACTGACGGATCGCCGCCCGGCTCGCAGCCGACCTCACGGCCCAACTCACAGCGCACAGCCGATAGCTCACAGCCGAACTCACAGCGGACAGCCGACAGCTCACAGCCCACAGCGATATCGCAGCGAACACCGAACGTCACGCAGCCCAACAGCTCTCTCAATGGACTGACGATAGCGGTCGATCCAGGCCACCCTCCCGGCGGCGCCACCGGCCCCACCGGTTTCTACGAGGCGGACGCCGCCCTCGCCGTCGGTGTGGTCGTCGAGCGTCTGCTGCAGGAACGCGGGGCGAGGGTCGTGATGACGCGCACCACGCGGGATCCGGTCGACCTGCAGTTGCGCCCCACCATCGCGCGACGCGCCAACGCACACGCGCTCGTCTCGCTGCATTACAACGCCTACGCCGACGGGCAGAATCCGCTGCGCCTGCCGAACGGCACCGAGACTTACTTCTTTCGCGCGCACTCCGAGCCGCTCGCGCGCGAGGTGCAGGCTGCGCTTGCCGCGCTGCAGCCGCTGCCGGATCAGGGCGTGCACTACCGCAGTCTTGCACTGGTGCGCTGGTCGTGGATGCCAAGCATTCTCGTCGAGGGCGGCTTCATCATCGTGCCCGAGCAGGAGAATGCGATGAGAACCGAGGCGTTCCAGGAACGCTACGCGCGCGCCGTCGTCGATGGGCTCGAGGCGTATTTCCGAAAGGTGCGGTCGCCGTGAACTGCAGTGCGTCAGCATACGTCATTCGCCATGCGTCAGCATGCGTCGTTCGTCGTGCGTCAGCATGCGTCATTCGTCGTGCGTCAGCATGCGTCATTCGTCGTGCGTCGCTCGCGCTGGTTGCGCTGCTGTTCGTAGGCTCCTCGATGCAGGCGCAGGTGCGGCCCGACAGCAAGTGGCTCACCATCCGCACGCAGCACTTCTACATCCACTTCACGCCGGAGCTCGAGGTCGTCGCCCGGCGCGCCGCGGTGGACGCCGAGAGCGCGTACGTGCAGCTCGCGACGCATCTCCATCCGCCGCGCGGTCCCATCGACATCGTGCTCAGCGACGACGTCGACTTTTCCAACGGATACGCCACGCCTGCGCCCACCAATCGCATCGTCATGTATGCGAACCCGCCGGTGTTCGAGAGCGCGCTGCGTTTCACGGATGACCCCACGCAGCTCGTCGTCACCCACGAGCTGACGCACATCTTCCATCTGGATCGCGTGGGTGGAATCTGGAAGCCGCTGCAGCAGATCTTCGGACGTTCGCCGTTCTTCTTTCCCAACGCGTACCAACCGTCGTGGCTCACCGAGGGTCTGGCGGTCTACTATGAGTCGAAACTGACGGGCAGCGGCCGCATCGAGGGCAGCGAGCACCGCATGATCGCGCGGACCGCGGCGGCGCAGCACGTCTTCCCGCGCATCGATCAGCTCTCGCTCGCCAACCCGAACTTTCCCTACGGCTACAGCGCGTACGCGTACGGCTCGCTCTTCATGGACTACCTGGCGCGCGCCCACGGCGACTCGGCCATGCGGACGTTCGTCGAGTCGTCCAGCCGTCAGCTGATTCCGTTCTACATCAATCGGCCCGCCAAGCGCGCCTTCCGCCGCAGCTTCACCGCCGAGTATCGCACGTGGGCGGAGTCACTCACCAAGGCGGCTCCGTCCTGGTCCCCGCCTCTGGCTGGCTGGCGCGACCTCACCGTCGATGGCGCGTACGCCGCGTTCCCGCGCTGGGTGAATGACACGTCGCTCGTGTATACCGGCACGCCGGGAAGGGAGTCGTACGGTGCGTACAGGCTCAGGCTGCGTCCTGGAATGTGGAGTATGGGGTCTGGGGTTAACCCAACGCCACACATCACCGACCCAACACCCGTCGCTACTCGCCAAAGAATCGGCCGCCGCAACAATCGCACGCCGAACGCGGTGCTGGCCGACGGCTCGCTGCTCTACTCGCAGCTCGAGTTCACGTCGCCGTACAACGTGCGCTCCGATCTGTACGTCGATCGCCCGAACGGCGGCACACGGCGCCTCACGCGCGGCGCGCGCCTGGCCTACCCCGATGCGCGCAGCGACGGCCTGATCGTCGCGGTGCAGACGCTGCCGGCCGGCACGCGCATCGCGCTCGTGTCCGGCGACGGCAAACGCATCACGCCGATCACGAACGGTGGGCCGGACGAGCAGTGGAGCGACCCGCACTGGTCTCCCGACGGCGCGCACATCGCCGCCATCAGGTGGACCCACGGCGGCACGTCGTCGGTAGTCGTGATCGATTCCGCTGGCCGCATCGCGCGCACGCTCATCAGCGAGCGCTCGGTGTCCGCGGCGCCGAGCTGGTCGCGCGACGGACGGTACGTGTACTTCAGCTCCGACCGCGACGGCGTGATGAATCTCTATCGCGCCACGTTCAACCTGGCGGCTGTAGGAACGTCCACGGGCGATCCACGCGATACGACGGTCGCCGACAGTTCCGCGGTTAGATCCGCGGTTAGCTCCGCGGTTAGCTCCGCCGCTGGATCCGAAGCTGGTTCCGCCGTTGGGTCCGCAGTCCCCACTGAAGTCGTCCGCATCAGCAACGCCCAAACCGGCCTCTTCGAGCCGCAGCCGTCTCCCTCCGGCGAGCTCCTCGCCGCGACGATCTTCCGCGCCGACGGTTATCACATCGGTATCGCGCCGCTCGCCGACGTGCGCGGCCAGGCGCTCGAGCCCATCGCCGCCATTCAGCCACGCGTCTTCGCATCCCAAACCACAAGCCCAACACCGCAGTCCGCGCAGCCGTCTCAGAGCTCACAAGCCGCGACCGACAGCGCACGGCTTGCGGCTCAAGGCTCCCAGCTCACCGCCCGGCCGTATTCAGCGTGGCGCTCGCTGTTGCCCAGGTACTGGCTGCCGTTCTTCGAGACCGGTCTGGACTCCAACTCTTCTCGCATCGGTGCGTTCACCAGCGGCGAGGACGTCGTCGGTCGCCATGCGTATCAGGCGCTGCTGTACGTGCCAACCGACAACTCCGGCATCACCGGCTACCTGTACTACCGCAACGCGATGTTCGGCCAGCCGCTCGTCGAGCTCACCGCCTCACAGGATTGGGAGAACTACCTCCGCATCTTCGATCAGTCGCAGCAGAGCCTGCTGGTCGGCACGCTGCGCCGCCGCATCCGCGAAGCCACGCTCGCGCTCACGCTCGCCCGGCCGCGCGCGCGCACGTCGTCCTATGTGAGCGTCGGTGGTGGATTCGAGGGCCGCGATTATGCGACGAACCCGGCATCGCTCCTCGATCGCATCGACACCGTTTTTCAGACCTCGTACTACTATCCGCGCGTTCTCCTGTCCGCCGGCTGGGGCAACGCGCAGTATCCGCCGCTCGCCATCTCGCCTGAAGACGGCATCTCGCTCGCGGGCACGTCGCGCATGCGCTGGCGCGTGAACGATTCGTCGAGCGTCACGTTCAGCGTCGTCGGTGCGGCGTCGGGCTACAAGTCGCTCGACCTTCCCGGCTTCGCGCACCACGTGCTGGCGCTGCGGCTCTCGGGCGGAGCGCAGGACAACCGCGGCACCGGCTACTTCGAGGTTGGCGGCGTGAGCGGCGGCACACTTGGCGTCGTTCCCGGATACACCCTGGGCGAGGGCCGGCGAACGTTCAGTGTTCGTGGATTCCCGGCCGCGTACCTCCTCGGCATCCGCGCGTTCACCGGGAGCGCGGAGTATCGCGCGCCGCTGCGCGTGCCGGGCCGCGGCCTGGGGACGCTGCCGCTGTTCCTCGATCGCACGAGCGTCACCGTGTTCGGTGACGTGGGCAGCGCGTGGTGCCCGGCGATCTTCGTGAACCGCGCGCTGCCGAGCACTTCGCTGTGCACGCAGGCCGGCTTCGACAACGGCGCTTTCCTCCTCGAGCCGAGCTTGATCGGCTCGGTGGGCGCGGAGCTCAACGTCTCCGCCGCGGTGCTGAGCTGGGACCAGCCCTATCGCTTCCGGCTCGGCGTCGCCGCGCCCGTCACCGGCACCGAGTTATACGGGGGCGTGCCCGCGTTGACTTCGTATCTCACGGTCGGGATCGCGTTCTAGCGCCAGCTTACAGCTTACAGCTTACAGCTGACAGCCGAGAGCTATATCGGGATGCGCTTTCCCTTCATAGTCATCGGCTGACTGCTGTCAGCTGACTGCTATCAGCTGACGACTCAAAAAAGAGGCGTGGGATTGGAGCATGGAAGTTGGTGGTGTGAAAACCCCGCCCCCCAATGCCGCGAACCCCACGCCTCGTGTCTGGCTGGCCGTCTATCTAAAGGTAGAGAGTGTCACCGGGTCTGTGGTTGGAGGTTCGGGGTTTGGGTCTGTGGCTCGGGTTTCACCCTCACCTCACACTCCGCCCCCCTCGCCTCACTTACCACACCCTGCTACTCCCAGTTGCTCCTGTCGAACTTCCGATCCTTGCGCGTCTCGTCCGTCTCCTTGGACTTCTCCGGTTTCGGATAGACGTTGCTGGGCGCGATGCCGCTGATGCCCTGCTGGGTGTGGAGACGCCGGTCGTGATCGTTGAGGTCGGACCGATTGTCGAACTTGGCCCCGCAGATCGGGCACCGGTATTGATCGTGATCGTGTTCAGCCATCAGCTCCTCGTCGCCGCACTTGCGTCTGAAGCATTCATCGGGCAGTTACCATGCCATGCCCAAAGTGCACCCGACCGCGTTCGTCCATCCGCTCGCTTATGTGACGGGGGACGTGACGCTCGGTCCGCGCGTCTCGATCTGGCCCTACGCGTCCCTGCGCGGCGATAGCGACGTCATCACCATCGGCGACGACAGCAACGTCCAGGACGGCTGCGTCATTCACGTGGACGACAACGTCCCGTGTGAGATCGGCAAGCGCGTCGGCATCGGCCATCGCGCCATCGTGCACGGCGCGGTCGTGGAGGACGACGTCCTCATCGCGATGGGCGCGATCCTGCTCAACGGCGTCCGCGTGAGCAGCGGCTCGATCATCGGCGCGGGTGCCGTCGTGCGCGAGGGTTTCGTCGTGCCGCCCAACTCGCTCGTGCTGGGCGTGCCGGGACGGATCGTTCGCGAGACCACGCTCGATGAACGCGCGCGTATCGCGCGCACGGTCGAGAGCTATCTCGAGCTCCAGCAACGCTATCGCACTTCCTGACGCGCCACTGATCGGAGCGAGTCAGCCAGGGGGCGGTGATCCCCCACGCGAACCACGCTGTGCTGCTCGTCGCGCCGCCATTCGCTGCGCTCATTCTGCGGCGCTCCTGCGCTGCTTGCTGGCTTCGGGCCATGGGGCTGTGCCCCATCGGCCCTCAGACGATTCGCTTCGGGGACCACCGCCCCCCGGCACGATCGCCCCGATCAGTGCCGCGCTCGGCGCGCGGTAGGTCACTGAGTTCACCCGCCCTTTGCCGGCGCTCTTCTCGCACGCCCGGTCCGTGCCCGAGCCGAATCGGGCCCGTGCGCGTTGGGGCTGCCGGTGTGTGTCTCGGGCGTCGCGACGCTACGGCAGAAACCGCGCGGTTCAGGCCGCGCGAACGCAGGTCCGCACGGGCTGTAGCGAACGGGCCGAACGTGGCGCGAGAGTTGGTTTACGGCGCGGATGTGCGGGGCCGAGGGCTGGTTCACGAAGCGGATGTGCAGGGGGCGAGGGCTGGGTTACCCACTTGCGGAATGTCTGGAGCCGAGCCGCGCCATATGCGCGGCCGGCGAAAGCCAGCGAGGACCGCAGGAGCGGAGCGGAGGAGCGCAGCGACGGAGCGAGAGCGACGAGGACCGCAGTGTATTCCGCGGTGGGGAATCCAGTCCTCGCCCCCCACTCCGCGGTGGGGAACAAAGTCCTCGCCAAACCGCAGTCCGCGGTAGGACCCAACCCTCGCGCCTGCGCTCGGTCGAGTAGCGCGACTAGCGGGATGCGCTGACGCGCGATTCGATCCAACGCGCGATTTCCGGATGCGGCAGCAGCGGCTCGCCCGAGTACACGATCGGCAGACCCGCAAGATCGCTCGGGATCTTGTCCCGGCTGATCGCCCCCTTGGACACGAGGACGGGCACGACGATCACGTCTTTGCCCGTCGCGGCGTACTGCAGCTGGATAATGTCCCGCGTGCGCCGCACCGCTTCCGCGCGCACCGCGGCGGGCGCGTCGTCGCGAACGAGCTCCACCCGCACGTCGCGGAAGTGGCCCGACGCCGCCACCGAGTCCGCGACGGGACGCAGGTTTGCCATCCAGGCCGCGTAGTCCTCCGCGGAGTTGGGGCCGTGTCCGACGATCAACACGGCGCGCTCGCGCGGCGACTTCGTGAGCGCCAGGGCGCGCTGCGTGATCACGCGCGCCAGCTGCGGCGCGTCGTCCAATGCTTTCGTCACCCGCAGCGGCAGCGTCGTGCTGGCCCGATCGAGCCCAGCCATGTGCAGGTGATGCAGCATCTGCTCGTCCAGCGTCACGGAGTCGCCGGCGAGGTAGCGCACCTGGTCGTAGTGGCCGCTGTGGCTCGAGACCAGCATCGGCACCACGACGATCTCCGTCGCGCCGCGCCTTTCGAGATTCGCCACCGCGTCCTGGAAGCGGAACTCCTTGGCCGCCGGTCCCATGAGGAAGCTCACCTCCACCGGACCGCCGGTGCGCGCCGAGCGTGCCGCGTCCAGCACACCCGCATTCCAGGCGGAATCGCCGCCGTGAGCGACGACGATCGTCCCGACGGTTCTCACGGTCCTTTCGCCGACGCTGATCGATTGGACCGTCTGGGCCGATGCCGCGGTTGCGGCGAGAACGAGAGTGAGGGCGGCGAGGGCGCTGAGGTGTTTTTGCATCGGCGGCATGGGCCGACAGTCTAGACGCCGAAT
Source organism: Gemmatimonadaceae bacterium (assembly GCA_035758925.1). Classification (GTDB taxonomy): domain Bacteria; phylum Gemmatimonadota; class Gemmatimonadetes; order Gemmatimonadales; family Gemmatimonadaceae; genus DASPMP01. Next base: position 8,509 of record DASTVV010000218.1, read on the forward strand.
GCCGACAAAGTCAATCGGAATTACATTTCAGATACATGACCGTGTTGTCCGAGCTGCCCGAGCTCCACGCCGCGTTGTTGCAGGGTGCCGTCACCGTTGGAACCGCGGCGTTCTGCTGGCTGCTCTACGCCAGGTACCGTCGCGGCTATGTCCTCTGGTGGTCGGTCGCGTGGACGTTGTACGTCTTTCGCATTGGGGCCATCGTCGCGTTCCTCGCCACGCAGCAGCAGCCGTGGTTGTTCGTGCACCAGATCTTCACCGGGTTCACGGCGCTTGCGTTGCTGTGGGCCGCGTTCGCGTTCTCGCAGTCGGTCACGTGGGAGCGCTGGTATGTGCTGGCGATGGCGTTCCCGCTCGTCTGGTCGTACGTCGCCATCTATCACCTCCAGAGCTTCCTGCTGGCCGCGGTCCCGGCGGTCCTCTTCCTCAGCTTCGCCACGCTGTGGACAGGTCGCGTCTTCTTCACGCAGTGGCGCCGCTCGGGCTCGCGCGGCGCCGCGGTGCTCGCGGCCGTTCTCTGCGCGTGGGGACTGCACCACCTCGACTATCCCATCCTGCGCGCCAAAGGCGCGTGGAATCCGTGGGGCTACTACCTCGACATCCTGTTCGTGCTCGCGATGGGAATCGGCATGGTCATCCTGGTGCTCGAGGAGCTCGATCGCCGCACGGGTGAGCTGACGCGCCTGTCGTCGCGCATGGTGCGGCAGCAGGAGGACGAACGCCGCCGCGTGTCGCTCGAGCTGCACGATCAAACCGCGCAGGTGTGGGCAGCCGTGAAGATGCAGCTGGGGCTGGCCCGCGAAGCGGCCCCGCCGCCGGTCGCTGCACGTCTGGATCGGGCGCTCGATCTCGTGGACGCCGGCATTCGCAGCATTCGCAGCGTCACCACGCACCTGCGTCCACCACTGCTCGACGACCTTGGCCTGGTGCCGGCGCTGCGTGCGCTGGTGCACGGGTTCGCCGAGGAGACGCATCTCGCCATCACGTTCGACGCGGCCGAGCCGCTGCCGGCGGTGTCCGACGACGCCGCGCTCGCACTCTTCCGCGCTCTGCAGGAGGCGTTGTCCAACGTCGCGCGCCACTCCGCGGCTACCGAGGTGAGCGTACGGTTGGCGGTCACGAAGGGTGAGTTGACCCTCGTCGTGCGGGACAACGGGCATGGGTTCAAGCACCTCACTGCCCACACCCCGTACCTTCCTCCCACCCCAAGCTCCACTCCGCAAACCGGTCGTTCGACCTATGACCCTCGGCCCAGCAATCCAACGGGCCTTTCAGGCATGCGGGAGCGCATCAGCGCTCTCCGTGGTTCGGTCGACGTCCACAACGACAGCGGCGCGCTCGTGACCGTCCGCGTTCCTCTGGACTCCCCCCCGCCACCCCATGTCCGCTGATCGCGCCACGCAAGCTCCGATTCGTGTGCTCGTCGCGGACGACCACGCCGTCGTGCGCGAGGGCATTCGTCACGTGCTCGCGTCCGAGAGCGGGTTCGAGATCGTCGGCGAGGCGTCGAACGGTGCCGAGGCGGTGGAGTTGTCCATGTCGCTCGATCCGCCGCCGGACGTCATCGTGCTCGACATCTCGATGCCGACGTTGTCGGGACTCGACGCGGCCACGCGCATTCGCGAGGTCGTGCCCGGCGCGCGCATCCTCGTGCTCAGCATCCACGACCACGAGGAGTACGTGCTGCGCAGCGTGCGCGCAGGCGCCCAGGGCTACCTCCGAAAGGACTCCACGCCGGCCGAGCTGCGCGGCGCGATCCGCGCGCTCCACGCGGGCGAGACGTTTTTCAGCCCACCAGTGGCGCAGGCGCTGTCGTCAGCGCTGCGCAACGAACAGCTCGAGTACGAACGGCGCGATCGGCTGGCCGGACTCACGGCGCGCGAGCGAAGCGTGCTCATCGAGATCGCTCGTGGGGCGACGAACAAGGAAATCGCCTATACGTTCGGAATCAGTGTACGCACGGTGGAATCGCATCGCGAGACGATGATGCGGAAGCTTGGCTTGAAAGGGGTAGCAAGCCTCACGCGATTCGCGCTGGACGCGGGGCTACTGACCAACTCGTAGCTCAGAAGCAGACGGCGCAACCCCGCTCGAAACGGCGCGAGGTGCCAAACTGCGCTCAGTGCCGAACGTCGCGAGGTGCCGAATTTCGCGAAGTGCCGAACTGCGCACCGCCCGAACTGCGCCCTGACTGCGGAAACGGCGGCTTCGCGCTCGCGTCTCGTCTCGCTTGACGCCATTCGCGCGCCTTTTGGCGCTGTCTGAGCGTCGTTCGGGCGGTGCGCGGTCTGGGAGTTCGCGTTGTTGGGCAGTTCGCGTTGTTGGGCAGTTCGCGCTGTTGGGCAGTTCGCGCTGTTGGGCAGTATGCGCTGTTCGGCAGCTCGCGCCGTTACAGCGGGGTGCGCCGTTTTGCCGTGCCGTCCCGTAGTTCTACGGAAAACTTTTCCGTATCTCCGCGAATTCTCTCCTGACCCGCAACAGGTCACGTTGATCCCGCGCAATACGATGCGCGCTCAACGCACTCCGGAGAACTTCGCACATGTCTCGCCCCGCAGTCCGCACCGTACTCACACTACTGGTCTCGGTCGCGTCCACCGCGATCGCGCAGAGGCCAGTACAGCAATCCGCTGACAGCGCCGCCGCCAGATCCCGTCCGCTCGCCGCGGTCACCATTACGGCCACGCGCTCGCAGCGCTCGACGTTCGACACGCCGCAGGCCATCACCGTCCTCGATTCCTCGGTGCTGCGCGCCAAGTTGCCGCACGGCGCCGTCGACCTCTTTCGCGACATCGCGGGCCTCGATGCCAGCGGCGTCGGACCCAGCCAGCGTCGCCCCGAGATTCGCGGCATGCGCGGCCAGCGCATCCTGCTCCTCGAAGACGGCCTGCGCCTCAACAATTCCCGTCGCCAGCAGGACTTCGGTGAGCTGCCCGCCGTCGCCGGCATCTCGGACCTCGACCGCGTCGAAGTCGTGCGCGGCCCATCGTCCGTCCTCTATGGGACGGACGCCATCGGCGGCGTCGTGAACATCATCTCGCCGCCCACGCCCTCGACGCCCTCGGGCGAAGTGCATGGCGACGCCACGTACCGCTACGGAAGCGCGGGTTCGGCGAGCACGCCCAACGGCGCCATCATGACTCGCTTCGGCAACCTCGGTGTGCGCGCGAGCGCGGCCTATCGCGACGCGAACGCGTATCGTGCGGCCAAGGGTTCGTTCGGCGACATCACGTTGGCGGACGAGGAGGAAGTCTTCGACTCCGGCATCCGGGACCAGTCCTACTCGCTGATGCTGGGCTACGATCTCCAGAACCGCGGCGAGGTGTTCTCGCGCGCCGAGTGGTACAAGGCGGGCCAGGCGGGCTTCGGCTTCATCGATCCGGCCAAGCTCGGCCAGGGCCAGCCGAGAGTTCAGATCCTCTATCCCGATCAGGACTACTCGCGCTACACGGTGGGCTACCGCGCCAGTGCGCTGTCCACGTTCTTCGCGACGCGCGCCGAAGTTTCCACGTACCTGCAACGCAACGAGCGGCATCTCAATAACTACGTGCTGGTGCCCGCGGGTCCGGGCGCGACCATCGACAGCAAGTCGTACAACTTCACGGACCTCGCCACGGTTGGCGGCCGCATCGAGCTGGCACGTCCCATTCTGTCGCGTGCCGTCCTGACGTACGGCGTCGACGCGTTCCGCGACCGGTCGAACAACACCGACTCGAGTCGCACCATCATCACCGGCTTCGGCCCGCCGACGAACACCGCCAACAGCACGCCTGCCGTCCCGAATGCGACGTTCCGCAGCGCCGGCGCGTTCACGCAGCTCGAGCTCGAGCCGCTGTCGCGCCTCACCACAGTGCTCGGGCTTCGCGGCCAGGACATCGTCGCGGAGACACGGCCCACGCCCGGCGTCACGCGTCCGCTCATCAAGGGCACGAACCGCACGCTGGTGTGGAACGCCAACGCGCTCTATCGCCTCACCCAGGACCTCAACGTCATCGGCACCATCGGACGCGGCTTCCGATCGCCGAACCTCGTCGAGCGCTTTTTCGAGGGAAATGCCACCGAGGCCAACAGCTTCCAACGCGCCAACCCCGACCTCGGTCCGGAGACGAGCCTCAACACGGACCTCGGCCTGCGCTTTCGTCGCAATGTCTACTACGCCGAGGGCTTCGTTTTCCGCAATGACGTCCATGACGCCATCAAGGGCGTCGCGACGGGCGGCACCGTGAACGGTCGCCCCGAGTTCCAGAACCACAACATCGGCCGGCTGCGTGTGGATGGGATGGAGCTCACCACCGGTGTTCACGCCCTGTCGGGCGTCGACGCGTCCGCGAGCTTCACGCGCGTGGACGGCAAGAACATCTCGGATCCCAACAATCCGATCGGCGACAGCTACTCGAGCAAGCTTGTCGGCGATATCGCGTACAGCCCGTGGAACGGCCGGCTCTCCGTCGGGTACACGCTTCGGTACCAGGGCGAGCAGAAGGAAGTCATCGTCGGCACCAATCCTATCGGCGACAAGCTTCCGGCGTTCGCCGTGCACTCGGCACGCGCGAGCGTGCGACTGTTCGATCGCCGCGGGTTGAGCAACAGTCTGGCGCTCACGGTGGACAACATCGGCGACAAGCTGTACGCCGAGTTCCCCAACGCGAGCTTCTTCAGACCGGAGCCGGGCCGCAGCGTGTCGCTGGCGATCTTCACGAGCTTCTAGGAAGGCGGTTGCGCCTTCTAGGAAGGCGGTTGCGGTGGGGGGTCGGAGGGTGTTGGGGTGTTGTTGTTGTCCAACCCCAACTCGGGCCCCCAACCGTTTCCAGGTCCAATCCGTATCGAGGGTGCGGTAGAATCAACGCCGATCCTGCCGATTCACGCGGATGATGGTCGTGCCTGAGACCCACGATCAGCGTCCGTGTGGATCGGCTTGATCGGCGTCAAGTTTTCCGAATCAATTCCGATTGTCTGCGGTGTCCGAAGACAACGGCCGAGCCAGCCAGGCCACCGCTCTTTTCCGGAAGAGCCAAATAGGTTTCTCGCGGTGTCACCACCGTACCGTGACCCTGGAGACCTGATGGCCCGGACCCTTGCCGTCGTTGCGCTCGTGCTGTCCTTGACCGCGCCGCTTGGCGCGCAGGCCAGGGGCGGCCCGACCAAGGGCACGTGGGGCGCCGAGACGTCGTTCCAGCCGGAAGCCACGCTCCTCAAGTTCCGCAGCGCGTCGCGCGCGTGGTTCGTCGGGATCACCGCGCACTACCTGCACGAGACGCTGGAGACGGCGGGCACGTCGGTCGATTTCCGCACGCGCAGCGACCGCATCCAGCTGGACTCGCGCTTCGGCGCGCGGTTCTACCGCGACACCGCGAGCGCGCTGCGTCCGTTCATGAGCATCGGAGCGGTCGGCGGCTTCATCGGCGGCGACATCTCCGGCTGGACCGCCGGCGGCGCCATGGACGCCGGCGCCGCCTACTTTTTCTCACCGCACGTGAGCCTCGCCGCATCGGGCGAGTTCGGCGTCCTCACGCGACGTTTCAGGCAGTCGAGTGTGGGAGTGAGAACGGAGCAGTCATTTACGAGCGCTGGGTTTAATGGGTTCAGGGTGTTGGGAGCAGTCTATTTCTAGACCTCAACACCCGCAGACGGCGCAGGGCACAGAAGGCGCGAGGTGCCACCCGGCGGTGAAAGGGCGCAAACTGCCAAAGGGCGCGAGCTGCCAAAGGGCGCAAACTGCCGAACGACGCGAACTGCCGAACAGCGCGAACTGCCGAACAGCGCGAACTGCCAGAAGGCGCTCGAACTGCGAGCGGAGGCAATTGGTCGGGCCGCGAGTTCACCCAGGCTCACATGCTGAGAAAGGAGTTCAGCATCTTCACAATGACGACGAGCCGGTTGTGAATCGGCCAATACTCCTTCGGCTCGATGCGCTTCCTTCGAAAGTTCGCGCCCAGGTGCCGAATGGTTTCTTCGGCCTCTCCACGCGCAATCTTCAGCGGCCGCGCCCGATCGCGGCCTGTTCCTCGTCCAAAGCCCTCGGCGATGTTGGCCGATATCGATTGCACCGACGCTCGCATCTGGCTGACGTACAACAGTCGCCGTCGTGATCGGTCGATCAATGCATTGACCTGATCCGCCGCGCGCTCGGCCGCATCGAGCATGTTGAGATCGCGGTGTGGCATGCAGCCACAATGTCGGTTTGGTGCAGAAGGAGTCGCATCATTTGGAGTCACGGTGGGACCAAACAACGCGAACTGCCCAACGGCGCTAACTGCCAGAAGGCGCGACTCCCGAACTGCGCCCAAACGACGCCAGAAGGCGTCCGCACCTTAGCGCTGTCTGAGCGCAGTTTGGGCGTCGCGCAGCCTGGCAGTTTGCGTCGTTGGGCAGTTGGCGTCGTTGGGCAGTTGGCGTCGTTGGGCAGTCGGCGTTGTTCGGCAGTTTGCGCCCTATGGCAGTCTGCGCCCTATGGCAGTCTGCGCCGTTACTGTGGTGTGCGCAGTTACTTGACAATGTCAACTAATTATGGAAGAATTGCGGCATGGCCACTCCATCCGCCGACGTCGCCGCCATTCGCGCTTTCAATCGCTTCTATACCAGCCGCATCGGCGCCCTCGATCGCGGCTATCTCCACAGCGAGTTCTCGCTGGCCGAGACGCGGGTGATGTACGAGCTGTGCCACCGCGAGATGCCGCCGACCGCGACCGACCTGACGCGCGAGCTCGGCATCGACCCCGGTTACCTGAGCCGTATCCTGCGCGGCTTCGCGCGTCGCGGGCTCCTGCAGCGCCGCACGTCGGCACAGGACGCGAGACAGCGGCACCTGTCGCTCAGCGCCAGGGGACGCAAGGTGTTCAGCGAGCTCGATCGTCGCGCGTCGGGCGAGATCCGTGCGCTCGTCGACACTGTTCCCGCGCCGCGCCGGCGCTCCGTCATCCAGGCGATGCGCGCCATCCAGTCGGGGTTCGGCGTCGAGCTGCCGGCGGGGAAGGCGCCGGGCTTCGTCCTCCGACCGCATCAGCCGGGGGACATGGGTTGGGTCACGCACCGGCACGGCGTCCTGTACGCCACCGAGTACGGCTGGGACGAGCGGTTCGAGGCGCTGGTCGCGCGCATTTGCGCCGACTTCATCGACCACTTCGATTCCAAGCGCGAGCGCTGCTGGATCGCCGAGCGCGACGGCGAGAGCGTCGGCTCGATCTTCTGCGTCAGGAAGTCGAAGACCGTGGCCAAGCTGCGCCTGCTTTTGGTCGAGCCGTCGGCGAGAGGTCTTGGGGTGGGGAAGGCACTCGTGGACGCCTGCGTCGACTTTGCGCGCTCAGCTGGCTACCGCAAGCTCACGCTCTGGACGCAAAACAACCTCCATGCGGCGCGGCACCTGTACGAACGTGCCGGTTTCGAGCTGATGAATGAGGAAAAACACACCAGCTTCGGCAAACAGCTGGTGGCGCAAGTCTGGGAATTGAAGCTCTGAGTCGATGCGCGTTCAGTTGCGCGAAACCCGCTTGACCTTCACACCGTAAAGCTGTAAAATGCGCGCCCGCTCAAATCGGGCGGACGACGCGAAGTTCGTCGAAGAACCTTGGACACCGTGCCTGATGCAACCACGCTCACTAACAGCCGCCACCGCGCGAATCACCGGTTTCGACCGGGACCGCGTGCGTACCGGCATGTGCCTGCGTGCACGGCTGGGGGAATGCTCATCGGGGGACGGCGCGTGACGCGCTAGTCAATCCCGAGAGCAGGGCGCCCCATCCGCACACACACTGCCGGTGGGGCGCTTTCGTTTCCAACAACAAGACTTTCGGCGTGTATGGGCAAGGGCCGCACGCCGCCGGGATCGCGTAGCTCAAGCAGAGCGCGACGACGCCGTGATGCTCCCATTGCCTGACGAAGGCCGGAGCCCGCGGGTGAACCGTCGTCGAGATGAGAGTAATCGCGTCATGCGCACGCGAATGACGCATGAGCCTCTCCGCGCCCGGTCACCTTGACCAGGGCTTTCCCATGCACTGTCAACTTCGACCGACCTATTACCTGAAGCAGCGATCACGACTGCCATTAGTCATCACGAAGCGTCTCGACATCATCGAGGCGACGCGCGACTCCGTGCGCGCGGCCATCGACCAGCCGTCCAGGCTGGGCGAGCTGTTGTGCGC
>DASTVV010000014.1:0-7744 GCA_035758925.1 Gemmatimonadaceae bacterium
AAGAACCCTTCCGTTGAGCTCGACAAGCGCCGTCCGCATCTCCTCCATCCGCGCCAGGAGGCGGTCACGGGATATGAATTCGGCATCCAGGCTTTGAATCGCCGCGCAGGCGAGTGGAACCGGGGTCACCGGTATCAGCCCTCCGATGTGCTCCATCACCCGGTCGGACAGCCTCTGAACCCGGGCAAGTCGCTCCGGACGCGGAAGGTCGAACAGGTTAGCCTCGGTATCGAACCATGGCGCGAGGGGGATCGGCTTCCCGATCACCACGGCGGCACGGCCGTATCGCTTCCACTGTCCGCTGAGGAGTCGGCCGACGTTCCAGGCCAGGAATCGCGACACTTCATACATCTGCGCCAACCGCGGCGGCCTGACCCTGCCTTCCTGCCGGGCAAGCTCCAGCAGGAGCGAGCGGTCTTCGAGCACCCGATCGTAGTTCACGGCCACAGGCACCACGTGCAGCCGGGCGCGATACTCCGGCTCGCGCGCGATACCGAGCACGTAGTCGAGGAGACCGATTTTCGGCGCGCGCAGCTTGCCGTCCCTCGTGAGGCCTCCCTCGAGGAAAATGCCTTGCGTGACGCCTTGCCGCGTGATGAGCTGGACGTAGCGCTCCAGCACCGTGTGATACAGCCGTTCGCGATAGCGGCGGCGAACGAAGTACGCGCCGAAGGCCTTGAAGAGGTGCTCCAGTGGGAAAGCGCGTGCCCATTCGCCAACGGCGTACGAGATGGCCACCTGCCCGGACAACGCGTATCCCACCAGCACGTAGTCGGCGTTCGAGCGGTGATTCATCAGGTACACCAGCACGGCGTTCTTCGGCAGGTGCTGGATGGCCGAGCGGTCCTCGAACTCCACCGCCACCTTGTAGAACAGATTCAGGACCGCCCGCGAAAGGCGAAGACCGATCTGGAAGTAGACGATCACATTGAAGAACGGCACGATCTCGTCGATGTACCCGCGCACGCGTCGAAGCGCCGCGGCTTCGTCGATGCCAGTCTCACGCGCGTGCTCGCGGACCGCTTCGGCGATTTCCTGATCGCTCAGGAGTTGTTCACGCACGTGGGCACGGCTGGCGAGCTTGAATCGATCCACGCGCGCACGGTGCCGGAGCAGCGCGCGTGCGCCGATCCGGTTCGCATATTTGCGGCCCAACAGCGCGGCCACGACGACAGCGACGAGAGCGCCGGCGACTGAGAAAACCGCTGGTGCCATGTTTCGATACACTCGGCGCTGATCAGACGGGCGTCAAGCGCGTCGGACGCAATTCGTCAAGCCGGTGATTTTTCACTAGCCGAGCCGAGTGCTCGACCCCATTTTCCTGTGACCGATGTGCCGACCTCAACATATCGGGTCTTGCCGCGACCGCCGTCCCCAGCATGCCGCGCATCGTCCTCAAGGAAAACGAATCCGAGAAGGCGCTGGACGTTTCGGAGACCGATGCCACGATCGGACGCGATCCGGCGTGCGGGTTCTTCGTCGAAGGTCCCAATAGCAGGGTGGTGTCGGCGCGTCACGCCCGGATTTTCTTCCAGGATGACGCGTGGTGGATCGAGGACACGAGCCGCAACGGCACCATCCTCGACGATGAGCGGCTGCTGCGCGGTCAGCGCCATGCGCTCAGGGTCGGCCAGCTGATTGGCCTCGGCGAGTCGGGTCCGCGCTACAAGGTCGTGTTACTCGAGTCGCGACAGGTCGCGCAGACAATCATCGAGCGCCCGGAATCTCCAGCTTCGGCTCCCGCATCTTCGGCGCCGGCGCCGGGAAATACGGCGCCGCGCGGAGCGCCACCGCGAGAAGCTGCGCCAAAGGAGGGCACGGAGTCGCCGGCGGCTCCTGCATCCGGTCCGACGCAGGCGATGGTCGATGCGCGCACGGCAGCCATTCGATATTCGGAGGCTATCCGCGCCGGCCTGAGCGTCGATGAGCGCACCGAACCGACCGAAACGTCGACGGACTGGCTCATTCATGTGGTGCTGCGGGCCGTCCACACGAACCAGCTCTACGAGGTGCAGGCGCGGACTGTGAAACTGGGTCGCGCACCCGAATGCAACGTGCAGATCCCACCGGATCACGGCGCGTCGGTGTCGAGGGAGCACGCCGAGATCGCGATCCATGACGGCGGCGTGATGCTGCGAGACATTGGCAGCCGAAACGGAACCTTCATCAACGGACAGCGGATCGATGCGGCACATCCAGCGGCGAAGAGTGATCGGATCACGCTGGGTTCCGGGGGTCCCACATACGCGATTGACGAGCTGCGGCTAGTCAAAGGGACGTCGTCGTCTGAGGCAGGCGAGGCCACTGCAAGACCCCGGAATGGCGGCACCCGGCCCTCGCGACCCGAGCCGCCGACTGGCCCTGGCGCTCTGGCGGGTAGCGGCGCCGCCGTCCCATCCACCCAGGTGTCTGGCGGCCCGGTGGGCACGAACCGCAGCGACAAGCGGCCCCTCGAGGGCAGTCGCCGCGTTCGCGTCATCCTGTGGTTCGGCGTCGTCGCGGCCGCAGTCATCGCCGCCGCGATACTGGCCCTGATGTAGTGGGGGTCGGAGCGACACGTAAACACTTGGCTCGCGCTCCCTGAAAGCTTCCTAAGGGTGCCAGGAACTGCCCCGGTCTTATCTGTAGTATTGCGGGTCACGGACCACGGCGAAATATTTCCGCAACTTAGGGATAGCGGTTTACCCGCACCGAATGACCCCTACCGACGCCACCTACGCTTGTCCGCGGTGCAAGCTCCCGCTGGACAAGGCGGCAAACTTTTGTGCCAATTGCGGAGCCGACATATCCGGGATCTGGGGCCCGGGCGGTTCTGCCATGGGCAAGACGCTGGCCGTGGAAGTCGACCAGAATGTCGATACCCTCGCGCAGATCCTGACCAACGCGACGCTCGGCGAATACGACATCTACTTCGAGCTGGGTCGGGGCGGAATGGCGGCGGTGTACCTGGCGCTGGACCTCGCGCTCAATCGCAAGGTCGCCATCAAGACCATGCTCGCCGAGCTGGTGGCTCGCGAGGGCATGGTCCAGCGGTTCAAGCGCGAGGCCCAGACGGCCGCGGGGCTCAGCCATCCCCACATCATCCAGATCTTCACCGTCAAGGAGACGAAGGAGCTCGTCTACTTCGTCATGAAATTCATCGAGGGCCGCTCCCTCGAGTCGGTGATCATGGACAGGGGGAAGGTCGACGTGCACATGGCGCAGGTGATCCTGAGCCAGGTTGCCGGCGCCTTGGCCTACGCACATCGCAAGCACGTCGTCCATCGCGACATCAAGCCGGCCAACATCATGATCGATGAGGACGGCTGGGCGATCGTCACCGACTTCGGAATCGCGAAGGTTCAGGATGTGCAGAATCTCACCGCAACAGGCACCGCAATCGGGACACCGCACTACATGAGTCCCGAGCAGTTCCACAACAAAGCGATCACCGGCGCATCGGATCAGTACTCGCTTGGCGTGGTTGCGTACGAGATGCTGGTGGGCAAGAAGCCGTTCGACGGTGCGACATACGCGGAGATCATCACCCAGCACCTCTTCGAGCCGGTTCCCGATATCCACGCCGCGCGGCCCGACCTGCCCGATTCGCTTGCGAACGCGATCAAGCGAATGCTGTCCAAGGAGCCGGGCGATCGATTCCCGGATCTCGATGCAGCCGCGACCGCGCTGGGCGTCCCGCAGAAGACCGAGGGCGATGTCGTTCGGACGCAGATGATCTCGCTCGCCAAGAGCGGTCCGCAGAAAAAGCTGCGGATGAGCGTTCCGATGAGCCCTATCCCCGTCACGAAACGCCAGGCGCCGCCGCCTGACGCGACTGTCATCGAAGGGCGGCGTCCCAGGCCGAACGTCAAGGCATCCCGGAGCTCCGGCAACATCAGGATGTTGGCAGCTGCAGTCGCCTTCGTCGTGGTGGGAGCGGGAGGATTCCTGGGTTGGCGCGCGATGAAGTCCGACAACAAGGCGCCGACGCCGGCCGTCGTCGTGCCTTCGGGAACGACGACGCAGGTGCCCGCCGTCGACAGCACCACCGCCACTCAGCCAACGGCGAAGGGCGATTCCCAGCCTCCCGAGAACGTCGCAGAGCAGCCAACCACGCCAGAAGTCAAGCCGCCGCCTCGAGCGCAGAGCACCAAGGCACCGGTTTCGGCGAGCAAAACGGCGCCCGTGACGAAAGCACCGGTGCGTGATCGGCCCGTGTCGCCGACACAGCGTGCAGCGGTTGGTCCCTCACAGACGCAGGGCCTTTCCACTCTTCGCCTGATCCTGTCTCCGCCGGCATCCGTTGCGGTGGATGGCCTGGACAAGGGCGAGCAAAGCCGCATCCAGGAAGAAGTGCTGCCGGGGACGCACACCCTGCGCGTCAGCCGCAACGGGTTCGCCCCCAAGGACACCGTCTTCACCATCGGCGCGGGTCAGACCGCGACCATCAGAATCCAACTCACCCCGCGCCCATGATCCGCCGATTTGCTCTCGCGCTGCTGGCTTGGTTGTCGTTCACTGGCGTGGCCGCGGCGCAGCAATCGCGCGGAGAACTGTTGCGTGCAGCGACGTCGGCATACGACGATTTCGCGCCAGAGCGCGCCGTGGATCTGCTGAAGGTCGCCGTCAACCCGGCGCTCGGCCCGACCGATACGGCATGGGTGCGCGGCGTGCACCTCCTCACGCAGATCCTGGTGGAGAGCAACAATCAGGACCTCGCGAGAACATGGGCGCGCTGGGCGGCACGCATCGCGCCGGAAATGGCGATCGACTCGGTGAACTTCGTGGCGGGCGCGGTGGCAGTACTGCGCGAAGCGCGCGCGTTCACCGGCGCCCGCACTCCGGGCGACGTCGTCACGCGAACGACTTGGCGTTGGGTGGGCCGTGGCTCCACCGAGACGCGCGGAAGAATTCTCGTCGATGCCGCGGGCATGCCGGTGCCCGTCAGCGTTCGCGTTGTCGGCGGCGCGCTGGTGCCGGCGGGGCTCGGACTGTCGCTGCCACCCGGCAGTTATGAGATCGAGGCTGGAGCTCCCGGGTACCTGCCAGCGCGCATGACGCGCGAGGTTCTGCCTGGGGTCACTACCGTGCTCGCGTTCTCGCTCACCTCCGCTGCACTGGCCAGTGACGTGATCGCGGAAAACATTCGCCAGCACACGTTCGCCAACATCGTGCCGCTCTCCGTGCGCCGCTTTGGAACGTCGCCCGCGTGCGCTGTCGGCGCGGCAATGAGTCGCGATGGGTTGGTGCTCACGTCATATCAGGCTATCCGCGGCGCGGATGCAATCACCCTCACGACCACGACGCCGAACGCGCCCGCCGTTCGCATCGCCGCGTACGACGTCCCCGCGGACCTCGCCATTCTGCAGGTACCCACGTCCTCCCTGGCTCGCCCGGATTCGATCGCGGCCGCCGCGACCATCGCGGATGGTCAGTCGGTGTGGGGCATGCGCTTCGATGACTGCCGTACGCCCGCTGACGTGCGCGTTCGCGTCTCGCAGTGGACCGGCCGGCCGGCCGGCACGCTGCAGCTCAGCGACGTTCCTGTTGGCGCCACCGTCGGCTCGCCGATGCTCGACGTCAATGGACGGCTGAGCGGCGTCTGGTCGGGTGGAACCAACGCGATTCCGGCGCCGCGGGCGAGCGGTCTGTTGGAAACCGCGCGCCGCAGCGTCCAGCAGCAGCAGCTGCTGGCAATCAACGACGTGTCGCGTAAAGAGAATCACGCCTACGGAACGTTGATCGTCGCCTCGGACGTGGTCGGCGCTACGGCCAGGGTCATTCCGCTCGAAGCATGGCAGTGGAGTCAGGTGCAGGCGAGCGGCAGCGTCCCGTTTGCGTTCGCCGGTCCCATGGGACGGTATCGTGTCGAAGTCACCGCGGCGGGTGATCTCCGCGGCTCTCAGGAGATTCTCGTCCGTCCGGGCGCCGAGTCGCGCGTCACCGTGCAGCTGCGCTCGACGACCGTCGCCGGCGGCCCCGCGCCCAGAGCGACAACTGCGCAGCCCAAGAAACGCAGCAAGCTGCCGTGGATTCTCGCGGCGATCGGTGGCGGAGGCGCCGCCGCGGCCCTCGCACTTGGAGGCGGCGGTGGTAGTTCCCCCGGCCCCGGTCCAGGTCCCGGCCCCGGCGGCACAGGCTCCATCACGTTCCACATCCCAGTAACGCCCCCCTGACGTACGCAGTTCCGCTGCACTCGCCGTCCCGCTGACTGACCACCCCTTCTTTCAAGTCGAGGCACTGGTGAAGCACAATGCTCTCGCGGCGCTGTCGCTGGCTCTCTTGCTGGGCGCCGGACTCTCGTGCGACAATGCGACCGGACTTCCCAAGACCGGCGGCATCACGATCACGCTGCTGTCACCCACGACTGGCGCGCCCATCGCGGCGCGCATGGGGGACGCGGACGCGGCGTCACACGATCTGATTCCAGTCGATGGCGCCATCGCCAACCTGACGTTGACCGGCGTTCGGATCACCGTCAGCGGGCCGACGAACAAGACGGTCACCAGCCAGACAGCAAGCGGCGGCTTCTTCGACGTCACGGTGGATGGCCTCTCGCCTGGTTCCTACAGCGTGACCGTGGAAGGCCTGGTCGGGAACGAGGTAGCGCATTTCGGACAGACCTCGGGCGTGGGTGTCACCGCTGGAACGAGTACTCCGGCGTCGGTCACTTTCCCGTTGTTCGAGCCCGCGATCAACCTCGCGGCGCTTCCGGATACGACCGATGTGCTGCACTTCTCGGTGAGTTTCGGCGCCGTGCAGAACGCGACCAGTTACATCGTGCAGTGGTCCAAGTCGCCGTCGATGGCGAACGCGCAGACCCAGACGGTGACCAACACCACCGCCAATATCACCGTCGCCGACGAGGGCAACTACTACATCGCCGTAAAGGCCGTCAACGCGACGGTTCCGAACGGCGGCAAGTCGAGCACGATTCAGGTGGTGTATGCGTTCCAGGGCGTCGCGACCGTGACGGTCACTCCGGCGACTCCGTCGATCGGATTCGGAGGAACGCAGCAACTTGCGGCAGACGCCAAGGACGCTGACAACGCCACCGTCCCGAACGTGTCGTGGTTCTGGAGCTCGGACAATCCGAGCGTGGCGACGGTGACGCAGGGCGGTCTGGTGACCGGCGTTTCCGGAGGAACCGCAACGATCACCGCAGTCGGCAAGGGAATGCCCGGCAGCACGACGGTGACCGTGGGTGCGCAGCTCGCGACCAAGCTGGCGTTCTCCATCCAGCCGTCCAGTTCCGTCGCGGGTGATCCGCTGTCGCCAGCAGTTCAGGTGGAGATCCAGGACGCCAACGGGAACCGTGTCAGCAGCGCGCGAGACCCTGTCACGATTGCGTTCGGCGCGAACCCGGGCAGCGGAACGCTGACCGGAACGAAGGTCGTCAACGCGATCAATGGCATCGCGAGCTTTACCGGACTGTGGGTGAACAAAGCGGCTGCCGGCTACACGCTCACAGCCAATTCAGGAGCCTTGTCCGGCGCGACGAGCTCCACGTTCACGGTGTCTCCCGCAGCGCCCGCGAAGCTGTCGTTCTCGGCGCAACCAGCGAACAAGGAAGCGAACACCTCTCTTGCGGCAGTGACCGTGACGATCGCCGACCTTTTCGACAATACGACGACGGCTACCAACAACGTCACTGTTTCGCTGGGACAGAACTTCTACAAGAATTTTGCGGCGGCGGGCGGCACGCTCTCGGGAACCCAGACAGTGGCCGCCGTGAACGGCGTCGCCACGTTCAGCACGCTCAAGG